>DATLEZ010000169.1:0-8734 GCA_035525055.1 Acidimicrobiia bacterium | reverse complement strand
CTCCGTCGAAGACGACCACGCCGTTCCTCAGCAGGCGCGCCCTGGCATTGCGAACGATCTCGCCCTCAGTGACATAAGAGCCGGCAATGGCACCGATCCGGGGCACCTTGAAGACTGCCCGCACCTCGGCCGTCCCCAGCACTGCCTCGACCTCGTCGGGCGCGAGGCGTCCCACCAGCATCTGTTCGAGTTCCTCGAGAAGCTCGTAGATGATGCCGTAGGTTCGAATCTCGATGCCCTTCTCCTCGGCCAAGCGGCGAGTCTTGACATCGGGCCTGACGTTGAACCCAACGACGACTGCTTCGGTCACCTCGGCCAACTTGACGTCGTTCTCGTTGATGCCTCCGACGGCGCCATGCATGATCTCGATGCGGGCGCCCTCGCGCTTGATCTTGACGATGGACTCCCGGAGCGCCTCGAGCGATCCGTGGGCGTCGGTTTTGACGATCAGTCGCAGTTCGGCCTCGTCGGCGCGGAGTTGCTCGAGCAGATTGGCCAGTCGTTCGCGGGCATTGGCGGGTGTGTTGAGGGCCGCGTCCCGTTGCGATTGCATGCGATCGGCGGCGATGGTCCTTGCTTCGCGATCACTCGCCGCCGCTTCGAACTGATCGCCGGCTGTTGGGACGTCGGACCATCCCATGATCAGCACCGGAGTCGAAGGCCCGGCGTCCTTCATCCGGTTGCCGGCCCAGTCCATCATCGCCCGGGCCCGGCCGGCCGCGGCCCCGGCTACGAAGGCGTCGCTGGCTTGGAGGGTCCCGCGCTGGATGATGACCGTGGCGGTGGGGCCCATTCCGGGATCGAGTTGAGCTTCGATCACAACCCCCGAAGCCGGCACCGTGGGGTTGGCCCGATAGTCCTCGAGCTGGGCTATCAGGTCGATGATCTCGAGCAGGTTGTCGACTCCCTGACCGGTCAGAGCCGACAACTCCACCACCGGTACGTCGCCACCCAGATCCTCGGTCACGACTTCGAACTCGGTGAGCATCGTCCTGATCCGGAAAGGATCAACTCCGGGAAGGTCGACTTTGTTGATCGCCACGATCAGCTTGACGTTGGCCGCCTTGGCATGGCTGATTGCCTCGATCGTCTGAGGCATCACCCCGTCGTTGGCCGCAACGACCAGAACGACGATGTCGGTGACGTCGGCGCCCCGGGCACGGAGAGCGGTAAAAGCCTCGTGGCCCGGAGTGTCGATGAAAGTGATGAGCCGGCCGGCGACTTCGACCTGATAGGCGCCGATGTGCTGGGTGATACCACCCTGCTCGCCCGCTACGACCTTGGTCTTGCGGATCGTGTCGAGGAGCGTGGTCTTGCCATGGTCGACGTGGCCCATCACGGTCACGACCGGGGGCCGGGGAACGAGATCTTTGGGGTCGTCGTCGAACTCGCGGCGGACCTTGCGTGGCGGGGCCGGCTCGACTCTGCGGGCCACCTCCACCATCGCTCCGAACTGCTCGGCGACTGCTTCGAGATGCTCGGCCGGCATCGGAGCTCCTGCTCCGACCAGAGCTCCACGTGACATGAGTGCCTTGACGATGACGGCCGGGGCCTCACCGAGAGCTTCGGCCACCTCTGCCACGGAGGCACCCTCCGTGATCGACACAACCCGGATCTCCTGCACCGGGGGAGCTGGCTCCGGTTCGGCGGCGGGCTGGTCCGGCGCGGGCGGCTCCGGCGCCGGTGGCTCCGGTTCGGGTGCCGCCGCTGGAGCGGTAACGCCAGTCGCGGACTTTGCTTCGCCGATAGCCAGCTTGATCAGATCGGCGTCGGAGGACTCGATGCTGGACGAGGCGGTCTTGGCTTCGACGCCGAGTGAGTGCGCCTGCTCTAAGACTTCTTTAGATTCGAGCCCGAGCTCGCGAGCGAGCTCATAGATGCGAAGCTTGGCCACCTAACGCTCATCCTCCCCCACCCCCGCCTCCACGCCGGCTGGGGGCGCGGTTTCGGGCTCATCCACATCTACCACGAGCACCTCAGAGTCCACTGGCACTTCAGAGTCCACTGGGACCTCAGGCTCGACCGGGTCCGGTGCAGCCTCGCCACCTTCGGCGACAGCTACCTCTGGGGGTGCTTCGGCCACTGGTGCTTCGGCCACTGGTGCCTCGGCCACTGGTGCCTCAACTTCTGGTTCCGGATCAGGCATTGGCTCAGCCGGAACAACTGGGTCGGGAACCCCGCTGTGATCTGAGCGAATGTCGACCTTGTACCCGGAGAGCCGGGCAGCCAGCCGGGCATTCTGTCCCTCCTTGCCAATGGCAAGTGAGAGCTGATGCTCGCTGACGATCACCTCGGCGATCTTGTTCTCTTCGTCCACACGAACCTCTTTGACCTTCGCGGGCCCGAGGGCCTCGGCGATGAACTGCGACGTGTTCTCACGCCATTGCACAACATCGACTTTCTCGCCCCGCAGCTCGTTGACGACCTGGCGAACCCTGGAGCCCCGGGCCCCGACGCAGGCTCCCTTGGGATCGACGTTGGGATCGTGGGAAACCACGGCAATCTTGGTGCGATGTCCCGGTTCGCGGGCGATGGCCACGATTTCGACGGTGCCGTCGGCCAGTTCGGGAACTTCGAGCTCGAGAAGCCGGCGTACCAAATCGGGATGGCTGCGGCTCACGACGATCTGAGGGCCTTTGGTCTCGTTGCGAACCTCGAGGATCAGCGCCTTGACCCGGTTGCCCCGCTCCAGCCTCTCATAGGGGATGCGCTCGGAGCCAGGGAGAATAGCCTCGGCGTCGCCGAGGTCGAGAATTGTGAAGCGACCATCCACCTGCTGCACGATTCCGGTGATGAGGTCGCCCTCGCGCCCGGCGTAGACATCAAAGACTTGCTCGCGCTTGACGTCACGCAGCCGCTGCTGGATGACCTGCTTGGCCGTCTGGGCAGCAATGCGCCCGAAGTCTTCGGGGGTGTCCTCCCACTCACGGGTGACGTTGCCGTCCTCATCGAGGTCCTGGGCATAAACGAAGATGTCGCCCGTGTCCGGGTCGATCGTGACGCGGGCTTCCTCGGCGGCGCCGGGGCTGCGCTTGTAGGCCGAAACCAGGGCGTTGGCGAGCGCATCGAGCAGCATGTCGACCGGGACCCCGCGCTCGCGCTCGAGCAGTTCGAGGGCATCCATGACATTGGAATCCATCTTCATGGTTGTCTCCTCGCCTGGCCCGGCTTGGGGGCTTTCTCCCACCGGAACACGGTGCGAGCCGAGAGCACCTGGTCGTAGGGGATGGTCTCGGCCTGATCGGCTTCGCCTTTGATGACGAAATCGCTCTCGCCGGCGTCGGTAAGGACTCCCTTGATCGTGCGGGGGCTGGCTCCGGCATTGGTCTTGGCGACCACTTCCCGGCCCACCGACTTGGCAAAGTGGGAGGGACGGGTCAGCTTGCGCTCGAGCCCCGGAGACGTGACCTCGAGTTGATACGGTCCTTCGAGATCGGGGACCGAATCGAGCAGACGCGAAATGCCCCGGGCAACCTCGGCAATGCGATCGAGGTCGAGGCCTCCTTCACCGTCAACTACAACTCGAAGGGTCAAGGCCCGCCCGCGACCGACCAACTCGAGATCGTCCAACTCGAGCTTCTCGGCCGCCAGATAAGGCTCGACGACCTTCCAGATGTGCTCTTCCGTAGCCATTTCCAAGAGTTTCAAATTCCCTATTTCCCGCTGGAGACATTCTTTGGGCGGGGGACCCGGTGCCCTTCCGCCTTTTTCCGGCAACAAACATGACAAGAGAGAGGTGGGCAGGGCGCCCACCTCTCCAGAAAGCGTCCTTAACTTTCGGCCTCGGATTATAACCGGCGGTCGTTCAACCGTGAGATGACTGAAAGTCGGTCATAAACGCGGCCAGGAACTCGACCGACGCCATCGGCAATGCGTAGTACAGACTCGCCCGCAGACCACCGACGCTCCGGTGTCCCTTGAGACCCACCATCCCCGCCTCTTCGGAGGCTGCCAGGAACTCCTTCTCGAGGACCTCCTCGGGGAGTCGGAAGACGACGTTCATGTGCGACCGGACGGCCCGATCGACCGGGTTTCGATAGAAGTCATCGCTTTCGTCGATGACCCGGTACAAGACCGCAGCTTTATCGGCGGCTGCGTGCTCGACAGCGCGGATGCCCCCGCCAGCTCTCATCCGGGCAAGAACTTTCCCCATGATGTAGATCGAGAACATGGGTGGCGTGTGGCCGAGGGAGCGGGTCTCGGCATGCCACGAGTAGCGCAGGAACGACCCGAGGTCCTTGCGGGCGCTGTCGAGGGCCGACCTACGCACGTACACCACCGCCATCCCGGCCGGGGCCAGGTTCTTCTGCACTCCCCCATAGACGAGGTCGTAAAGCGGCCAATCGATCGGCCTCGCCAGGTAGTCGCTCGACATATCGGCCACCAGAGGCACCCCCAACTCGGGAAGGTCGACCATTCGGATTCCTCCGATGGTTTCGTTGGTGGTGACGTGGAGATAGCGGGTATCGGGACGGACCTCGATCTCGTCTGAACGAGGCATGCGGGTGTATGAATCCGCCTTGCCGTCCCATGCGCTGTAAACGTCGCCATGGGGACCGGCGTCCTCGAGGGCTCGCTTGCCCCACGAACCAGATACGACATAGCCGGCCTTCTGGTCGGGAGCCAGGAGGTTCATGGCAACCATTGCGAATTGAAGAGTGGCTCCACCTTGTACGAACAGGACCTCGAAGTCTTCGGGGGCCTCGGCCACTTCCCGTGCCAGGGCCAGGGCAGCATCGTGAACCGCCTCGTACTCAGCTGAACGGTGTGACATTTCGATCAAGGACATGCCGGTCCCGTCAAAGTCGACGAATTCGGCCTGTACCTCTTCGAGCACCTCGAGCGGAAGGGTGCATGGTCCTGCTCCGAAGTTGTGGGCTCGCATGGCCAAAACCATAGACGCCAGACAGTCGGCAGACGGCAGACGGCAGTAGCTTTCAGTGGTGGATCCCACGAAGCAGATCGGTGTGACTCGTATTAGGGGCAATCGGGCCGAGGAGGTCTTGGACGAGGTTGTCGTCGAGGCGCCGATGGAAATCCGGCTCGGGAGCGTTCCTCTCGCGGTGCTGATGCGCACTCCGGGAAACGAGGAAGACCTGATCCTCGGGTTTGCCATCACCGAGGGGATCGTTCTGGGGCCACAGGAGGTGGCCGGTGTCAAAGGTGAAGGCGACGGTGATCGCTTCCGGCTGATCCTGGCCGATGGCGTGGTCATCGACCCTGAGCAGTACCGTCGCAACACCTATACGACGTCGAGTTGCGGCGTATGCGGAAAGGCCTCGATCGATGCGGTGCGGATCGCTTCACCGCCGCTCGGTGATGGACCGATCGTGCCGATCGACTTGATCCTCTCCCTGCCGGACCGACTCGCCGAGGCGCAACCTGCTTTCGCCGCCACCGGTGGACTCCACGCCGCCGCGATCTTCGACCAGAAAGGGGCTCTCCTGACAGCCGCCGAGGACGTCGGCCGTCACAACGCAACGGATAAAGCGATCGGTTCTCTCGCCGGGACTCGCTGGCCCCTGGGTGATGTCATCCTCATGGTCTCCGGTCGCATCTCGTTCGAGATAACCCAAAAGGCTGCGGTCGCCGGAATTTCCATGGTGGTGGGAATCTCCGCGGCTTCGTCGCTCGCGGTCGAACTCGCTGACGACCTCGGCATGACCGTGATCGGATTCGTTCGGGGTGACGGGCTCGTGGCTTACACCGGTGAAGCCCGTCTGACTTAGCCCTTCTACTTGACTCCCGAGCCGACGACCATTGCGGCTCCGACGCCAGCCATTCCCGCCGCTACCTGGCCCACCAACTCTGTGAGGGGATTGCCCTGGATGAACACGAAGGCGTCACCCGAACACGAGCCGGTCCCATCGATGCTCCCGAAAACCCGGTATATCCCCCGGAGCGATCCGAGGAGCTGAGCGTTGGGAACACCGGACGCCTCGGCGTCCTCGATGAGTTCGGGAATCGAGCGTTCTCCCTCCGAGGTCTGGGTCCCGTCCGTGTTGGGGTCGCCGCCTCGGGCGACCGGGAGGCCGAACCCGCCGATATCGACATTGATGACCCAGGTGTGATCCATGATCGGCCCCGGGGAGTTGGCGACCCAGGAGATTGATCCTTCAGGGTCGACGTCGAACGGGTTGTCCCTGGTGGCATCGGTCATCGTGGTTTGGTCGAGGTCGGAGGTGGCGTTGACAGTGCAGCCTCCCTCCAGCGATTGCGCGCTCGCGGCTACGGCCAACCCCATCAGGGCAACCAAGCCGACAACAACAATCGTGCGTCGCATCGGCGACCCTTGCCGAACGGGGCCGAGCGAGCCAGCACCAACCCTAAAACGATGCAGAGAACCGGCAATCCGAACAGAAGGACGGCATCAAGGGGCCACAGTCCGAACTGCTGAATCAGGACCGCTTCACCGAGACCGAGCAACAAACCACCAAGGACACCGAGCACGGGTCTTCCGCGCTGCATGCGAGCACCTCCGGTTGACGGCAACTTACTTGGTGAATCCACTCCGGAGAGGCATTATCAGTTGAGTGACCCGATCCACGACCTCGGCCATGGGAACGTCTTCAGTGATGAGTCCTGACCGCCGCGTGAGTTCGGCGTTGCCCGCCGCAACTCCCTTAGGCCCGACCGTGATCCGGTATGGGAATCCGATCAATTCCGCGTCGGCAAACTTCACCCCGGGCCGCTCGCTGCGATCGTCGAGCACAACGTCGACGCCGGCCTTTCGTAGAGCCTCGTAGAGGTTTGTTCCGGCCGAGAGAGTCGCGTCGTCGTCGACGCGAAGGACAGTGACCACCACCTCGTAGGGTGCGACCGACACCGGCCAGACGATGCCTTTCTCGTCGTGGCAGGCTTCGACCACAGCGGCGATCGATCGCTCCAATCCGATGCCATAGGAACCCATCACGATCGGGTGAGATTCGCCCGCCTCGTCCTGGACGAGGGCCCCGATAGCCTCCGAATACCGGGTGCCGAGCTTGAAGATGTGCCCGACCTCAATGCCTTTCCAGAGCGTCAACGCGGACCCGCAGTTCGGGCAGCCTTCGCCTTCCCGAACTGTTCGCAACGACGCCCACTTTGCAATCGTCAGGTCACGCTCAACGTCCACTCCCCGGAGGTGCCAATCGTCGCGGTTGGCGCCAGTGACCATGTTGGTCCGACCCCGCATCTCCTCATCCATCACGATCGGGATGTCGCGCACTCCGACCGCACCGAGGCTCCCGGGAAATGCACCCAGGGCCGTCTTCATCTCATCCGCCTGTGCCACCCTGAGGTTGACTGCGCCCGTGGCGTCCCGAAGTTTTTGCTCGAGCAGTTCGTGGTCACCGCGCACGACCGCCAGGGTGATCTGACCGTCGAGGACGAATACCAGGGTCTTGAGTTGGCGTTCGGGGGTGGCGATGTCGGGGAACGCGGCAGCCAATGCGGCGATCGTCTTGATCCCCGGTGTGGCGAACTCCTCGGGCAGGTCGAGCCCACCGTCATCAACGACCTTAGGTAACTCCGAGACCGCCCTCTCGAGGTTGGCGCGGTAATCGCACTTGGGGCAGCTGACGATCCAGTCCTCGCCGGCCGGGCTCTTGACAACGAACTCGACGGATGTGGATCCGCCCATCGCCCCCGACGATGCCTGGACGTCGGATGCTTGTACGCCAATCCGGGAGAAAATCCTCCGATAGGCGGCATGGTGCTTGTCGAACGCAACGTCAAGACCCTGGCGGTCGATGTCGAGCGAGTACGAATCCTTCATCGTGAACTCGCGGACCCGGAGCAGACCTGACCTCGGCCTGGGTTCGTCGCGGAACTTGGTCTGAACCTGGTACCAGATCTGAGGCAGGTCGCGGTAGGACGAGATCTCGGTGGCGAGGGTCGCGAAGACCTCTTCGTGAGTAAAACCTAGGGCGCTTTCGGCACCCTTGCGGTCCTTGAGCCGGAAGAGTTCATCCCCTATCACGTCCCAACGGCCCGACTTCTTCCAGATCTCGGCCGGGTGCAACGCAGGCAGATGGAACTGCTGGCCACCGATGGCGTCCATTTCCTCGCGGATGATCCGATCGATCTTGGCTCGTACCCGCTGGCCAAGCGGAAGCATGGAGTAGTGACCGGCCGAGAGTTGGCGAATGAACCCGCCGCGAACCAGCAGCTTGTGGCTGACGGCCTCAGCCTCAGCCGGGTCATCACGCAATGTCGGAAAGTACGCCTGCGACCAACGCATATGCCGCGAGCGTAACGGGACGGAGCTACCCAGCGGGTCAGTTGGCAGCAGGCAGTAGGCAATCCAAGAATCAGCAAGGAGGGGGGTAGGGCGAGAGTCTGGTTTGCTGTCCCCTCGCTTGCGGGGGGACCGGCCGAAGCGAAGCGAGGTCGAGGGGGTGCGCGAACTCCGGACGCAGCCGGACCCGAAGACCGCCGCCGGTTCGTCACAAAGAGAAGAACCAGCGAAGGAAAGTGGAGCGGCTGTTTGGGTTGTCCCCCTGCTTGCGGGGGGACCGACCGGAGCGGAGCGAGGTCGAGGGGGGTGGGCGAACTCCGGTCGCAGCCGAACCGGACGGCCGCCGCCGGTACGTCTCGGATTTCTTGGAAACGCTTGTTGGGATCAGGGTTTTCTGTCACCCCGAGCCTTCATACTGTCTCATATGGATGGGTGGGGTGAGAACAGGACTGTCGATCAGCAGATCGACTCGTGGCAGGAAGAGTTGGCTGCCTGTGAACGGGAGATCACCAAGAT
>DATLEZ010000168.1:0-3786 GCA_035525055.1 Acidimicrobiia bacterium | reverse complement strand
GCGCGGCGTTCTCGTCGCCGGCGACATGCTTTCTGACATCCTGATGCCGTTCCCCGACCTGGACACCGCGAATCCGATCGAGGACTACCTCGTTGGCCTGCGGCTCCTTGAGGGCGTGGCGGACGACGTCGATGTCCTCATCCCCGGTCACGGGTCCGTCTGCGGAGCTGATCAGGTACCCGCACGGATCGAACTGGATCGCGCGTACGTGCAAGCCTTGCGTGACGGCCATGCTCCCGATGACCCGCGCATCGGGCCATCGGCCACGTTCGGCAAGGATTGGCTGCCCGGCGTGTATGAATGGCAACGACAGCAGCTCGCCCAAAAAAGAGAGCACGACGGGACGCCCGGTTAGAGATCCGCTTACGGGACACCTGCTCTCACCGCGCAGCGCGACTATGCACAATAGATCTCCGACGCTACCAAGCGTCGGGTGACAGCGGAGCTCTCGGGCCACCGCATCTTGATCTTCAGCATCGTGTAGACCGGCGGCTCTTGTGCAGGTCACGGAGAAGACCTGCTCGGCCATCCTGGTGCCGTACTGGTGCCCAACCGCCTGACACAGGGTGGTACCAGCCGTCATTGGTTGGCAGACGTTCAGAGTTGTCGCGACGCTAACTATCGTCGATGGGCGGGGCTCAACGGCCCTAACTGGCACCTCGTCGGGCTCATAAACCCGAAGGGCGCGGGTTCATTCCCGCTCCCGCTACGAAAAGCCCTGGCCAGCGTGCTGTTGGCCGGGGCTTCTACCGTGTTAGGCGGTTCTTCTACCGGCCCTTCTACCGGCGGTTCCGCGTCGTTGCTCTTTGATGAGCTGTTCGAAGGTGCGGGCGGCTTCGGCTGCATCCTGGGGAGCACGTGTTGGTAGGTGTCGATGGTGAACGCTGGATTCCCGTGATTCAACCGTTCGGACACAACCTTGACTGGGACGCCGGCTTTGACGAGCAGGGTCCCGTGGGTGTGCCTGATGTCGTGGAGACGTATGCGTGGCGCCCCGGCGCGGGCAACGAGCTAAAAAGGGGGAGCCCCGCAGCTTCGGAGCTCCCCCTTTTGTGTCTGGTGCCTGACGTCAGCCGTCGATGGTGAACATCTGAGTCTGTGGATTGAGATGGTCGAGACGTATCGCGCCTGCCGTCTGATTCCCCGAGAACCTGAAGATGTTCAGCCCCTCGGTGATGTTGGTCTCGTAGATGAAGTTGTTGTACCAGTACGCAGACCATGAGCCACCGAGGTCGGGTGGGCTTATCGGTGGTGGGTCGCTGTAGGCCAGCTCGACCGGGTGGGTGGGGTCGGTGAAGTCGACCACGGAGACCCCGGACTGGTAGCTGCCATGCACCAGGACGTCGTTTCCACTCCGTATCGGCACCACGTTGAAATTGTGGAGGGTGCAGTTCTCGGTCGCGCTCTGCGGCCTCGGCAGCACCCAAGTCCCCAGGAGGTCTCCGGTCGCCGTCTCATAGAAGAAATACGACTTGTCCGAGTCCGGGTTGGGCTCCTCGCAGTTGGATGCGACCCCGCCGCCGGGCTCGTGACCGAAGATCACGACTTCGCCGTCCCAGGAGAACGCAGCGCTATGGCCGATCGAAACACCGGGGACCGACACCGAATATTCATGAGTCGGGTCGGTGAGAGAGCCCGATATGTCGACGACAGCGAACCCGTCGTCACCTGCGCAGGCTGCCTTCATGGCATCACCGAGGATCACTCCGATGTCGTGGCAGTCACGATCGAGTTCCACGAAGTTGATCTGGCTGGCAGACGCCGGGTCCGACAGTGGAACCTCGACGACCTCGAAGCCCTCACAGGCGCCGGAAGATCCGGAGTTGTAGACCAAAAGGCGGTCGTTGGCCGGATCAGGGACGGCGGTAGCGGTGTGCGAACCGCACTCGAGTTCAACCGAACCGATGAGAGCCGGGTCTCGCACGTTGCTGATATCGAAGACATGAAGGCCTTCGAACCCTTGGGGTACGGTCTGTCCGTCGCAGGTGACGCCGGGTGGGGCTGGTGAATTCCACGACCTCACGAGCACGTCGTCCCACACCAACACGTCGCCCTGATTCCCCTCGCACTCGGTGAACGAGACCTGCCTGGGGTTGCCAGGCGCGGAGATGTCACGGACGTTGATCCCCAACCAGTTGCCCTGGAAGGCGTACTTGCCCCAGAACGCGATGTCCGTATGCACGGTGGGCGGCCCGAAGAACAGGCTCGCCGGCTCCTCGATGTGCCCCATAGGGTGCAGGTTCTCGGTTCGGGGGTCGTCGTCGTGGCCTGCTGACGCAGGTAGTGCTGTTACTAGCGTTGCCACCGCCACGAGCACGAGCAGGGTGGTTCGTCGCTTCATCCGCATTGTTGGACTCCCTTCGTCGCGGATTCCCTTTGGCGCTCCACGGATTCCGGAACACCCTCGAAGCAAACCTACACAAGATGCCAACCAAGATGTCTCCCCGCTGATCGCACCGAGCGGGGACAACTTCAGATGCGAACCGATCCGGTGACGGGCCGACCAAATGATTGGCGTCGCCATTCGCGAGCATGGCTCGCTGCTGATGGTGAGGACTCGCCTGTCTCCGATGCGTAGGCGTCCCTCGACTCACCGGTCGCCGTACCGATCTTCGATCCGATCAGCCAGCGCTTCCACGTCCTCCTCGAAAAGCGACCCTTATGCCGAGGCGTGACCGAGCATACTTTGTACCGCCTTGATCGAGGTCCCCGACGAGATGACGATTTGGGTGAGTTTGGCGCTGGAGGGGCTTCTGAGCCGGGACAGGAGGTGCAGCATCATGTCCTGGCGGACGTGACCCAGGCTTCGAATCTCCCATCGCTCCCGCTCGCCGCAGCACTGCTCGGCGCCTATCTGGTCCTGGGAGCTGCGCTGGCCGTCACCACTCTGGAACGGAGAGACCTGATATAGGGCAAACCGAAGGGCTTGACGGGGACAACCTCGCCGCTGTCGATGGCCCTCGGAATCCTCCACGGATCGTCTACCTGCAGCATGCTTCCGATCCCATAACCTGGCTGAGCGTCGACCTCCTGTTCGAGCGACCAGATTGGATGACGAACCGAGAGGACCGGACGTCTCCAGACACATGCCCTACGTGCCGGTGGTGATCCTCTGGCAGCTCGTCGTCGACCTCGTGATGCGAACTAATTCTCCCCTCGGCCACGGCCACAAGTTCGGCTCGGCCCAAGCCGAAGCATGGTCGCTAATCATCCCACCAGACGACTGGTCAGCTGCGGACACGGATCGGCTCGTCGTCACAGTCGACGAGCCATGACACTTGCCGCCCTGTGGTCAAGTCCGACCGACCACGGCCGACGTCAAGACCACACTGTGGAGCGGCGACTCAGCTCTCCATCGCGCGTCCATCGCGCGAGAGGGTGCGATGGGACGGGCAACTGCGCGAAATGACGCGAACCAGAAATGGCGCCTGAGCAGGCAATTCGCGACTTTGCCCAGGTCAGCCGACACCCCGGACTCGCTGGTGGGTGCGCAGCACCGCGGCTGCCAGCTCCTCTTCGGAGACATTCAGCGTGGTTATATACTGCCCGGCGAAGGAGCGCTCCCCACCATCCTCGTCCGCCGCCGAGGATCGAACCGCCCAGGGGCCGCTACCGAGGATCTCCTCGACCCGCCCGGCAAGGGAATCGAGGCCCTCCTGACCTGCCTTTGGCAGTGCCGGGGCAGGTATGACCACACCGCCGGGCACCGACAGACCCGCCCTGCGCAGCCGGGCCAGGGTGGCGGCCTTGCCCCCCACGACAGCAGCATCCGGGGGAACAGGGTCG
>DATLEZ010000167.1:0-3352 GCA_035525055.1 Acidimicrobiia bacterium | reverse complement strand
GGTTCCTCGGCGAGCCGTCGCATGCCCGGCACCATCCCGACCGTCGACACTGTCACCGAGCGCGCCGAGATACCCATGACTTCGATGATTCGCCGCAGGCTCTCCCGGACCCGATCAAAGTTGGCCAGTGGCTCTCCCATCGGCGCTACAGGAACATGGACTGAAAATCCTGCTGACCGATCCTGCCCAGCGGGAAGACCAACCGGAGAACGTGAAGGTTCCTTCCATCGATGGAATGGTGGTTTGGCCGGCTCCGAGAGTTCCGGGCAATCCATCCGCCATCACACAAGGTAAGGATGGGGAATTTCCCAGATTTAAGAATCTGGAATGGTGAGTTGGCAATAGCCCGCAGGTCTCGAGCTTGACCGAGTTCCTCGCGATGCTTGCCGGACAACCATCGGCCGTGCAGAGGGTGGATCATGCCAACGGCCGGCGATGACCGGCGAGTCGTCGCCTAGAAAAGAAGCTGAGCGAGCTCGACAATTGCACTGGCGAGACCGGTGTGGTCCTTGCTGACGCGACGCCACCGGTGCGGGTACGAGGAAGCGGTACCGAAGCGACAAGTGCTCCTGGCAGGCAGATCCGATCAGGGTCGCTCGACCCGAGCGCCGAAGTGCCTGATTGAGACTGGGGGCGCGTTGCGGGAGTTGTTCCCGTAGCGTCGAGGTGCCGGCTGGTGGACTCTTGAAGTGCCTGCCACCTTCAGTTGGGTTGGCTTTCTAACGAGGTGTCTGCCGGTTGGTGTCCTCGGCTGTGGCGTGGCTCGAAAGAGGCGAGAGCACATCGACCCGAATCAGGTTTGCCCGCTGCGGCTCCCTGTGTCGAGAGAAAGGGCAGCGAGATGGGTGTGATGATCGGGATCGACCCTTTCTGGCGGTCCGCGGACGCGGTGCCAAACCCATCGACGCGCGGTGGCCGCTAATACGCGGCCCGGCTTGTGGCGGCCATCCCTAAGGGTCGGTGAGGTATGGAGAGCGATTGCCTGGGAGCGGCGCGCGGTGAGGTCGAGAACAGGCCCGGTTCGGAGACCGGGGCCTGTTCCATTGTTCGGTTTATCGGACGAGGGGTCTCAGAAGCCGACGGTCGCTTCGTTTGAAAGCGCAGCAGATCGGCGGAGGGACCCATCGGTCTCGACCTTTCCGCAGAATCCGCCGTCTTCGCTTCCCTTCCGTCTTAGGGCTTGCTGATCGTGATGGAGGTCTCCAGGTTGGCATTTGAGTCATAGCCGAGTGTGCCATGGGTGACATCGCCTACCGTCCAGGTGGTGTTGCTGAACCGCTTGGCAATGCTGCCGCTGCTCACCATGCATTTCCCGTCTGCCATGGTTACGCAAGAGGTGGTACCTCCGGAGCCGCTCGGGGTCCAGGTGCCCAAAACAGTTGCACCTTCCACCGGGTTGCCGACGTTGTCGACAATGAGAATCGTCACCTCCGCCCGCCAGGTCGAGCCCTGGCTGACGGCGACACCGTTCAAATCACCCACGTGCAGTGTCGTCACAGCCGGCTCCGGGTTGAGGGCGAAGTTGACTGCGATGGTTCCGCCCGAAGTCACTAACACCCCGGTCTGCGATTCCGACACATACCCGCTGGCGGACGCCGTCACTGTGTACGTCCCCTCAGGCACCGAGATGGCGTACGAACCGTCGACGCCGGTAGTGGCAGACAGGCTGGCTTCCACCACCGTGACCGTGGCATCGACGATTCCGCTATTCGTGGATGCATCGGTCACGATCCCCGAGACGGTTCCCGGATCAGGCGGGGAACCGGCACCGGCGACCGCTGCCCCGACGTCCAGGCGGCCGTTGGCCCAGAGCGTGCCAGTCCCGGATATTGCCTCGGCCGTGGACTGCAATAGACCTCGGACCTCAGTGGCAGGGACACCCATGGCGAACAACAGCGCCGCGGCCCCCGCCACCTGTGGCGCGGCCATCGAGGTGCCGGCGAGCTGGTCGTAGTTCAGGTCGTAGCAGGGACTGAGAAGACCCATAGCCCGGCAGGAGGTTAGGAACACGTTGTATGTGGGCATTGTGGAGTAGATGCCCTCGGGGTCGTCGTACTTGTCCATGTCGCCACCGGGGGCGGCGAGATCGACCCAGTCTCCGTAGTTGGAATACGAGGCTTTGCCGTCGTTCCAGTCGGTGGCGGCGATCGCCATGACCGGCTCGTAGGCTGCCGGGTAGTTCTTCGTCGCCACATTGCTGTTACCGGCCGAGGCGACTATCAGCACTCCGGCACTATCGGCGAGATTGATCGCATCTATTTCAGCCTGGCTGATTTCAGTGCCGCCGAAGCTCATGTTGATCACCTTGGCGCCGTTGGCCGCGGCGAAGGTGATCCCGTTGGCGATGGCATCGCTCGGGCATTGGCCGCTGTCGTCGCATACCTTGACCGGCATGATCTTGATGGCGGCGGCGAAGCCGACACCCGCGGTTCCGATCGAGTTGTTGGTCTCGGCGGCGGCGATCCCGGCGACGTGGGTCCCGTGTCCGAAGCCGTCTTGCGGGGTCGAGTCGTTGCTGATGAAGTCCCAGCCGGGAACGAGCTTGTCGTTGAGGTCCGGGTGGGAGGCGTCGATCCCGGTGTCGAGGATGCCGATCTTCGTCTCGGTCAACGAGCCCTGGAGGGCGTTGTAGGCGTCGAGCCAGTTAATATCGGCGCCGTGGGTGGGCTCGTTGCTCCCATCTGACAGCGTCCCACCGTTGAACAGGTCCCATTTCAGGCCGAAGTCGGTGTCATTGGGCATCGTCAGGTCGGTGTCGTGGTCGTGCAGGGTACGGATCCAATTGGGCTCTGCGTACCGAACCCCGGGGAGCACTCGAGCAACTGCGGCCACAGCCTTCGGATTGCCGGCGATGCGGAGAACGAAGGCATCACCACTCAGCAGCGCTCGATCGACCTGAGCAGCGAGGGCGTCTGCGATCGCCCAGGGGTTGGCCCCGGGCTCCAGTCCTACGATGAGCTCAGCGGGAACGAAGCCGTCCCCGGACTCCGAGACGCCGGCGACAGCACCCCCTGTGACCACCATCGATGCCAACAGGACGACGGCCAACAAGATCCGAACCGTGCGCATCCCTCTCCCTTGGGTTGTTGAGCAGAGCCTACTTGGAGCATGGTGCCTCGGCCATAGAGAACTTGCGGGTCGGCGACCAGGGCGGCGGACTTGGTACTACGGACGGCAGGCCATTGAGACCTAGCCTCTATCCGTCGGCGGAGGCCGCTCGCACTCTGAGCTGTCCGCAGGCGGCATCGATGTCTTTGCCCCTCGTGTCTCGCAGGGTGACGGTCACACCTCTCATCCTCAGCAGGCCCATGAACGGTTTGATCCGGTCCTTCGAGGACGGCTGATCCACGCT
>DATLEZ010000166.1:0-6801 GCA_035525055.1 Acidimicrobiia bacterium | reverse complement strand
GCCGACACCGCAGTGCGGGGCATCAAATACGCGCCACGAGGGCTGCGCGGATTGGCCGGCACCAGAGCTTCAGATTGGGGCATGTCGAGCCCGCTCGGGGCGTACACCGAGATGTCCAATCGAGAGACATTGGTTGTGATTCACATTGAGACCATCGAGGCGGTGGACGCAATCGAAGACTACGTCGCGGTGGACGGGATCGACGTGCTCTTCCTCGGGCCCACCGATCTATCGCAATCTCTTGGTGTGCCCGGCCAGATCCACCACCCAGAAGTCGAGGCGGCGATGAAGCGCGTCGCCGAGGTCGTGGTGAATTCGGAAAAGATCCTGGGATTGTTCGCCAACACGATCGAAATGTCCCGCGAGTGGCAGCACTACGGCGCTCGCTACATCACGACAGGCGCGGACGGTTTCCTTCGCAACGGAATGCACGAGTTTCTGGAAAGGGTCAGGGCATGAGCGACGGCGCTATTACCTTCGTCCCCATGAAAGTAGCGATAGTCATGGGCTCGGGCTCCGATCGATCCATCATGGAAAAAGCGGCCGTGATGCTCGACCGCTTCGGAATCGAAACTGAGGTCAGGGTCCTCTCCGCCCACAAGACTCCCGACCAGGCGATCGCCTTCGCGGAAGGCGCCGCCGGGGCCGGATTCGGTGTGATCATCGCCGGCGCCGGCAAGGCCGCGCACCTGGCCGGGGTCATGGCGGCCAAGTCGCTTCTCCCTGTGATCGGAGTGCCGCTGTCCGCTTCTCTCAACGGACTCGATGCCCTGCTCTCGACGGTTCAGATGCCGACCGGAATCCCGGTCGCAACGGTGGCCGTCGACGGCGCCGCCAACGCGGCCCTGCTGGCGGTTGCGATCCTGGCCCTGGACAACCCCGAACTAACCACCATGCTCGCTCAGTACCGGCGGGAACTTGCTGAGGAAACATTGAAAGGCTGAGCCGGTCGGCAGGCAGTTGGCGGCAGGTAAGCATCGCCGAAGGAGCAGGTGGACCACCCGCCCCTCGGTGGGTCACCGGTATCTCGGGCGAAATTAGGTCAGTCACGCCCACCTCACAGCAAATTCGGTCGCTCGGTCCCGGTACTCGATCGCCAGCGACCAAATTACGTTTCAAGCGGGCGTGAGCGACCAAATTTGCCCGCCGGGGGGGGCCCGATCTCTCCTTCGGCGATTCTGAAGGCGATCCAAACCTCAACCCGACCGCAAACCTCACATCACCTTCCCCAGTGCCGTCGCCAGGTTCCCCTTCCTCTCAACCGCCACGTCATCGAGGCCTAGCCAGGCTGCCATCGTCCTCATTTCGCTCGCTAGGGGAGCGGCGACCCTGGTCGGGTCCTGGCCGTCCTCGACGAAGCTGGCCCGCACCCGAAGCACGCCGGCCTGGCGATCGGCTTTGAGGTCAACCCGGCCGACAAGTTCACCATCGAGGAGGATCGGGAATACGTAATAGCCGAAGATCCGCTTCGGGGGCGGCGTGTAGACCTCGATCCGGTAGTGGAAATCGAACAGCCGCTCCGTCCTCGGTCGAAACCAGATGAGGGGATCGAACGGACACAAGACCGCCAGTCCATTGACGGACCGCGGCATTCGGGCACCGGGGTCCAGGTAAACCGGCCCCTTCCATCCTGCGACCTCCACCTCCTCGACCTCGCCCTCCTTTGCGAGTGCCGCCAGATGAGGAGCGGCGCTCTGGTTCTTCATCCGGTAGTAGTCGGCCATATCAGCCACCGTGCCGATCCCGTGATGACGGACTGCCTGCTTGAGCAAATGTCTCCGAGCTGATTCCTCGTCGATCTCCGCCGCCACGATCTGCGCCGGGAGGACCCGCTCGGAGAGGTCGTAGTGGCGAATGAAGTTCACCCGACTGGCGACCGTTAGACGGCCCGTGAAGAAGAGGGCCTCCAGGGCGAGCTTGGCGTCGGACCAGTCCCACCACGGTCCGCGGGAAGCGTTGGAATGATTCTCGAGGTCGCTGGGCCGAAGCGGGCCGCGCTCGGCGACCTCGGCCAGCACCTGGTCGATGACCCCGGGGTGGTCGATCATCCAGCGGTCCATCGACGGCCAGTGCCAGTTCTTCTCCATCCGGTGCCGGAACAACGGCCAATGCTCGACCGGTAGCAGGGCCGCTTCGTGGGCCCAGTACTCGACCATTTCGCCAGTGCCCCAACCGATCCGATCGGCCAGATGCATGGGATAGTCCCCCAATCGGGCGAAGAACGGGAGGAAATGGGCCCTGGCGACGACGTTGACCGAGTCGAGTTGGACAACCCCGACCCGATCCACGACCCGCCGGAGGTGGCGAATGTCGACCTTTCCGGTGGGCCGAGCGTCAGCAAAACCCTGAGCAGCCAGGGCAATCCGACGGGCCTGAGCGATTGTGAGCTTGCGCACGGAAACGGGAGGGTAGGCGGAAGAGCACCGGACCCCCACCAGGACCGACGCCGTGAAATCTGTCGTTAGCCTCCGCCTCCCGATGATCTCCCGCTACTCGTTACCTGAGATGGCCGCGCTGTGGAGCGAAACCCATAAGCTCGAGGTCTGGAAGGAAGTCGAAGCCCTCGTCCTGGAGGCGTGGGTGGGCCTTGGCGTGGCACCGGCGGAATCGGCCGCGGCCCTACGTCGCAGCCCGGTCCCGACGCCAGAGGAAGTCTCCGAACGGGAACTCCTCACCGATCACGACCTGGCTGCCTTCGTCGACCTCCTGGCCTCGTCTATGGACACGGGTGGGGAATGGGTGCACTACGGACTCACCTCATCGGACGTTCTCGATACCGCCGGGGGGGTCGTCATGGCGAAGGCCGGAGCGATGCTGCTCGAGAAGACAGCTGCCCTATTCGCGGTCGTCAGAGGCCGCGCCCTGGAGCACCAATCCACCGTGATGGTTGGGCGTACCCACGGAATCTGGGCCGAGCCCACCTCGTTCGGTCTGAAGCTGGCGGGCTGGGCGTTCGAACTGGCGCGGGCTCATCAACGCCTGAGCGCAGCCACGGTCTCGGTCGCAGTCGGCAAGATCTCAGGCGCGGTCGGAACTTACGCCCACACTCCGAGCGCAGTTGAAGGCCAGGTGTGTGAGCGGCTCGGCCTGCGGATAGAGCCCGCTTCGACCCAGGTCACGGCCCGCGACCGCCACGCCGAGTTCCTCTCGGCAATCGCGCTCACCGGCGCGTCGCTGGAGAAGATGGCGACCGAGATCCGCCACCTTCAACGATCGGAAGTCGGTGAGGTCAGAGAGCCGTTTCGGGCCGGTCAGAAGGGCTCTTCGGCCATGCCCCACAAGCGGAACCCGATTGTTTCGGAACGTATCACCGGGATGGCGCGGCTCCTGCGGGGGTACGCCCAGGTCGGACTCGAGAACGTGGCCCTGTGGCACGAGCGCGACATCAGCCACTCGTCGGCCGAGCGCGTGATCCTCCCCGACGCCTGCCTTGCCCTCGACTACATGCTCCATCGGTTCACCGGTCTGGTGGAGGGCCTCGTGGTCGACACCGATCGGATGCTGGCCAACCTCGAAGCCACGCGCGGCCTGGTCTGCAGCCAGGCCGCATTGCTTGCTCTCGTTGAGTCCGGGGCGACCCGGGACGATGCCTATCGAATGGTCCAGGAGAACGCCATGAAAGCCTGGGAATCCGGCGAGCGACTCCGCGATCTGCTGGCAGCGGACCCCCGGGTCACTTTGACCGAATCCCAACTCGATGAATGTTTTGACCCGAAGAGGTTCCTGGCCAACACCGGGGTCGTCTTCGATCGCCTCAAAGCCTTGGAGGTCCCGTGACCGCTCTGTTTTCGCGAAAACGGGGACGAGGAAGGGCCGGCACTTGACAGAGCCGTTCATGGCGGCCTCACACAACGATGTGCTGCAGGTCCTGATTTCTCTTGCTGTGTTGCTTGCGGTGGCAAGGTTTCTCGGAGAGGTCGCACTCCGGCTCAGACAGCCGTCGGTCGTCGGTGAGATCCTCGCAGGAGTCGTCCTCGGACCGTCGATCCTCGGCGCGTTCGCACCTGACGTCGCTAGATGGGTGATACCCCAAACGGCGGTGCAAGGCTACTTGATCGAGATCGTGGCTCTGCTCGGTGTGATGCTGCTTCTCGTTGTGACCGGCTTTGAGATCGACCTCGGGTTGATCAAGAGAAAAGGGCGGACGGCCATCGGTGTGGCAGCTGTGAGCATCCCGGTCTCTTTTGCCAGCAGCCTGATCCTCGGCCTGCTGTTTCCATCCGACCTGCTGGTGGATCCCGCCCGGCGCCTCGTCTTCGCGCTGTTCTTCGCCACAGCGATGTCGATCGCGGCGATCCCGGTTCTCGCCACGGTCTTGATCGAGCTGCGGATAATGCGTCGGAACATCGGCCAGACGATCCTGGCCGCGGCCATGATCGAAGACCTGGTCGGATGGTCCTTGCTCGGAATCGTGGTCGGCCTCGCGGATACGGGCCGTGTGACCCCGGTAGACATCGGACGAACGATTGGAACGGTGGTGCTCTTCGTGGCGGCAACTGCCGTCGTGGGCCGCCTTCTTGTCGCCGGGGGTCTGTCATTTGTTCAGAACCGTCTCCGTAGCCGTGATCGTGTTCTGACACTGGTCATCACGATGGCGCTCGCCTGGGGAGCATTCACGCAGTGGCTCGGGCTTGAGCCGGTACTCGGAGCTTTCGCCGTCGGGATTCTCTTCGGAAGGATGCGCCGGCTACCCCAGGATGCCATTCACAAGCTCGAGACCATTGCTCTCAGTGTTTTCACGCCCATCTTCTTCGCAGTTGCAGGCCTCAAGGTCGACGTGTCCGCTCTGGCACAACCCCGGCTCTTGACCCTGGCGCTTGTCGTAATCGGAGTGGCAACTGCCGGCAAAGTCGGCGGTGCGTTCATAGGTGCCCGCCGCTTCAGCAAGCAAGACCGGTGGACCTCGCTCGCTTTCGGAGCCGGGCTCAATGCCCGCGGCGCGGTGGGGATCATCGTTGCCTCGGTAGGCCTCTCGCTCGGGATCGTCAGCCAAGAGGTGTTCTCGATGATCGTCCTCATGGCGATCGTCACGTCGCTCGCAGCACCACTTGCTCTCCGGGCAATCGTTCACCGCATTGAGCCAGACGCTGACGAAGCTGAGCGTCTCCGGCGAGCCGAGACGGCTGAAGGTTCCGTCGTGGGAAGCATCAGGCGCGTTCTTCTACCGATACGGCCCCGGCCCAATCCTTTGGGAGGTGCCCAGATTATCGAAGCGACTCTGCTCCGCCGCCTCTCGGCGTCGCAGAGGCTGGCGGTGACGCTCATGTCGGTCGGCGGCCGCGGCGAACGCGCCGATGTGACCGAGTTCTTGAACACCATCATTCCGATGTTCGGCGGAGACACCGTGCTTACGAGACGGATCCTGGAGTCAAAGAACCCGGTGCAGGCAGTCTTGACTGAGGCTGAACGAGACTATGATCTGGTCGTCCTCGGGGCCACGGAGATGGACTCGACCTCCGAGGCTCTGTTCGGGGGTGTCGTCGACGAGATCGTACGCCTGGCACCTGTCCCTTCGCTGGTGGTTAGAGGTGGCTCAATGAGTTCGGATTGGCGGCCGCGACGAATCGTTCTCCCGACGGACGGAACGACCGCCAGCCGGCGAGCCGCCGAGCTTGCCTTCTCGATCGCCGAACCGGATTCGCTGGTCACTGTGATCCACGTCGTGGCCCGGGAAACGGGAATTCTCAACTATGCGCCGGCCGCCGACGACCAGGCGACGCGACTCGAGATCGGGCATCAGATCGCTGCCGATCTTCGGCAACTGGGCGATTCCTTCGGCGTTGCGACGGAAACCGAGGTCAGGATGGGGCCGGAGCCCGAAGAGGCGATTCTCGACACCGCCCGCCGGATCAACGCCGATCTGGTTGTCCTGGGAACGTCGGTCCGGCCGGCTTCTAAGCGGCTGTTTCTAGGCCCGAGAGTGGAAAGAGTCCTGGCCTCCTGCCCCTGTCCCGTAGTGGTGTTCAACACGTGAAAGAAGGTGGTGCGTTTTGCTTGGTGGGTGGTGCGTTCAGGAAGGTTCTACGTTTTACGTTCTACGTCGAACCCGGACTGCAGCCGGTCCGACCGTTCTGACGTAGAACGTAAAACGCAAAACGTAAAACGCTCCTACAGACTCACCAGCCAGGCGGCGCCTCTTACTCCGCTGGAATCGCCCCAGCGGTTCTGGACCAACTTGGTGAGAACCGCATCGCTGAACACATAGCCTCCCCAACGCTCAGGCACCCGTTGGTAAATCTCCTCGACGTTGCTCATCCCGCCACCCAGGACAATCACGTCAGGATCGAGCATGTTGATGACAGTCGCCAGGGAGCGAGCCAACCGGTCGATGTACAGGTCGAAGCTCTTAATGGCCCGAGTTTCACCGGCCCGAGCAGCCTCGACTATCTCAGGGGCCGACCTCCGTCCCCGATTGCTCTGATCATTGGCTGCGAAGCCCGGTCCCGATAGGAAGGTCTCGATACACCCCCGCTTCCCGCAATAACAGAGGTCGCCAGGCAATTCGTCGGGGTGCGGCCAGGGCAACGGGTTGTGCCCCCACTCGCCCGAGATCGCGTTCGGTCCGACAAGCGCCGCCCCATTCACAACAGCGCCTCCCCCGACTCCGGTGCCAAGGATCACTCCGAACACAGTGCGGAATCCAGCTCCGGCTCCATCCCGCGCCTCGGAAAGGGTGAAACAATCGGCGTCATTGCGAAGGATGACCGCCCGGTCGAGGGCCGCCGCCAGATCAATATGGAGAGGCCGACCGTTCAACGCGGGTGAATTGGAGTTCTTGATGAACCCGGTCTTGGGGCTCAA
>DATLEZ010000165.1:0-9742 GCA_035525055.1 Acidimicrobiia bacterium | reverse complement strand
TACGTCGAGTCGATTGCCGTGTCGGGCAATCTCGTTGTCCTGCGAACCCCACCGGGGGCTGCCCAGGTGGTGGCGGCGGCCCTGGACGCCGGCGGGTTGGAGGGTGTGATCGGGACGGTGGCAGGTGACGACACCGTCCTCGTAATCGCGGCGGCCTTCGACGGTGGACCTGAGTTGCAGCGCAAATTGGAAGAGATGGGAGAGTCCAGATGAAAGTAGTGCTCGCCTATTCGGGAGGTCTTGACACCTCAGTGATTCTGGCCTGGCTCATCGAGGAGAAGGGGGCGGAGGTCGTCACCTATACCGCCGATGTGGGCCAGGGCGAGGAAGTCGAAGAAGCCCGGACCAAGGCGTTGGCGACCGGTGCCGTGGAAGCTGTGGTGGAAGACCTGCGCGAGGAGTTCGTGCGCGACGCCGTGTTCCCGGCGATTCGAGCCAGTGCGGTCTACGAGTGGTACTACTTGCTTGGGACCTCTCTGGCCCGTCCCATCATCACCCGGGGAATGATGAGGACCGTCAAGGCGGTCGGGGCCGATGCGATCTCCCACGGTGCCACCGGCAAAGGCAACGACCAGGTTCGTTTCGAGTTGTCCGCCTTTGCTCTCGATCCTGACATCAAAGTCATCGCTCCCTGGCGGGAGTGGAAGCTGAGAGGCCGAGCCGACCTTGTCGAGTACGCCCGCGAGCGCGGCATTCCGGTTCCGGTCACCATCGAGAAGCCCTATTCGATCGACGCCAACCTGCTGCACATCTCTTATGAGGGCGGCGTGCTCGAGGACCCGTGGGTATCGCCCCCGGCCGGGATGTTCAAGCTCACGGTTGATCCCGAGGTGGCGCCCGATGAACCCGAGGTTGTGACGGTTACGTTCGCGGCCGGTAACCCTGTTGCGATCAATGGAAGAGAACTCGATCCGGTGGCTCTCCTGACCGAAGCCAACCGGCTAGGAGGAGAACACGGAGTGGGTCGGGTGGACATCGTCGAAAACCGCTTTGTGGGGATGAAATCGAGAGGGGTCTACGAGACGCCGGGGGGAACGCTGCTCCACCACGCCCACCGCGCCGTCGAGTCGATCACCCTCGACCGCGAAGTAGCCCATTTGCGTGACGAACTCGTGCCCCGCTACGCCGAAATGGTCTACAACGGCTTCTGGTTCGCTCCCGAGCGTCGGGCCCTGCAGGCATTCATGGATGACGTTCAAAAAAGGGTCAACGGTGAGGCCCGGTTGCGGCTCTACAAGGGGTCGGCTGCAATCGAAGGACGCCGGTCGGAGAAGTACGACCTGTACGACCAGGCCACGGCGACCTTCGAGCAGGACGAGGTGTATGACCAGGCTGATGCCGCCGGCTTCATCCGGCTCAACGCCCTCAGACTCCGTCGAATTGGAGAGGAACGGCTCGGGGAGGGGGAGTGACTGCTGGCACACCTGCGGGGAATGAACCGGAAGTCCCCTCGCCCAATCTCTGGGGAGGAAGGTTTCAGGAAGCACCCTCTGAGGTGATGTGGCGATTCACGGTCGACCATTCGGATCGCCGTTTGCTCGACGTCGACGTTGCAGGCTCCGTTGCTCACGTGGCCATGCTGAAAAAGGTGGGGTTGCTCAACGAGAGGGAACACGCCGCGATCACCGGAGGGCTCTCTCGAGTTCTCGCTGAAGCTCAGACCGGGTCATTCACTTTCCTCGATACCGATGAGGATGTCCATTCCGCAGTTGAGCGCCGTCTGGTGGAACTGGTAGGGGAGGTCGGTGAGAAGCTCCACACAGGACGGTCCCGCAACGACCAGATCGCACTCGACCTGCGGTTGTATCTGCGTCGATCTGCTCAAGCTCGTGGCGACGAACTTGGACGGTTCGCGACACTGCTGGCCGACGTCGCCGAGCAACACGCCGGGACTTTGATCCCGAGCTACACGCATCTACAGCAAGCCCAGGTCACCTCACTCGGCCATCACCTCCTGGCCTACGCCTGGATGGCCCTGCGTGATCGGGATCGCTTGGTCGACCTCATCGGACGGCTCAGCTCTCCCCTGGGGGCAGGGGCATCGGCCGGTTCGACCCTTCCGCTCGATCCACAGGCGACCGCAACAGACCTCGGCTTTGGAGCTGCCTTCGACAACTCCCTGGATGCGGTGGGATCCCGCGACCTGGTGGCCGAGTTCGTATTCGATGTCACCCAGGCAATGGTCCATCTCTCACGGTTGTCGGAGGAGCTGATTCTTTGGGCGAGCAGCGAGTTCGGATGGGTGACCTACCCGGACTCGCACACCACGGGGTCTTCGGCCCTGCCGCACAAGAAGAACCCCGACGTCGCCGAACTGGCCCGGGGCAGGGCCGCGGCAACCATCGGCGACCTGACCACACTGCTGGTTCTCCAGAAGGGCCTCCCTCTGGCCTACAACCGCGATCTCCAGGAGGATAAGCCGCCACTCTTCCGCGCTGACGACGCCCTGGCGGGGACTCTCGATGCCCTGGGAGGGATGCTGGCCGGGGCCGAGTTCCATCCACCACCCGCGGGTCCCTGGACCGCAACCCTCGACCTCGCCGAGGCCCTCGTCAAGCGTGGGATGCCGTTTCGACAAGCCCACCATGCCGTCGGCAGATTGGTGGCCTCCCTGGTGGGATCGGGGCGCACGCCGTCCGATGCCACCCAAGCCGACCTGGAAGCCGCCGACCCGGGATTCGAACCGGGGGATCTGGATCTCCTCGATCCGGCGAAGTCCCTGGCTCGAAGACAAACCCCAGGTTCGGGGACTCCGGAGTCTGTACGAGACCAGGTAGCGAAGATTCGCCGGATCCTCGAGGGACCGTCCGACGGTTGATCGGCGTCTGGTTTCAACGCACAAACGCATAACGCATCACGCACCACCGGTCTCGGAGGCCCGCTTGCGGAAGGAGCGGACCCCTTCCCGGTTGGTGCAGCGGTCGGAGCAGTGTTTGCGGGAGTGGTTGCGGCTTGTGTCGATGAAAACGTCGCGGCAGTCGTCGGCCGAACAAACGCCAAAGCGGTCGGTGCCGTAGTGACAGACGAGTTCGGCCAGTCCCATGCCGATCTCGGCTCCGAGCCATCCTGCCGGGTCGGACTTGCGCGGTGCCACATGGAGATGTGGCCCCATCCCGTGGATTCCGACAAAAGGAACTGCATGGGCGTGCTGAAGGATCTTGTTGACGCTCTCCGCCGCCCCCTCGATCGACGTCGATTCGAAGACCTGGCGGACCCTCGCCCGCAAAGCACGGACCGCAATCAGGTCCGCCTCAGTGGTTTCGGGGGGACTGTCGATCTCTGCCCTGTCAAGCATCCCTGCGACAGCTTCGACATCCAGGGTCTCGAGATTGTCGACGACGTCCAGGCTGTTGACTAGGTCCACGGCCAACTGCAGCGGCATGTTCTTGTAATGAGAGAATTGCACTTGACACCTTACAGGGGACTCGGTACCATGTAAGTAGTTATACAGCAATAGAGCCTTACGGTCAATAGCCTCTTAAGCCGAGCATGAGAAAGGAGGTGACCGCCATGAGATTCATCTTCTGGTACGCGGTCGCCGCCAACGCTGCGGCTGCTTCAAACCAAAAGGAATCGCAACTGACGATCAAGTAGACAAGAGTCGCTTGATCATCATGTCTCCTTCCTTCCGCAATGTGTCCTCATTTCGCAATGTGTCCTCATTTCGGAGGGGCCTCCGTGACACCTTTCCGCTTGTTCCGCCAGTAGCGGTCTTCGGAGCGGTGTTCGGGGCCCTTACCGTTCAAGTGGGCCTGAGTCCCTGGCTGACGATGTTGAGTTCGCTTATCGTTCTGTCGGGTGCTGCTCAGGTGGCAATGGTCGGCCTGCTTGCCAGCGGCGCCGCTCCGGTGTTCCTGGCCACCACCGGCCTCGCCCTCCGTCATCTCCCCATGTCGGCTGCCCTCTCCGGCCTGATCGGAGATGCGCCGATCCACCGTCGAATTCAGTTGGCCTGGGTCCTGGTTGACGAAACGTTCGGCCTTACCGTCAATGCCTCCCGCGACCCCTCCGTGGACCTGGTCTCGTTCAAGTCGGCCGCTGATCTGGTCCTTTACGTAACGTGGCTGACTTCGACCGCGGTTGGGGCTTTCCTTGGTGCTGATGTCGACACGTCGCGCCTGGGGGTCGAGGTCATATTTCCACTCGTGTTCCTCGGGCTGGCAGCGCCTTTGCTCCGCAACCGTCGTCAGTGGACGACCGCTGGCCTGGCCGTGGTGGCCACCGTGTCCGCTGTTCTTGTCCTTCCCTCCGAGTGGAGAGTCACCGCGGCCGCGATCGTCGCCGCCGTCATCGGGAGCAGGGTCAAGTGAGCCACCTCATATTGATCGTCCTGGCCGCGGTCATCACGTTTGCGTCTCGGCTGTCGTTCATGGTGCGACCGCTCCCCGATGCCCGGTGAAAGAGAGTCGTTTCCTGGAAGTTTTCCCGGCCGCCCTTTTCGTCGCACTCGCGGTCAACGGGTTTGTTTCACCCGAAGGCACTCTCGATTTCGGACCTGCCCTTGCGGCCGGGTTCGGCGGCGTGGCAGGAGCGTTCCTGTTCAAGCGCTCGATTCTCGGGGTCGTTGGGGTGGGACTGGTCGGTCACTGGCTCGCCCGACTGATCTGGGGCCTTTAGAGGCCCGCCGACAATCCGAACCAACTGACCGTTCGTGCGTCTTCTGTCGGGACCGTTTTGGTGTACGAATCGCTAGCTGGGAGCCTTCCGTTCCGTGTTGATCGTTGCCTTCGTCGGCTACTGCCTGGGTCTCGCCACGGTGGCGGGCTTCTTTGGTGGAAGCTGGTGGGTCGTGGACCTGTTGGCCGGCTTCCGTCATCAGCTCGCTATCGCAATGATGGTCTGTGCCTTGATGGCGGCGTTCGCCCGGTGGCGAAAGACGGCCGTGGCGATTGGGCTCCTGGCGGCTGTGAACCTTGCTTTGGTTGTGCCTTTCTACATCGGTCCGAGTCGCCCCGAAACCGGCGAGCTCCGAATCCTTTCGTTCAACGTCCTCGCGTCCAACCGACGATTCGCTGAGGTGGTCGATTTCATCAGAGCCAGCGATGCCAACGTGGTGGTTTTGCATGAGGTAACCAGCCGCTGGGAGGAAGCCATCGAAGAGGCGGCCGCTGCCTTCGAGGATTGGCCGTATGAGACCACCGAGGCTCGGGCTCGGGGGGACCTCTTTGGAAGCATGGTCCTGGTCGAGTCGGGTGCGGTGGTGGAGTCCTTCGGATTCGGCCTCACTGATCCCCGGGCGATAGAGATCCTCCTTCCCGATGGGGTGGCGCTGCTTGCAATTCACCCGCTATCTCCCTCGTCCGAGTTCCGAGCGCGGCAGAACGACCGCCAGCTCCTATTCGCGGGCGATTGGGCGGCCGGCCGGGACGGGCCGACGATCGTCTTCGGCGATTTCAATTCGACCCCGTGGTCGTTCCCGTTCCGGCGTCTTATGTCATCCACTGACCTGTCCAACTCCGCCCGCGGATTTGGCTTGGATCTGTCGTATCCCGCCGACGGCAACCCGCTAATTCGGGTTCCGATAGATCACCTGCTCTTCTCCGACGGTCTGGCCGTCGTCGATCGGAGATTGGGGCCGGCGATGGGCTCCGACCACTTCCCTCTCACGGTCGACCTGGCACTCCTTGCAGCCGGTTAGGGGTCGTCGAGCATCGGCCGGTTCTCCAGGGACTAGGCAAAGACCCCGGCTACTGTCGAGGGATGCCAGATCGGTTTCAAAACCATCGTCATGCCCTGGCGGCGCGGGTAGGTCCCAATGGCATCGCCATCGTCCCGGCTGCCACCGAGACGATTCGCAACGACGACGTCACTCATGAGTTCCGTCAGGATTCGGACTTCTTCTACCTGACCGGCTTCCACGAACCCGAAGCCGTGGCCGTGCTGGTTCCCGGTCATCCCGACGGTGACTACCACCTGTTCGTGCGGCCGCGCGATCGGGACCAGGAGATCTGGAACGGCTACAGGGCCGGGGTCGATGGGGCCAGGGAACGGTTCCAGGCGGACAAGGCGTACGAGATTGGTCAGATCGACGCGGTGCTGACCGGATTGCTCCTCGGGCGGGAGACCATCCACTACCGAATAGGGAATGGCGCCCTTGATTCCCGGGTGGTGGGACTGGTCGGCAAAGCTCGCAACTATCACGCCCGAACGGGGAAGACGATGCCGTGGACGATCTCGGATCTGGCTCCGCTTCTGGCGGACCTGCGACTGAGGAAGTCTCCCTCGGAGATCGAGAGTCTGCGAGCCGCCTGTGAACTCTCGGCGGAGGGTCATCGCGAGGCAATTCGCTTCGCTCGCCCCGGCCTCTACGAGTATCAGGTCCAGGCGGCGATGGAGTACGTGTGGAGGGAGGGCGGGTCCCGTCGCAACGGCTATCCATCGATCGTTGCCGCGGGCGTCAACGCCTGCATCCTCCATTACGTTGAGAACGACCGTGAGATCGAGGACGGAGATCTGGTTCTGATCGACGCCGCCTGTGAGATCGACTACTTCTCTTCGGACATCACTCGCACCTTCCCGGCGAACGGGCGCTTCAGCGCCCCGCAGCGAGCGATCTATGAAATCGTTCTGGCGGCGCAACGGGCGTCGATTGCGGCGTCGCAGCCCGGGGCAACAATCCGAACGCCGCATGAGACGTCGATCAGGATCATTACGGAGGGACTGGTTGATCTCGGCCTGCTGCCTCTCGGTGTCGACGACTCGATCGCCATGAATCACTACCGCGAGTTCTTCATGCACGGCACCAGTCACTGGCTCGGCCTTGACGTCCACGACGCTGGTACCTACCGGGTGGAGGGAAAGCCGCGGGTACTCGAAACGTCCATGTTCTTTACGGTCGAACCCGGGGTCTATATCGATCAACGCGAAGAGATCGAAGTTCCGCGCCTGGAGTACGACCTCGATGAGTGGCTCGAAAGAACCCTTGTCGAGGGTCCCTCCGCTCGCAAGGAACTCGACAAGTTGAAGGAAGAGGCCGAGAAGCTACGGCATCCGATCCCTGGGGAGTTCCGGGGAATTGGAGTCAGGATCGAAGACGACATCCTCATCACTGAAGATGGCCATGAGAACCTGAGCCGCCTCGTCCCGACCGACATGGATGACATCGAGGCCCTGGCCAAAGAAGAGTCCTGGCTGATGCGGGCCTAGGCGTCGACCCTTACGCGCTGTAGGGCATCACGTACCAGAGCACGGCCAGGAAGTGGAGCGTGCTGCCGGCTACCACCAGTACGTGGAACAACTCGTGGTACGAAAACACACGGGGGAAGAGACGGGGCCGCTTGGTAGCGAAGATCACCGTCCCCACCGAGTAACAAATGCCGCCGGCGAGAACAAGCAGGACAGCGCCGGGTCCGACCCTCTGCCATATCAGCGGCATGGCGGCCAGCGAAACCCAGCCCATCGAATGCTGAATAGCTACCGAGAGGCCGGTCTTGACGCGGGGAAGTGCGAACTTCAGGGCGATCCCGACGATCGCTCCCGCCCACACGAGGCTGAGCAGAACCGCTCGTAACCACCCGTCCAGAACCACTAATCCGAACGGGGTGAAGGTCGCCGCCACCACGAGGAAGATCATTGAGTGGTCGAGTCGTTGCATGAAGGTTTTGCGCCGCTCCTGCCAGCCGACTGAGTGGTACAGCGAGGAGATGATGAACATCGCCAGCAGGGACAACCCGAAGACCAAACCCGAGTATAAGTGGCGGCTATCCACAGCCCTGATCGCGAGGATCACCAAGCCGACTACTGCCGCACCGGCGGCGACACCGTGCAGGAGGCCGCGCATCGGGTTGTGCATGCGGCCCAGTCGGTAGCGATCCATCCAATAAAGGTTATCGGCGCCTGATTTTCAGCGTTATGTCGATCCGTTCGTAGTGGGTCAGGTTGAACTTGGTCCATGGATGTCCAGATGCAGCCAAGATCAGCGAAAGAGGGGATTTCGCCAGTCGTCGAACCTCCGTGATTTGGCGGCCCCTCGTTATTTGGCGGGTGGCTCCCGCTGAATGCGTAATTCGGTCTGAGAGTCCCGAGAACCGGGACTCTCGCGCCAGGTTTCGTCTGATCCGGGAGCGTTGCGCCAAATTTTGTCGACGAGGCCAGCTGAATCCGGCCTTCGCTGATGGATTGGACAAACCTCGAGCCTTGGAAGGTTGAACCCGTGCCTTCGCTCAAACTGACCCGTTAAGTCGATCCGTTCGTATCCGATCACACATCCGTAACCTCGACAGTGATGAAGGACGTGCTGCGGATTGCCAATTGTTCGGGCTTCTACGGCGACCGGCTTCTGGCAGCCAGGGAGATGGTGGAGGGCGGGCCCATCGATGTCCTAACCGGTGATTACCTGGCCGAGCTGACGATGTCGATCCTCTGGCGGACCAAGCAACGCGACCCGGAAAAGGGTTATGCGGGCACGTTTGTCACCCAGATGGAGCAGGTACTCGGGACCTGTCTTGACCGCGGCATCAAGATCGTTTCCAACGCCGGCGGCATCAATCCGGCGGGCCTCGCCGAACGACTGGACAAGCTCGCGGCCGACCTCGGGATCTCCCCTCGCATCGCTTACATCGATGGGGACGACCTTCTCCTCCGCCTCGAGGGGCTCGAAGGCGAGGGCCACCGTTTCGTCAATATGGACACCGGGATCCCCCTGGCGGGGTCGGGCGTGACCCCTCTCACCGCCAATGCCTACCTGGGTGGATGGGGGATCAGCGAGGCCCTGGCGGCCGGGGCGGACGTGATCATCACCGGAAGAGTCACGGATGCGGCCCTCGTCGTTGGTCCGGCGGCCTGGAACTTCGGATGGCAGCGTGACGATTGGAACTCTTTGGCGGGAGCCGTCGTGGCGGGCCACATCATCGAATGTGGCGCCCAGTGCACCGGTGGCAACTACTCCTTCTTCGAAGAAGTTCCCGGGTTGGAGCGAATTGGGTTTCCGATCGCCGAGATCCACTCCGATGGATCCAGCGTGATCACCAAACACCCCGACACCGGTGGACTGGTCTCGGTCGGGACCGTCACCGCTCAACTGCTCTACGAGATCGGCTCCCCTCACTATTTGAACCCTGACGTCACCTCCTTGTTCGAATCGATCACGCTGACCCAGATCGGGCCGGATCGCGTTCAGGTCAGCGGGGTTCGGGGAGAATCACCACCTCCTGACCTCAAGGTGGCAATGAATTACCTCGGCGGGCACAAGAACTCGATGACCTTCGGGATCTCTGCACCCCACGTAGCCAAGAAGGCGGACGCGTTGGTGCGAGCGCTTTGGGAGGTAACCGGCCCACCCGATCAGTTCGCGGTTGTCGACGTGAACCTGATCGGTGACGAAACGCAGGATCCTCGGACCAACGACGATGCTCTCGCCTACTTGCGGATCTCGGTCAAGGACCCCGATCCCGACAAGGTCGGTCGACGATTCTCCAGCGCCGCAGTGGAACTTGCCCTGTCGAGCTATCCGGGATTCTTCCTGACGACCCCGCCCGGCGAAGCCACCGCCTATGCCGTCTATTGGCCAACGACCATCCCCGCCGAACTCGTTCCGATGCGGGTGGTGATGGAGGACCGGGAGTGGGAAGTGACGAGCGTGGCCCCGCAGACGAAGCCACAAGCCTCAAGCCTCAAGCCTCAAGTCCCAAGCCCGAAGACTGAACCATCTGAACCGGACGAGTTCGTCTCCGTTCCCCTAGGCACCATCGCCGGAGCCCGGTCGGGTGACAAAGGCGGGAACGCCAACGTCGGATTCTGGGTT
>DATLEZ010000164.1:0-10697 GCA_035525055.1 Acidimicrobiia bacterium | reverse complement strand
GGCCTTTGCCCACCTTCTGATCGACGCAGAGCGGATGCACCGGGGTCTGGTCCCGGGCTTCATTCTGGCATTGGGGGGAATCGGGCTCCTGGTCGAATGGGAGGGAGGACCCGGTACCAATCCGGCCCTGGGACTTGCCCTGGTGATTTTGGGAGTGCTGGCCGCCGGTGCGGGTGGTGCCTTGACACGTCGCTTCGCTCTAGGGACTCCTGCCGCCGAACTCGTGCTGCCACAGTTCGTGACAGCTGCCGCGGTAGTTCTGATTGCGGCGCTGGCCTCCGGAAGCATGGAGGGCATCGGTCGCATGGACCGCGGTTCCTTCAGCCTGATTGTTCTCCTCGGCACCGCCTGCACCACTCTCCCGTTCGGAGCTCTGCTTTGGCTCTCCCAATTGACCACCGCAGCCAGAGTCGCCCTGATGGCCTACCTGGTGCCTCTGGTTGGGGTGGCTGGCGGCGTATGGATCCTCGGCGAGCCGCTGGGGTGGCGCTTAATTGGCGGTGGAGCGCTGATTTTGGCCGGGGTGGTATTGGCGGATAGATCGGAACGACGAGCTCACGCCTCGGCCCGGGTGCCGTCACAACTATGAAGGCCTGGTTCCTCATTGTCTTCACCGGGCTCATGTTCGGGAGCCTGGGACTCTGCACCAAGTACCTGACGACCCGCGGTGTCGACCCGCTGATTTGCGCCGCCGTCCCCTTCGGGTTGTCGGCCGTGATTGCACTCGTTCTCCGTCCGCGTAAGACGCCGGCGCCCTGGCGAGAAGGATTGGCGATGGGTGCGGTCAACGCCGCCATCCCTGCCCTGCTGTTCAACATCGGGTTCAACCAGCTGCCCGCCTCGCTGGTCACCCTGACCCTGGCGCTCGGCCCGGTCTTCACCGCGATCACCGCCCACATCGCGTTCCGGGATGACCGATTCTCGGCAGCCAAGGTGATCGGGCTTGCCATGAGCTTCGGTGGAGTGGCGGTACTGGCAGGCCTGCCGGCCGGCTCCGGTAGCCGATCGACGCTGGCCTTCGTGGCAACGCTGGTCGGCGCAGCCATATCAGGAGCGTCGCTCGTGTGGGTGAGGAGAATGGCCATCAGGTACGACCCGAGGGCCGTGCTGGCTCCGATGCAAAGCGGCGCCGCGATCGTTGCCATCACCGCTGCGTCACTCACCGGCCACCCGCTCTGGAACCTGGGCGTAGGCTCGGTGGAGTTGGGCATCCTCGGCGTGATGGGAGCCGGGACCATCCTCACCTATGTGACTTCACTCAAGGCCAGCGAACTGGCGCCTGCCAGCCGGGTCGGGCTGATGGGGTATCTCGTTCCTGTGGTCGGAGTTCTTGGTGGCGTGCTCCTCTTCAATGAAGCTTTGACCGCCAACCTCGCTCTGGGCGGCCTTTTGATACTGGCCGGCGTCACCCTTGTGGGACGGGCTAATCGTTCCGTTGCCCTGGTCCCGCCTGGTTAGTTGGTACAGCGCGAACAACCATTTGGATGGCCGACGGCGCCAAATTACGCGGGGCGGATTTCGCCGGAGCCTCGCCGGACGAGGCGGTGGTCGATGATTTCATTTCGGCGGGGATGGTCGAGACCGTCGATTCGTTCGAAGAGCAGCTCGGCTGCCCGGCGTCCGAGTTGGCGTGGCTCTTGGGGGACCACGGTGAGTCCGGGATCGACGGCCCCGGCCAGGTCCACGTCGTCGAATCCGACGAGGGCGACCTTGTGCTGCAGCCCGAGATCGTGGAGGGCATGGACCGCTCCAATGGTGGCGAAGTTCTGAGCGGTGAAGACAGCAGTGGGTGCGGGATCGGTGCTAAACAGGTTTAGGGCGATGGGCCGCCACTCTTCAGCGCTGTGAGACCCGAAAACTTCGCGAGAGGGTGGAGCCTTTAGTCCAGCTGACTTCATCGCATGACGGAAACCATCGAGCCGAAGTCGAGCTGAGAAGATCGACGGGTCGTCGCCAAGGTAGGCGATCTCGGTGTGGCCATGATCAATCAGGTGACGGGTAGCAGCCACGCCCCCCCCGTAGTGATCGCTGCGGACCAGATCGACCGGTTGGTCGCCAGCCAGTTCCAGATCGACCACCACCACTGGCGTTCCGCGGTCGATCTCGTCGCGGAGTGGACCCAGTCCCTCTCCGGACGGAACTAAGATCAGCCCATCGACACGCCGATCGATGAAGGCCTCGATCAGTTGCCGTTCCCTCTCTTCGGAGCCATCGGTGCTTCCGGCCAACACCAGACAATCCCGGTTGCGGGCTTCCTCCTCGATCCCACGAAGGATCGCCGAGAAGAAGGGGTTGGCGACATCGACCAAAACGAAACCGATCGAGCCGGTGTGGTTGGCGTAGCGGCGGAGCCGTCGGGCCCGATCATCGGGCCGATAGCTCAACGAGGCGACGGCCGATTCGACCCGGGCAGCTAGATCGGCGCTGACTCCGTCTTCGCGATTAACCACCCTCGAGACAGTTTTCAGGCTGACACCGGCTTGGCGGGCGACGTCGAGCATGGTCGGTCGGCGGTCTGTCAGCTCCTTCATTCGCTACCTGTCTCGGAGCGGCGCGACCCGATTGGCGGTCGGTGCCCGACACCTTGCCACCTGTTGACAACGTTGTCAATGCTGCCTTACAGTCGGCTGAAAGCGTTGGCTACTCTGGCAACGCTGCTAACGAAAAAGAGGAGGGTTATGAAACGGACCCCCCGGTCGGGGCGATTGCGGCAACGCTTCTTGCCCTGACCCGCCGAGGAGTTGGGCGTCCGACAACGCCACTTCGAGATGGTCGGCCTGTTTGAGTGGGGCGGTTGTTGCCGTTCTGCCTAAACCAAAATGGAGGAGATCCTATGAATCGATTGAGAAGGCAATTGACCCTGCTGGCAGTGGTTGCACTTGTGATGGCCGCCTGTGGTGGCGGTGGCGCCGATACAACCGCGGCTGGCGACACCACGACCGCGGCTGGCGACACCACGACAGCCGCCGGCGACACCACGACTGCAGCAGCAGGCGACGAAGTTGCGGACTTCACTCTGTTCGGAGCACCGACCGGGGTGGAAGGTGATGCTCTCCAGGGCTTCATCGACGTCTACAACGCGGAGACAGGGTCGAACATCACCTATACCGGTGTGTCTGAGTTCGAGCAACAGTTACGAATCCAGGTGGACGGTGGCGATCCGCCAGCGGTGGCCTTTACGCCACAGCCGGCTTCGATTTGCGCTTTCGCCGACGAGGGAAATCTGGTGTCACTCGAGACCATGGGATTCGACATCGCAGCGATGGAGGCGAACCACTCCAAATATTGGATGGACCTCGGTCTCTGCGACGACGGCAACCACTACGGGATCCCCTGGTTCCCCAACTTCAAGTCGATCGTCTTCTATAGCATGCCCGTCTTCGAGGCTGGGGGCTACGCGATCCCCGAGACCTACGAAGACATGGTGGCCCTGTCCGCCCAAATGGTCACCGACGGCCAGACCCCGTGGTGCTTCGGGTTCGGAAGTGGGGACGCTACCGGCTGGCCAGGCACCGACTGGATCGAGGACATTCTGGTCCGGCAGCAGGGCTCGGAGGTGTACGCCCAGTGGTACAACCACGAGATCCCGTTCAACGATCCGGTTGTGGTGCAGGCCTTCGACACCTTCGGAGAGATCTTCTTCGGTGAGGGTTTCGTGCTCGGCGGGCCCGAGAACGTGGCGGGGGTCATCTTCGAAGACTCGCCCGGACCACTCTTCAGTGATCCGCCCGGCTGCGCAATGTTGAAGCAGGGGTCGTTCATCGCCAACTTCTTCACCACTGCTGCCGACTACGACGATGGCGAGGAGTCCGAGATCGGTGTCTTCGCATTCCCGACCATCGGTGGCAACACCGGAGCGATGGGTGGTGGCGACACCCTCATCGTCTTCGACGGCGCTCCTGAAAACGTGGCAGCCATTCAGGACTGGATCAGCCCCCAATGGCAGTGCACCCTTGCCTCCGCCTCGGGTGGCGGAATCGCCGAGTTCGGTGGTCATGGCGTGACAGGGGTGGAACGCCTCCCCGGTCACAAGGACGTCGACCCCAACTGCTACGAGACCGACGCATCCAAGGCCTTCGCCGAAGCAATCACCGCGGCGCTGGCTGCGAACACTTTCGTGTTCGACGGCTCCGATCTGATGCCTCCGGAGGTGGGTCAGGAGACCTTCTGGACCGGCATAATCGATTGGTCTCAGGGCACTTCGAGCCAGGATGTGACCGACGCCATCGAGGCCAGCTGGCCCGCGGGCTGACCGGCAGGCTCATTATCAGAGAGGGGTGGTCAATTTGACCACCCCTCTTTCACATGATCCGCCGTCACCACACCCGACGGTGCGGTAGGGTCGAGAGCGGCAGAGGAAACAAGAAGGAGCTGTGATGTCAACACCTCCAGTGATTGAACTCGACGGGGGACAACAGCGACCCCTCCCGTCCGAGCCGGGAGGGTCCAGCAACGCTCCCCAACTGTGGTTATTGCGAATCGCCAGTGCCCTCGTCGTACCCGGTGTATTGGTCTTGTTCTTCTTCGCCTTCGATTTCCTCAGGCAAGAAGACACCAACAAGATCATCCAGGTCGTGATTGCCGTCCTGGTCGGGGTAGGGGGCGTTTGGATCCTCTATTGGGGCATGGACAGGGCGATCACCGCCATGCCGGCAAGGGCCGGATCGGCAGTCAGGCCATTCGCCTTCGCCGGGCCCGCAATCGTGCTTCTCGCCTTCTATCTGGTTTACCCGGCAGTGAACACGTTCATCCTCAGCTTCCAGAACTCCACCGGCACAGAATTTGTGGGTTTCGACAACTTCGAGCGGATATTCACCCAAAGCACGTACTTGATCTCGATGCGAAACAGCGTCGTCTGGGTCCTGTTTGTGCCCGCAGTCGCCGTCGCCATTGGGCTTGGGTTCGCCACCCTGGCCGACAAGCTCCCGACCAAGTCGGAGGCCGCGGCCAAGTCGCTGATCTTCCTACCCTTGGCCGTCTCCTTCGTCGGCGCCTCGGTGGTGTGGACCTTCGTCTACAACTTCCGGCCCGAGGGATTCGGCGATCAGATCGGGATCCTCAATGCCATAGGGGTGGCGTTCGGCGCCGACCCCGTTAACTGGATGCAGGTGCCGCTGTGGAACAACCTCTTCTTGATGATCATTCTGGTCTGGCTGCAGACAGGTTTCGGCATGGTCATCCTGTCGTCGGCGATCAAGGGCGTGCCTGAGGACTACTTAGAGGCATCGCGAATCGACGGGGCCACCGAATGGCAGGTCTTCTGGAGGATCGTGGTCCCCTCGATCGCCTCCACCATCGTCGTGGTGTGGACCACCACTCTCATCACCACCTGGAAAGTCTTCGACATCGTGTACGTAATGACGGGGGGTGGGTTCGGAACCTCGGTTGTTGCCGAACGAATGGTGACCGAGTTCTTCACTTTCAACAACGACGGCATAGGGGCGGCGTTGGCTGTGGTCCTCTTCGTGGCCGTGGTACCCATCCTCGTCATCAATGTGCGAAGATTCCGAGAGCAGGAGGCGACCAGATGACAGCTGTCACCGAAACTCACGCGCCTTCGAATCCCGAGAAGCCGGAGGTATCCAGTAAGCGTCGCTCCCCATCGAAGTTCCCGATCTACCTCGCGGTGACTCTTTTGGCGCTCTTGTGGACGATCCCCTCGGTCGGGTTGCTGATCAACTCGTTTCGAGAACCCAGGTCGATCCGAGGATCGGGATGGTGGACGGTTTTCGGCGACCTCTTCGACTCTGCGGCTTGGACCGTCCAGAATTATTCCGAAGTTCTCGATGGTGGCTTTGGAAACGCTTTTGCCAACACCCTCGCGATCACCATCCCGTCAGTGGTCATTCCCTTGACCGTGGCCGCTTTCGCCGCCTATGCCTTCGCCTGGATGGAATTCCCAGGGCGCAACCTGATCTTCGTGACGGTGGTCGGACTACTCGTGGTGCCCCTCCAGATGGCCTTGATCCCGATTCTGCGCATCTACACGGGTTTCGGCCTAAACGGCACCTACCCTGCGGTGTGGTTGGCCCACGCCGGGTTCGGGCTGCCACTGGCGGTGTATCTCCTGCGCAACTACATGGGGTCTTTGCCAGCGTCGTTGGTCGAATCGGCCAAGATTGACGGGGCCGACCACTACTTGATCTTCACGAGACTGGTGGTTCCGCTCTCGGTCCCCGTGATCGCCTCCTTCGCCATCTTCCAGTTCCTCTGGGTCTGGAACGACTTCCTGGTGGCGCTGGTATTCCTCGGCGTCGACCCAGCCAACCGGGTGCTGACCGTTGAACTGGCGAACCTGGCAGGACGTGGCGAGGGCGCCCTCAACCTTCTTCCCGCGGCGGCCTTTGTAACGATGGTGCTGCCTCTCGTCGTTTTCTTCTCCCTCCAGCGGTTCTTTGTGCGAGGCCTCACGGCCGGATCCGTGAAGGGATAGGGATCGACCCTGACGAGCTCCGATAGCTGGGAGGCCATCCGGGCTCGCAATTGGCTCGCCCTCGCCTTGGGCACAGTCGTGGGGATGTTCAGCTACTTCCCCTACGCCGCTGCCTTCATCGACGGGGTGGACGAGGTCACCGTCGACCCCCGTTTGGTCGGGATCGCTTTGGTGATCGCACCGTTCGTTTTCGTCGTAATTGGCTTCGTCTCCAGGAACACTCGCGGTCCCCGACAGATACTGATGGCGATGGGGTTGCTACTTGTCTTCGGCTTGGCCATTGGCTTGATCTCACCGGTGCTCGGTGCCAGTGCCGGTTTCGGCGTGGGGACGGCGCTCACCCTTAGGATGCCCGACATCCCCGACCAACTGAAACGCAGGCTGATCGGAGTGGCGTTTGCGGTCGTGTACACGACGCTTCTCCTTTTCGTGGCCCCGCCTGCCGGTGTGCTGACTGGCGCCATAGTCCCGACATTGATGGTTGGCTTCGCTGACGAATACGGCGCCTGGCGTCTGGCTCGTGACAACGAGGCCGGGGGCCTCAGCCCATCCCGTTAGCCTCGGGCCGATCTTGAGCCGCCACATCCTCGTCGCCGTCGCTTGGCCCTACGCCTCGGGGCCTCGTCATCTGGGTCACCTGGCAGGGGCGTACCTGCCGGCGGACATCTTTGCTCGCTATCACCGCCTGGCCGGCAACAAGGTGCTGATGGTTTCGGGCTCGGATGTCCACGGGACTCCGATCATGGTCCGGGCCGACCAGGAGGGGGTGTCGCCCCAGGAGATCGCCGACAAGTACCACGCGGAGTTTTTGTCCAACTGGGACAAGCTCGGCATCGCCTTCGATCTCTACACGTCGACCGGAACGCCGAATCACTACGAGGTCACACAGGACATGTTCCGTCGTCTTCGGGACAACGGATACATCAAAAGCAAGGAAAGCGTCCAGCTCTTCGATCCGAAGGCAAATCGGTTCCTACCCGATCGCTATGTAGAGGGCACCTGTCCGCATTGCGGTTACACCGCCGCGCGCGGCGACCAGTGCGACAACTGCGGGCGTCAGCTAGATCCCATGGATCTCATCAACCCCACCAGTCGCATGACCGGAGCGACGCCGATCCCCCGAACCACACTCCACTACTACCTGCTTCTCACCAAGTTCGAAGACGAGCTCCTCAAGTGGCTTCGCAGCCGGCAGGGATGGCGCAAGCACGTCCTCAACATGGCGATCGGGTTCACCGAGGAGGGACTGCAGGATCGAGCCATCACTCGCGACCTCACCTGGGGCGTCCCGATCCCTCCGGAGTCCGACAACATTGGTGAAGGCAAGCGTATTTACGTGTGGTTCGACGCCGTGATTGGCTATCTCTCGGCCGCCAAAGAGTGGGCGCAGCTAAGTGGCACTCCCGCGGCCTGGCGCGATTGGTGGGAGAACCCCGCGGCCGAGAGCTACTACTTCATCGGCAAGGACAACATTGTCTTTCACGCCGTCATATGGCCTTGCCAGCTCATGGGTTATCGGGGCTTGAACCTTCCCACCAACATTCCTGCCAACCAGTACGTCACCTTCAAGGGCGACAAGGCGTCCTCCAGCCGTGGCATCGGCGTACCGATCGGGTGGTATGCCGATCGGCTGGAGCCCGATGCCCTTCGCTACGCGCTTGCCTCGGTGTTGCCCGAGCAAAATGACACCGATCTCCCCGACGACGAGATCGTTCGGCGGATCAATGAGGAATTGGTGGCGACGTGGGGCAACCTCGTCAACCGTGTTCTGACGATCACCTCGCGCAACTTCGACGGCAAGGTCCCCTCACCAGGTGCACTCACCCCTGAAGATCAGCAGATCGTCGACGGCGTCGACAACGCCCTCACCGAGATTGCTGCGCTCATCGACCGGGTCGAGTTGAAGGCCGGGCTCCGGGCGGCCATGGATTCGGCCACGACTGTCAACGTCTATCTCAACGCCACCGAGCCATGGAAACTCGTCAAGACCGACCGTGAGCGCGCCGGCACCATCCTCTGGACAGCAATTCAGGCAATCTCCGGCCTGCGGATTGCATTCGCGCCATACCTCCCGTTCACTACGGGGACCCTCGGGAGAATGATTGGCCTCGGGCCTGAAGTGAACGGCTGGGGGCGCCCGGATCTGGCGGCCGGCGCCACGCTCGGTGAGATTTCCCCTCTATTCAAGAAGTTGGAAGACGACATAATCAGTGAGGACGCGTAAAGTTTGCATGCGTAGGTTTGGAGAGGCATGGCCGCTGGGTTGAACGACAGTCGTATCAGGCGCCCGCTGATCGTCAGAATCATCCTTGTGATGGTTGGCACCATCCTGCTCTTGGGAGGGCTGATCGGCCTGCTTCTGCCCATCGTCCCCGGCTGGCTGATGATCATCCCCGGCCTGGCAATCCTCGGCACGGAGTTCGTTTGGGCGCGCCGTCTCCTCTACACCGCCAAAGCCAAGGCCTCCGACCTGAGAAGCAAGGTCCCGAGTCCGAAAAAGCGCTCCAAGGTGGCCTAGGAACCGGGTCGGATCGTACTCACCTTTAGAGCAGTCGTCTCGGTCGCCGTGCCTCTGATCCTGTTCCTCGCCTCGCAGCGTTGGTTCGTGCGAGGACTTCTGGCAGGCTCGGTCAAGAGGTGATCGGCGTGGACGTGGTGCGAGTTCCAGGCGCCGCGTGCGCGTTGATCGCGTTCGAGGGGACCAGGGTCGAAGGTCAGGTCGCCGCCCAGATTGCAGACCCTCGAGTCGCCGGGGTCACGCTGTACGGCTCGATCAACATCGAAAACGCCGAACAGACGCGGTTGATGACGGCCGACCTCCAGCGCACCGCCGGTCGCCTGGTGCTCATCGCCGTTGATCAGGAGGGCGGTCAGCTGACTGCCGCCGGTCCCGACACCACCCACTTCGCGGGCAACATGGCGATCGGTGCGGTAGGGGACGAAGACCTCGCTTTGCGAGTCGGAGCGGCCACGGGTGTCGAACTGGCGGCCCTGGGCATCAACCTCAACTACGCCCCGGTAGCCGACATCGCCAGCCGCCCCTATAACCCCTCACTGGGGATCAGATCCTTCGGAGAAGACCCGGCCGCGGTCAGCCGGTTGACCGCCGCCATGGTGAAGGGCCTTCAATCCTCGGGGGTGGCCGCCACCCTCAAGCACTTTCCGGGTAAGGGGGAAGCGCAGGTCGATCCCCATCTCGAGCTTCCGGTTCTGGACCTCGACCTCGAGCGCCTGAATCGGGTCGAGTTCGCGCCCTTCCGGGCCGGGATTGCAGCCGGAGCACACTTCCTCATGATCGGCCACTACGGACTACCCGCCATCACCGGCAACCGCCACCTCCCTTCGTCGGCTTCGTCGGCCGTCCTGCAAGGGTTGGTGCGTGATCAACTCGGCTTTGACGGGGTTATCGTCACCGATGCCCTCGACATGGGTGCCTTCGCGGGAGTGTCCCTCGAAGAACCGCTTTCGGCCGGATGCGATCTGCTTCTCTACGGGCCTGCCCAGGCCGGCACGCTGCCCATCGCCACTCGGACATCGTCAAGACTGGATTCGGTGATGGCCTGGTTGGCCGGTTTCACGCAGCCGGACCCTTCTGTTATCGGAAGCTCCGAACATGCCGCCCTGGCGGCCGAGTTAGCGGCCCGATCGATCACGCTGGTGCGGGATGACCAGCATCGGCTGCCGCTCAAGCTGTCGTCAGACGACAGAGTGTTGGCCGTGATGCCCCAGCCCACGGACCTCACTCCTGCCGACACTTCGTCAATGGTCGCGCCGGGCCTCGCCACCGCTCTGCGCCACCTTCACCCGGCATCCAGCGAGATAACTCTGAGCTACTCCCCGACCGACGCCGAGATCGCGGCCGTCGTCGCTGCGGCCAAGAGCCACGATGTCGTGATTGTCGGGACGATCGATGTCAACGACGCTCAAAAGCGTCTGGTTCGGATTCTGGTGGAAGGCAATCCGGGCGAGGATCGGACAGTCGTCACCGTCTCCCTACGGACCCCCTACGACCTAGCCGGGTATCCCGAAGCCTCGACTCACCTGGCGGCCTACGGCATTCACCCACCAACGATGACCGCTCTGGTCGACGCCCTTCTCGGGCTGGCACCCATCAGTGGTCGCCTGCCGGTTGCTATTCCCGGCCTGTACCCGATCGGTCATGGCTTGATGAGAGACGCGACGAGGCCACAGTGACAAAGCTCGCAGGGGGCCGCATGATCGGCACAGAACGGGCTGCCGCCATCACGACCTCCGGCGGGCTCAT
>DATLEZ010000163.1:0-4115 GCA_035525055.1 Acidimicrobiia bacterium | reverse complement strand
CGCTATGGAGGCGACAACATCAGGGTCTCGGTGGAGTCTTCCACCCACACAGTGTCGGTAGTGGTGGCCGACGACGGCGACGGGGTCGACCCGGAGTACGAACGCGCAATGTTCCAGCCCTACCGCGCGGGCATGGCGATGGCGAGAGTGCCCGGCTCCTCGGGTCTGGGCTTGTGGATAGCCCGCGGCCTGGCCCACAAGATGGGCGGAAATCTCAGATACCGGCGTGAGGCTGGTCTCACCGTCTTCGAACTGATGCTGCCATCGGCGGACGCGCCGCCGAGCGAGTCGGAACTGGCCGAGCTCGCGACTTCTTCGACCCTGGTTTGACCTGCACGACGTCTCCATGACGTCGCTAAGGAATATCCGGGCTTTCCCTGCCTCGGCAAGAGAGCGTCGAATTAGCTGCCCCCGAGCACATCCATCAACCCGGTCGCAGCGAACACCCTCCGAGGGCGACCCTCCTTCTTGCGCCGCGCGAAGGATCGCTCGGTGAGGATTCCGGCTTCGGCGAGGCGAACTAATGCGGCATGCGCGGTCTGAGGGGTCACGTCATATCTGGTCGCGACGGACGGTGTATCGACGATAGGGTGAGTCGGTAGGTCGTCAATAACCATCGCAGTCACTGACTTCCCTCGTGTTTTGACCAGTGTGCGGTAGTGATCCAGAAGCCGTTCGAGCCTGTGGGTCACCTGGCTCAACCAACCCAGGGCCTCAATGACGGACCAGCAGGCGAACAACAACCACGAGTTGGAGTCACCCTCCTGAAACGCTCGGAGCCCTCCGATGTATGGCTCTGTATCTCGACTCCACGGCACCGAAACCGGGATAGGAACGTCGAGCCCCGATCGCTTCACTAAGAGCTGCTGGAGAAGTACACGTCCGACGCGGCCATTCCCATCGACAAAAGGATGAATCACCTCGAACTGCGCGTGAGCCAGGGCCGCCAGGGCGACAGGAGTCAGATCTGTCCTGCCGCAAAACCCGACGAGGTCTTCGAGCAACTGCGGCACCACGTCTGGGGGTGGGGGGATGTATTCGGCATCTCTCGGCCCAAAGACGTCGCCACCGATCCAGTTCTGCTGCGTCCGAAGGGATCCAATGGCTTCAGGACGGATCCTCGGATGACCCTCCATGAGCAGCTCATGCCAATGCAGGATGTCCTCGACTCCGGCGGGTACCGGGGTGGAGATCGCAACCTTGAGGGCCTCGAGGTTGCCCACAACCCGGCGAGCCGGCTCATCGTCGAGCTCATCGACATCACCAAACTCGGCTTCGAGGATCCGGCGCGCACCCGGCCCGACACCTTCGATCAACGAGGATGCGCTCGACTCCGATCTATATAGGACGGTCGCCATGCCACTCATCGGCACCTTGGGGACCGCGCCCAAGACACGGGCCGCCTCGGCAAGACCGAGAGTCACCTCAGACGAGAACTCGAACTCGGCGTCAGCGAGCAGCGCAGGCCGATGTGGGGTGTACTCGTAGGTACGGCCCAGAGCATCGGTCCACTTGAGCGCTTGTTCTGACATACCCCCACAGTTTATCAGCGTTATGCCTTAATACGCTGATAAACCTCTCTTTCGGGCACCTGGGTCGTCAGTTAGGTTGATGCGCGCGTTGACCCTGCCGTTTCGGGGCTCCCCTTGTGTTTCACGGCGACCACGAGCCGGTCGATCCGGCTCGCTCCAGCCCGTAGCCAACACCACCTATTTCTCAAATAGGTGAAACTCGCGCTGACCAGGGCTTTCGTCGGCTCGCGTCCAGACACCATCTTCTGCGGTCAACAGGACTCTGTTCTTTCCTTATCGACGAATCACCAGTGCCAGTAGAACCAGGGTCACATCGTCGTGATAGTCCCAATACAGAGATAGGTCGACGGATCCTGACCCGAGGGCCACGATCCATGCGCCGCCCTTGTCGCCTTCGATTCTTCCCTGACGAGCCCAGCCGGTAGCATGATCTCGCAGGAGTCGGCGAACTGCCTCGTCGACGAGGTCTGCCTCTGCATCGCTGATCGCCTCGTAGACGGTGTAGAAGCTCTCCGTGAAGACGAAGTCCATTCCCCCACAGTACTCTTGTGGCTTGCCCACAATGGGCATTTCCCCATAATCGGCAATTCGGGCCGAACATCTGTTAGCCTATTGGGGAGCCATCAAAAGGAACCAAGCAGTGACAGATCGTCGTGTCGTTATCGATGTAGACGCGCGTGGGCGCGTATCACTGGCCCGGTTCGGTCTCAAGGACACTCAAATCGTCGTTGACCCTCTTCCCGACGGTGGGTTGGCGCTACACCCAGCGGTTGCATTGACGCCGGCCGAGGCTGCTCATTACAGCGATCCATCGGCACAGGCCACGCTCGAGCGTGGATTGAAGGACGCCAGTGAGGGGCGACTCCGAGCCACACGGCTCCGATCAGACCTCCGTAACGCCCGGTCCGACTAGCAGCACGCGACCGAAGCCATGCCGGATCGCGTGCAACACACCAGCCCGAAGAAGTAGGTGCGGTTGGGATGCCTTCGGTCCGAAAAACGTCAGCCACTCGGCCACCCAGGAAGCTCCTTGACTTTCACGTAGAGTGAAGATCGCTTCATAATTCATGAAAGTATCTAGCCGACTTCCAATCTTCAGATCGCCAGAGCAGGAGAGACTCCTGGCCGAGCTGTTCGTCTTCGCTGACGAGCCGATCTCGCTGAGTGAATTGGCGAGTCGCGCGGGAACATCTCTCGGTGGGACCCACAAAGAGGTAGAACGGCTCGAGGTTGCCGGACTGGTCACATCGAGAGCGGTGGGACGCAACCGCATGATCGCCGCCAACCAAACATCGCCCGTGTACCCCGAGCTGCGAGGGCTGCTCCTCAAGACTGTGGGTCCCGAACCACTTCTACGCTCGGCCCTCGCCCAAATCGACGGGATCCGGGAAGCGTTCATATTTGGCTCGTGGGCCGACCGGGCCGGGAGGGCCCCCGCGGACGTCGACGTGCTCGTCGTCGGTGAACCTGACGTCGGCGAGGGTTTGACGCGGTCTCCGTCGTCGAGGCTGAGCTTGGCCGTCCGGTCAACGTGACCGTCCGGTCGCTCGATGAATGGGAGGACGCCGATGGAGCCTTCGAACGAGGCGTGAAGTTCGGGCCACGAGTCGAACTGATTCATAGAGACCAGGCTGTCAATGCCGAGCTCGAGTCCCGACAGCTCGACTGGCTCGACGCACGCCTGAAAGAGTATCGCGACCTCCTCGAACACCTTCGCGATCACTGAACGAAACGAAGCCTCTCAAACGTGTCACGCCGAGCTCTTACGTTCGGGCGATGCCACGAATCAGTGAGTTCTACGGAATCACCATCCTCATGTTCTTCGGTGATCACAATCCTCCTCACTTCCACGCCCGCTATGCCAACTACAAAGCCAGAGTCGCTCTGAACGGAACCGTTCTGGCGGGACACCTGCCGCGGAGAGTCGCCCGATTGGTCAGGGAGTGGGCCCAACTCCACACAGACGAACTCGCAGCCTGCTGGGAACGGGCGGTCAACCATGAGCCGCCGGGTACGATTGAGCCGTTGCCGTAGGAGTCAGAATGGTCGACATCACGGAGGTCGAGGTACTACATGATCGAGTGGTACGACTTCGATTTTCCGACGGATCCGAACGAGTCGTCGACCTAGCTCCCTTCCTCTGGGGCCCAGCGTTTGAAGGGATCGCCGACAATGACGAGGTCTTCGCCAAGGTCAAAGTGAACCGCGACTTCGGGACAATCGTGTGGCCAAACGGAGCAGACCTCGACCCGGATGTGCTTCACGGCGACCACGAGCCGGTCGATCCGGCTCGCTCCAGCCCGTAGCCAACACCACCTATTTCTCAAATAGGTGAAACTCGCGCTGACCAAGGCTTTCGTAAGTTCGCGTCAAACGGCGCGAAGAAACAGACGCGGTTCGAGCGGAAGCGGGTCCGGGCTGATCCTGTGCCATGGCACGTTCGACCCCGGTGTCAAACGCGAGCTTGGGCGTCAAGCTGGGCCACCCGTTGGTGAGAGAGCCCGATCACCGTGCCGATGTCTCGATAAGACATGCCCTGTGAACGCAGAGATCGAACCACTGCACCAAGGGCTCTCTCCCGCT
>DATLEZ010000162.1:0-58666 GCA_035525055.1 Acidimicrobiia bacterium | reverse complement strand
GGTCTGGATTCCCTTGATGACGATCGGCCCGCTCCATTGCCCGCGGAGCCACTCCACGTCCCTCCACGACAACCCGGGGTCGAACTGGCGGGCTACGTAGTCGGCCAGGGTGACCGCATCGGCACCGTCCCCGACGGCACGACCGGTGACGTTGGCAAAGACGATCGGTTCGGACTTGAGGAACTGCCACGTCCAACCCGGATGCACGATTCCGTCGAGAACGGTTGACAGGCCCAGCTTCGGGGGCAGCGTAAATCCACGTCGCACGTCTCGTTCCCGCCGTCCGAAGACAGCAGTGTCGACGGTCAGGCAGAGCGCCTCGTAGCCGGAAGCGGCCGCCCTGTGGACGAGATCGGCGACGAGGGCCCGATCCCGCCAGACGTAGACCTGGAACCAAAGTCGCGAAGTGTTGACTGCTGCGACCTCTTCGATCGACCTGGTGCCGAGGGTCGATAAGGCGTACGGCACTCCCGCCCGCTCTGCCGCTCGGGCCACCGCCAGCTCGCCTTCGGGGTCGGCGATGCGGGTGAAACCGGTCGGGGCCAGAACCAGGGGAAACGAGAGAGGTTTTCCAAGCAGGCTCGAGGAGATGTCGACCTCCCCGACGTCGCGCAGCACCCGCGGCCGGAATGTCACGCGCCGATAGGCGTTGCTGTTGGCGCCGAGAGTCAGCTCGTCTTCGGCCCCACCGTCGATGTAGTCGAAGACGCCTCCCGGGAGCCGGCGCCTAGCGATCGATCTCAGGTCGGCGACCGTCACCGCCCGACGGAGCCGGCGCTGAGCGGGGCGCAGCTGGGGCCGGCCGACCCGAAACATCCTCAGAGTTGACGCGAGACTGTTGCCTTTGCGCCTGTTGCGGTTGCGCGGGCCTGGTGTCATACGACGGGGTTCTCAAGGTAACCGATCCCGTCTATCTCGATCCTCACGCTGTCACCTGTCGCAAGATAGCGCGGAGGTTTCCGCAGGAAGCCGACACCCCCAGGGGTACCGGTTGCGATCAGATCGCCGGGCTCGAGAGTTATGCCTTGGGAGATGAAGCTGACGAGCTCGTCGACACCGAATACCATATTGGAAGTGTGTGAATCCTGCATGACCTCGCCGTTGATTAAACAGCGAATTCCGAGTGCCTGCGGATCCGGGATCTGATCGGAAGTCACGACCCATGGGCCCACGGGGCAAAACGTGTCCAGCGACTTGCCCCGGGTCCACTGCTGATCGCCATGCTGGAGGTCCCGGGCCGAAACATCGTTGACACAGGTGTATCCAAACACATGCTCCAGCGCCTCCTCTTTGGAAACCCCCCTCGCACGACGCCCGACGACGACACCAAGTTCTGCTTCGAAGTCGACCTGTTCGCTGAGAGGGGTGAGGACGATCGGACTCCTATGTCCGGTGAGGCTATTGGGCAGCTTTGAGAAGATCAACGGTTGATCGGGCAGAGCAACGCCGCCTTCAGCAGCGTGATCGGCATAGTTGAGACCCACGCAAACGATCTTGGCGGTTGTCAGCACCGGCGGCAAAAAATCGATCTCAGCGAGCGGGATCACTTCTCCGTCGGGAATGGGCGCGAAGAGGTCGTCACCGGCGGGAACGATGTGGCCCCCCTCGATGATCCCGACGCCGTGCCGTGTTCCTAGCTGATATCTGGCGATTCTCACGATGGTCCTGCTTCATCGTCCGCATCGCCTTTCAGGCGGGGTCGGGCGTTGGCACCAGCGGATTCTTTGATGTCGGCGGCCGCCCCGGTCAATCGCCGGAGCCAGTCCTCGGTCGTTGCGACGTGGACCAGCGCTGCAGCTTCAGCGAGAGCAGGGTCACGCCGGGTCAGAGCGTGCAGGATGCTGGCATGCTGAGCGATGGTTCGAGCCTTAGCATCTCCCTCGATGACGCCCCGCCATGTTCGAGTACGGGCAGTCCTGGTCGACACTCCGTTCAGCATCGATGCCAAAGTCGAGTTGCCCGAAGCACCCGCGACCACCGCATGGAAGTCACCATCGATCTGGACTAACTCCTCCTCCGTCTCCGAGGCGCCCATCCGTTGAAGGTGCGACTCCAGGAGGGAAAGTGTCTCCTGGTCGATCCGCAGTGCGGCCAAGGCGGTAGCAGCCGGTTCGAGGATTCGACGCACCTGGACCAGTTCAAGCGAAAACCCTTCCGCCATCAGCTCGGCGGCGGCCCCGATCCCTTCCAACAGCTGCTCGGGGCGCAAACTGGTGACATAGGTACCGTCGCCCCGCCGGACATCGAGGACACCAACGCTCACCAGCCCTCGTACGGCCTCCCGAAGGGTGTTACGTGATGCCTTCAGGTCGATGGCAAGCTCTGCCTCGGAAGGGAGCTTTGCCCCCGGCGCCAGCGAGCCGTTGGCAATCATCTCCCTTATCTGACGAATTGCCGCTTCAGTTAACGGCGCCGACACCCCGAACTCCTCTCCACGGCAAAGTCGCTAGACATCCTATGTTTCTGCTCGTATGCTAGCGCCGCTCGCTCCGGCGGAGTCTGAATCGGCCTAGACACCCGATCATTCGGTCGGAACCGGCAAGCATTGGAATCGAGACAAGGTGGGAGGAGACGGGGTATGAGTGCCCGGGATCGAGGAGCGTCTCCGTTTCCAGAGTTCCGGGTCCCCGCATCCGACGGCGCCAGCCAGGGACTCGCCGCAAATTCTGCGGTGCCGTCAGAAAACCCAGTTCGGTTCGACCGGTCGCTCCGCCTGGCGTTGTGGCTATTGAAGATGGGGCCGCTTCTCATCCTTGCGCTCCTGATCCTGGTCATTGCCATCGTGAGCCCGGTCTTTCTCACCACCCGCAACATCGGAAATGTTCTGGCCCAAACATCGGTGATCTCGGTGCTGGCCCTGGGTCAGCTGCTAGTGATCGTGACAAGAGGTATCGACCTCTCCGTCGGATCGACCCTCGCCCTGGCAACCGTCGCTGGCGCCCTGGTCTACCGATCCAACGGGTCGGCCACGCTGGTGATCCTCACCATGGTGGGAGTCGGTGTTGTTGTTGGACTGCTCAATGGGTTCCTCTTCGTGAAGGGCCGAATCCCTCATCCCTTCATCGTCACCCTGGCAACCCTCACATTGGTTCGAGGGGTTGCGCTCTGGCTTTCGGATGGACGGCCGATCCAGGGCATGCCGCCGATAGTGCAGGTCGTGGGCGGGGACTTGATCTTCGGGTGGGTGCCGGTATCGACTTTGGTGGTCGCCGCCGCATTACTCCTTGTCGGCATTCTCACTACGAGGGTTGTCTGGGGTCGGTGGATCTATGCGGTAGGTGGAAATCCCGAAGCGGCTCGCCGGACTGCGATCCCGACATCGTCGGTGTTGATCTCCGTCTATGTCATCAGTGGTCTGGCGGCAGGCATCGCCGGAGTGCTCACGGCCGGACGTACGAATGCCGGCGCTCCCACCTTCGGCTCCCTGGCTGAGCTTGATGCCATTGCCGCAGTCATCATCGGGGGAGCAAGCTTCCTGGGCGGACGAGGAACCGTGGCGCACGCCCTCACCGGGGCGCTGATGATCGGCGTGATTCGCAACGCCATGAATCTGGCCAACCTTGCATCGTTCTTCCAACTGATCGTGCTCGGAATCGTCATCCTCCTCGCAGTGGAGTCCGACGTGCTGCGCGGACGGCTGGAAGACAGGCTGCGCTTGATTCAGGCGACCCGCTCGTGACTATTGAGCGAGGCGACCCCGTTCTCCGGGTGAAAGGGGCCACGAAGCGCTTCGGAGGAATCCTGGCTCTTGACGCGGTCGATATCGATGTGTTCGCAAGCGAAATACTGGCAGTGCTGGGCGACAACGGTGCTGGGAAGTCCACGTTGATCAAGTGCATGAGCGGGGTCTATCGCCTCGACTCGGGCCAAATGGAGATTGACGGCGAGCCGGTTCACATCCAGAGCCCGGCGGATGCCAGACGGCTCGGTATCGAAACCGTCTACCAGGACCTGGCTCTGTTCGACAACCTCAGTCCCTCCGCCAACTTCTATGCCGGCCGGGAATTGGCCGGTCCCGGCTGGCTGCCGTTCGGCATGCGACTCCTGCGGCGCCGATCGATGGACGAGGCGACCCGGGACGTCCTCAATCGACTGGACGTCGGGCTGCCCGACCAGGATGGCGCGGTTGGTCTCATGTCGGGAGGTCAACGCCAGGCAGTGGCCGTTGCCCGGGCGACCGCGTTCACCTCCCGGATCGTCATCCTTGACGAACCGACTGCCGCCCTCGGCGTCCGAGAGGCGCGGGGAGTCCTCGACCTGATTCGACGTCTGCGAGATGACGGCAAGGCTGTGATCGTCATCTCCCACGCGATGGACCACGTGATGGAGATCGCCGATCGCGCCATCGTGATGCGTCGCGGGCGGAAAGTGGGAGAGCTGGTGCCCACTCCGGAGTCCCAACAGCGAATCGTCTCTCTGATCGTGGGAGGTGAAGGTTGAGAAATTGAGTCCTTCGGATCCCGACTGCGTGTGGGTGGCGCGGCCGGGCAAGCACGACTCCACCCCGGATAGGAGATAGCAATGAACTGGAATCGGATTCGATGGGTAGCCGCTCTGGCGGTGGTGATGCTTGTAGCCGCCTGCGGCGGTGACGACGGTTCTGCCAGCACTGAACCTGCTGGTGGAACCACCGGTACTGAAGCACCGGCTACAAGCGCCGCAGGCGAGAGCTACAAGCTTGGGTTGATCACGAAGTTCCCGGTCGACTTCTTCTTCATCATCGAGGATGCAGCAAAAGCCTGGGCCGCAGACCATCCCGACGTCGAGCTTATCACCGGCATGGGTGAATCAGGCTCTGACGACGAAGGCGTCATCGCTCTCATTGAGTCGATGGTTGCCCAGGGGGTTGACGGCATCGCCATCACACCGACAGGCCCCGGCATTCAGCCCGCGCTTGACGCGGCGGTGGCAGCCGGTGTCGACATCGTCCTGATCGACAACGACCTCCCCGATTGGACCGGGAAGGCAGCAGTGGTGGCCACCAATAACTATCAGGGAGGTGTCCTGGCGGGTGAATGGCTGGCAGCGAACTTGGAACCCGGATCGACCCTGGGAGTGCTCGAAGGGGTGGCAGGCGTGCCCGCGTTGGATGACCGTGTCAACGGGATGATCGAGGGCCTGGGCGACGCCGACATCACGATTGTGCAGCAGACGCCGACGGACTGCGACCAGGTCAAGGGCGTGGCTGCGGCCGAAGACATGTTGACGGCCTTTCCCGACGTCGATGCCATCTACGGGGCCTGTGGACCGCCGATAATCGGAGCCCTGGAGGCAATCGAGAATGCGGGCATTGCTCCTGAAGACATAGTCGTGGTCGGCTTCGATGCGTCCGCCGACGAGGTGGCCCAGATCAAGGAAGGGAACCAGGATGCGTCGATCGCACAGTTCCCGCCCAAGATGGGCGAGCTCGGTATGGACACCCTTTACCGGGTGGTTCTGGGCGAATCTGTCGAAGCGAACGTCGACACCGGGACCGCCATCGTGACGATCGACAACGTGGCGGACTTCGAATAGGAGCCCGATCGGGGAGCGGTGGGTGGTCTTCGGACCGCTCGGCCCACCGCTCCTCCTCTATCGATTCCGCTCACGTCATCTATCAGAAGGACTCTTTGGTGACAACAACCATTGTCGATCTAACCGCGCTCGATATCCGGTTTCCCACATCGCGAGCCCTCGATGGCTCCGATGCGATGACAGAAGCACCGGACTATTCCGCGGCCTACGTCATGCTTCACACCGACGATCCAAATGGGTTGATCGGTCACGGAATGACGTTCACCACAGGCCGGGGCAACGAATTGTGCGTTGCCGGGATCGAGGCGTTGCGGCCGCTGCTGATCGGCCGAACGCTGGAGTCTCTTGTTGACGACCTCGGAGCGTTCTGGTCCTCCCTGGTTGACGACGGCCAGCTTCGCTGGGTGGGCCCCGAAAAAGGCGTGATCCACATGGCAACTGCCGCGGTGGTCAACGCTGTCTGGGATCTCTACGCGAAGGCCGAAGGCAAACCCCTCTGGAAGCTCCTGGTCGACATGACCCCGGAGGAGGTGGTGCGGTGCATTCCGTTCCGCTACATCTCCGACGCACTGTCCCCCGAGGAGGCCCTCGACATCCTCCGTAAAGCGGAGCCGGGCAAAGATGAGCGCGAGGTCCAGATCATCGCAAGCGGATACCCGGCCTATACGACCTCGATCGGTTGGCTCGGTTATCCCGATGAGAAGGTCCGTGAGCTGTGTCGAGATGCCAGGGCCGCCGGCTGGGGGCATTTCAAGCTGAAGGTCGGTCGCAATGTCGCCGAGGATGTGCGTCGGGCGCGCATTGTGCGAGAAGAGATCGGCGCCGACGGGGTTCTGATGTTGGATGCGAATCAGGTGTGGGAGGTCGAGGAGGCCATCACCTGGATGCATGAGCTCGCTCCGTTCAATCCGTGGTGGATCGAGGAACCGACCAGCCCGGACGACATCCTTGGCCATGCTCGTATCGCCCGGGCGATGGATGAATACGGAATCGGTGTGGCTACAGGCGAGCATTCTCACAACCGCGTGATGTTCAAACAACTCTTTCAGGCTCAAGCCATCCGCTTCTGCCAGATCGATCCCTGTCGACTGGGTGGTGTCAACGAGGCACTGGCGGTGATGCTGATGGCCGCCAAGTTCGGCGTGGCGGTTTGTCCGCACGCCGGGGGAGTCGGGCTGTGCGAGTACGTTCAGCATCTTTCGATCTTTGATTACGTCGCGGTCAGTGCGTCCTTGGACAATCGGGTCGTCGAATACGTCGATCACCTTCACGAGCACTTCGTCGATCCCGCCGTGGTGCGCGGCGGCCACTACATGGTGCCCGTCGCACCAGGCACAAGCATCACGATGAAAGCGTCCTCGCTCGAGGATTTCTGCTTCCCTCTTGGACCGGAATGGTCGTCCGGACCGGAGGAGGAAATCTATGGCAAGTAGTGAGTCCGTACTTGTCACGGGGGCACTGGGATGCATCGGTGCGTGGACGGTGGGCGAACTAGCTCGTCGTGGCAAGCGGGTCGTCGCATTCGATCGTTCGGCCGACTTGCGAAGGCTCCATCTCGTTGTGAAGCATGAGGAAGTGGCAGCGGTCAAGCTCGTGATCGGGGACCTCGCCGATACCGCCGCCGTCGAGGAGGTCGTCCGGTCGGAGTCCATCACCCAGATCATCCACCTTGGGGCCTTGCAGCTTCCGTTCTGCAAGGCGGATCCTCCGCGGGGTGCCACCGTGAACGTATTGGGCACGGTCAATGTCTTTGAGGCTGCCCGCCGGTGCGGAATCGAACAGGTGGTGTACTCCAGCTCAATCGCGGTGTTTGGAGATCCGATCAGCCACTACGGGGTCTTCAAGTCGGCCAATGAAGGCAACGCACGGGCCTATTGGACTGACTCCGGCCTCGCCAGCATCGGGCTGCGACCGATGACGGTCTACGGGCCCGGGCGGGACCAAGGACTGACCAGTTCGCCAACCAAAGCGATCGTCGCCGCCGTGCTGGGCTATCGCTACGAGATCACGTTCGGTGGTTCCACTCTGCTCAACTTCGCCCCCGATGTGGCCCGGGCCCTGGTCGGAGCCGCTGAATCTGAACCGGCTGGTGCCCGGGTGTTCAACCTCAATGGCAGCCTGGCCTCAATGGCTGACCTGGTGGGGGCCATCGAGGCGGTGGTCCCCGGTTCAACAGGATTCATCACTTATCGACCCGATCCGCTTCCGTTCCCGGAAGCTATCGACACCACGGGTTTGGACGACATCAACCCGCCACCGGTGACACCCCTCCTCGACGCCGTTGCCCGCAGTGTCGAGCTCCTTAGTCGGCTTCGAGAGCGCGGAGAACTTGTCCCGGAGGAACACGGTTTGGCCCTAGTCGAGGGCGTGGCGGTCGACAGGCCGGTGCCGGCGGTAAGCCAGCCGGAACCGTGAGCTCCAGGAGCCCCAAGAGCCCAAGGAGCGCAGGACATTGATCGACGCACACCAGCACTTCTGGGATCCGGGTGACGGGTATCCATGGATGACCGGCCCCTTTGCGCCCCTGCGGCGACCATTCGGTCCGCCGGATCTGAAGCCGAAGTTAGAGCTCTGTGGCATCGACGCCACTGTGCTCGTTCAATCCCGGCATGAGATTGCCGAGACTCATCAGCTGCTGGCGATGGCCCTTGAAACTGCGTGGATAGCCGGTGTCGTCGGCTGGGTGGATCTCACCGACCCCGCGGTGTCCGACACCATCGCCTTGATTCGGGCCACCCCGGGCGGAAGATATTTGGTAGGCCTGCGCCACCTGGTCCACGATGAGGCCGACCCCGACTGGTTGTTGCGGTCCGACGTCCACCGGGGTTTGGAGGCTGTGGAGAAGGCCGGTCTCGCCTACGACCTCCTGGTACGAAGCCGCGAGCTCCAGGCCGCCGTCGAGGTGGCGCGCCGGTTCCCGGGGTTGAGGCTGGTTGTCGATCATCTGGCCAAGCCATCGATCCGGACGGGTGAAATCGAATCGTGGGCCTCGCTCGTCGGCGGTTTTCGCAATTTGGACAATGTGGTCTGCAAAGTCTCGGGCATCGTTACCGAGGCAGATTGGAACTCATGGCAATCCCACGACCTCAGGCCCTACGTCGCCGAAGCACTCGACGTGTTCGGTTTGGAGCGGTTGATGTTCGGCTCGGACTGGCCGGTGTGCCTGTTAGCTGCGACCTACGAGCAAGTGTTCCAAACGGCGATGGCGATCCTGCGGGATCTGACCGGAAACGAACCCGGCAACTCCCTCAGTGCTTGCGCCGTCCGTACCTATCGTCTCACCGGTTCGTTCCTGTCTGACCGCCCCTGACTTCGGGCTTCGTTACTGGGGCTCGCATTTCGTCCCTCGTACAACCGTCGCAATGTCGCGGATCTCGTCGAGGGAGAGGGACCAATGCCCCTAACGGTCGCACCTGGGCGGACGAAGACTGAACCCAGTCGAAAGGCAGGATCATGCAGGCATTGGTGGTGTTCGAGTCGATGTTCGGGAATACGGCGGCAATCGCTCGAGCCGTGGGTTCGGGTCTCGCAACGAAATTGGAGACCGAGGTTCACGAAGTGGGTGTTGCCCCCCGGGTACTCGCCGAGTCCACCGAGTTGTTGGTCGTGGGCGGTCCCACCCATGCCTTCGGTATCAGCCGCGTGGGGACGCGAGAGACTGCCGCGCGTGAGGCCGGTGATCGCTTGGTTTCGCAAGGCATCGGTGTCAGGGAATGGCTTGATGCATTTCAGTTCCCTCAATGGGGTGTCGCCGGGGCCGCTTTCGATACCCGCATCGATCGGCCCCGGTTTCCCGGGGCGGCGTCGCATGCTATTGCCCGACGTCTCCGGCGAGCTGGGGTGTCCCCGGTCCTCTCTGCCGAGAGCTTCTATGTGTCGGCAACGGACGGGCCGCTGTTGGAGGGTGAACTTGAGCGTGCCCGCCAATGGGGAGAATCCCTTGCCTCCATGTGGGTGAGGCGTCCACTCGGGCAGGCCTTCGGAATGGTTTTCGACTCGGTTGAAGGCGTACCTTCCCCGGCTTCGTGAGCCGTTTCCCAAAGGCCTGGAGTTCTATCCGCCGGAGTTCTATCCGCCAGAGTTCTATCCAACTGAGATAGACCCGAACGACAGGAGGGCCAGTTCGGCCTCCAGCACAACCCGTGCCGTCTTCAGGACGGTGTCGGGGTTGAGGCTGATCGAGTCGATCCCCATGCCGACCAGTTCTCGGGCAACCTCGGGAAAGTCTGAGGGGGCCTGTCCGCAAATGCCTATATGGCGGTCGTGCCGGTGAGCTCCGTCGATGGCCTGCTTGATCGTGTCCATGACCCCCGGATCTCGCTCGTCGAAATCGAAGGCGACAAGTTCCGAATCCCGGTCGACCCCGAGCACCAGCTGGGTCAGGTCGTTCGACCCGATCGAGAATCCGTCGAAGAGGTCGGCGAAAGCGTCGACCTGTACGACGTTGTTGGGAATCTCGCACATCACGTACACCTCGAGGCCATTCTCTCCTCGCCTGAGGCCCTGCTTGGCCATGGAAGTCAGCACGCGCCGACCTTCCTCCACGCGCCGGCAGAACGGAATCATCAGTTTGACGTTGGTGAAACCCATTTCGTCTCGGACCCGCTTCATGGCCGAGCATTCCAGTTCGAATCCAGGGGCATAGGCTGGGTGGGTGTAGCGGGAGGCTCCGCGGAAGCCGATCATCGGGTTGGCCTCTGTCGGCTCGAACCCGGCGCCTCCCAGGAGTTGGGCGTACTCATTGGTCTTGAAGTCGGACATGCGCACGATCACGGGCCGGGGATAGAAGGCTGCGGCGATGGTGGCGACGCCCTCGGATAGCCTTTCGACGAAGTACGCCGCTCCGCTCTCGTAGCCCGCGATCAGTTCCATAACGCGGCTTCGCTCGATTGGATCAACGACTCTCTCAGGGAACAAGAGAGCCATCGGATGGGCCCGAATCGACTCGGAGATGATGAATTCCATGCGGGCCAGCCCGACTCCGGCCACAGGCAGCCTGGACATCTGGAACGCAGCATCGGGGTTGCCGATGTTGATCATCAGCTCGGTCCTGGGTTGGGCGACCTCGGTCAGATCCACCAGCGTCACGGTGAAGGGGATTGCTCCCTGGTAGACCCGGCCCACGTCACCCTCGGCGCACGAAACCGTCACCATCTCTTTCCCAACGAGTGTCGTGGTGGCGTCGCTGGCCCCCACTACTGCCGGTATGCCTAGTTCGCGGGCAACAATCGCTGCGTGGCACGTGCGGCCGCCGCGATTCGTCACGATGGCGGCGGCGGTCTTCATCACCGGCTCCCAGTCCGGCGTGGTTGTATCGGCCACCAGCACTTCGCCCGGTCGAAAGTTCGCCAGACCTTGACCATCGAGCACCACCCGGACCGGGCCGCTCGCCACCAGCGAACCCACGGCCCGGCCTTGCGCCAGTACGTCACCGGACCCCTCCAGGTGGTACTCCCTGAGGATGGCGGCATCGCTCTGAGAAGCGACAGTCTCCGGTCGGGCCTGGACGAGATAGAGCCGACCATCGAGCCCGTCCTTGGCCCATTCGACGTCCATTGGCACCGGATGTCCGGCCTGGCGGCTGTAGTGATTCTCAACCGCGATCCCGTAGCTGGCCAAAGCCAGTACTTCCTCGTCGGAGATGCAGAAGCGACCGCGATCGGCCTCGCTGGTCGGGATGTTCGCGGTGGGTTGTCCACCACGACCCTGGGCGTAGACCATGCGCATCTGCTTGCGACCGAGCCGGCGCCGCAGCACCGACCTGAAGCCCTGGTTGTAGGTGGGCTTGTGGACGTAGAACTCGTCGGGATCGACCGCTCCTTGCACGACGTTCTCGCCGAGTCCGAAAGACCCGGTGATGAAGACGACATCGGGAAAGCCCGACTCGGTGTCCAGAGTGAAGAGGACGCCGCTGGAGGCCAGGTCTGACCTCACCATCTTCATCACTCCGACCGACAGGGCGACCGCGAGGTGGTCAAAACCCTGGTCGATGCGATAGCTGACCGCTCGATCGGTGAACAACGAGGCAAAGCACCGGCGGGTGGCTTCGACCACCCGCTCGGCCCCATGAACATTCAGAAAGCTCTCGTGTTGGCCGGCGAAACTGGCGGTCGGGAGGTCCTCGGCTGTCGCCGAGGAGCGAACCGCAACACTCAGATCAGGACCGTACTCCTCCACCAGTTGCTGGTAGGCGGCGGTAATACCTGCGACGAACTCGGCCGAAAGGGGGGCCGCGTAGACCAACTCCCGGGCTCGCCGGGCGCGGCGGGACAGCTCGGGGACGTCGGACTTGTCGAAGGTCTTCATCAGTTCTTCGAGTTCCGTCCCCAGCCCGGCTTCCCTGAGAGTGTCTCGGAACGCCTCGGCGGTGATGGCGAAGCCGTTCGGAACACTGACGCCCAGCGGGTTCAACTCTCGATAGAGCTCTCCTAACGAGGCGTTCTTCCCACCAACGATCGGGACGTCGGCAAGCCCCAGATCTCCGAACCACCGTATGTACCGATTCGATTTGCTCATCACGCTCCTCAAGACGTCGCAATCAGCTTGACGATGGAAGGGCAGCAGGAACAGGGCCGAAGGTCGGTTGTGCAAAGGGTGCCGTTTATGACGCGACTGGCGACCGGGACACCGGCGCGGATGCCCGTGCCCCGGTGTCGTAACTCGGGTTTACCGCCGACCCCGGACGAACCAGAAAGCAAACAGCGTCGCCAGAAGCGCAACGCCAATCATCATCCAGAGCGACCGACCGCTCGACTTGGTTTCCTCGCGGTCCATGGAAACCTCCTTTCGGGTGTCATGATCGGCGTTAACGGCGTGGCTGCCAGGGCCGAAAGTCGCAAGCGACTCCTCCTTCCCTGTTTTGGCGCGGAGTATCGACTCCAGGGGAGCAATGCTCCGCGCCAAAACCGAGTTTGGGTCGGGCGTGGGCGGCCCGAGCGGCCGCTCTAGGCGGCGCGCATGTCCTCGACAGCCTCAAGCCTCTGCGCGATCGGCACGAGAGCCTCCGCGATGAGTTCGGGGACCTGGTGCTGGGGGATACCGGTTGCTTCGGAGATTGTGGCGATCGTCGCTGGCGGACCATCGAAGCCGAAGCGAAGCTCAACCACCCGACGATGGAGGTCGGAAAGGATGGCGAGGCTGTCTCGCACTGCCTCCTCGACGATCCTGATCTCAACTTCAGCCTCGGGGTCCAGAGCGTTTTCATCGGCGATGAAGTCGCCCAGCATTGCTCCGTCCTCACCGACCGGAGTCTCAAGGGCAACACTGGTGCTCACAGCGAGCGCTCTCATCACGTCGGCCAGCGTCAACCCGGTCTCCTCGGCAAGCTCGGTCGCGGTGGCGGCACGTCCGAGTTTGACCCGAAGGTCATCGGCCGACGTGCGGACCGCCGCCAGGATCTCGAACAGCCCGGTGGGGATCCGGATCGAATCACCGAGATTGCTGCGAGCCCGCTGCATGGCCTGTCGGATCCACCACGTCGCATAGGTCGAGAATTTGAAGCCCTTCCGCCAGTCGAACTTCTCGACAGCCGTGATGAGGCCGAGATTGCCTTCCTCGATCAGGTCGAGCATGTCGACATTGCCGCCGGCGTAGCGACGAGCGTTGGAGACAACCAGTCGAAGGTTCGACTCGATGAACCGGTTGCGAGCCCTGTGACCCTCCCGGACGACCCGCTCCAGATCCGCCCTTTCGGCAGCCGACAATCTGTTCCCGGCATCCAGGCTGGCGCGCGCCTGCCTGCCTGCCTCCATCGCTTGGGCGAGGCAGATTTCGTCCTCGGCGGCCAACAAGCCGTAGCGGCTGATTCCGTCGAGATACAGGCTGAGGCCATCGGCCACCTGACTGTTTCCTGTCCTAAGTCGATTGGTCATTGTTCTTTTTCGCGTTTTCTGGTCAATCACTAGTAGTCAAACATCTGTTCGCCTTGCGGCATTCCAAATCGGCGGTTTCTCCGATCAAGCCTTTGCCAGCGCCGCAGCGTGATTCCTCACGCTCCGAACCAGGCAGCCTCCTCATAAAGCGATCTCGGGAGCAGCCGTGGCTCCGCACAGGCCGTGGCCAGGTCAACGGCAACGATTTCACCGTTCCTCACCGCTGCCATTACACCGTACTGGCCTGCCAAAGCCAATTCGGCGGATTTGACCCCGAGGCGAGCGGCCAGGATCCGGTCGTAGGCTATGGGAGTCCCCCCACGTTGGAGGTGGCCGAGGATCATCACCCGGGTCTCGTAACCAGTAAGTCGCTCGAGTTCCGTGGCGATGCTCATTGACACTCCTCCAAAGCGCTGGAAGCCGAGGATGTCGGCTCCGGCGGTGACTGCCTCGCCCCGCGGATCCACCACACCCTCCGCCACTACGACGATCGAATAGTCCCTTCCGGACCGGTGACGAGCGACCAGGCGGGCGCTCAAATCAGCGAGGTCGTATCGCACTTCCGGCACCAGGATCGCTTCAGCGCCGCCCGCCAAGCCGGCGTGGAGGGCGATCCAGCCCGAATGCCTTCCCATGACCTCGACAACCATGATTCGATTGTGCGCCTCTGCGGTGGTGGTGAGCCGGTCGATGGCATCGGTCACGATCTGAACGGCAGTTCCGAATCCAAACGACACGTCGGTTCCGGCGATGTCGTTGTCGATCGTCTTGGGAACTCCGATAACCGCCAGGCCCTCGGAAGCGAGCATGGCGCCGCTTCTCAATGAGCCGTCGCCGCCGATAACGATAAGCGCCTCGATCCCGGTCGCGTCCAGCGTCGGTTGAATCGACGCCAAGCCGGAGCCATGGACGTAGGGGTCCTTACGGGACGTGCCCAGGATGGTGCCACCGCGAACAGAGATGCCGCGGACGTCGTCGCGTCCTAGCAAGCGAGTGCGGCCCTCCATCAAGCCCGCCCAACCGTTCTCGATACCGACCACCGTGGCCCCGGCCGCCGAGGCACGCGTCACCACTCCGCGGATTGCGGCGTTGAGCCCCGGGCAATCGCCACCCGCCGTCAGGAGTCCGATCGTCGTCATAGGCAGGAGCCTACGGACAGTGAGCCTGCGGCCCGGCTTCGTGTGGGTCGAAAGACCCTGGCCCAGATCCGTGCTCTCTCATACGTTGAAGTTACCTATTAGAGGGGCGTTTGTGTCCACCGATATCCGCCATTCCGACCGGACTGAGATCGACGAGGCGGTTGCAGCAACCACGCTCGTCGACGTGCTCCGTCGGAACGCCGACCTTCACGGGACGGCCCCGGCCATTCACTGGAAGGAAGGAGACAACTGGAAGCTCCTCAACTGGGCCGAGTACCGGCAAGTGGCCCTCGAGGCCGCGGCCGGAATGATGACTCTCGGTGTGGATTCGGGAGACGTGGTGGCAATTCAGGCAGGCAACCGCCCGGAGCATCTGATCGCCGATCTCGGCGCGATTCATTCCGGTGCCGCCGGAGTGACCTTGTACGGAACTCTGGCCCCTTTTCAGATTGTCTACATCGTCAACGACTGCGATGCCAAGGTGGCAATCCTCGAGGATGTGGCGAATCTCGCCCGGTGGCGTCCGGTCCTCGCCGAGATGCCCGGTCTACGGCACATCGTCATCATGAGCGGGACCGAGTTGCCGGACGCCGACGACATGGTGATCGGATGGAACGAACTCATTGATCGTGGCAGGAAGGCCCTCATGGATCAGCCAGAAATGGTCGAGGGCCGCATGTGGGACATCGAACCCAATGATGTCGCGACGATGATCTACACATCGGGAACCACCGGCTTTCCTAAAGGAGTCGTCTTTAGCCACAGGAACCTGTTGTGGACGACTGAGTCTTCCCGTCGCGGCTTCGGTCTTCCCGACAATCTTCGGCTGGTCTCTTACCTCCCGATGGCTCACATCGCCGAGCGCATGGCCTCGCACTATCTCGGGTTGTGGCTCGCTTGCCAGGTCTTTTACTGCCCGGATGCTCTGCAGGTCGTCGACTACATCACCCATGCGCGGCCCCAGGCATTCCTCGGGGTTCCCCGGGTCTGGGAGAAGTTCCAAAACCGGCTGCTGGCCCGGTTCGCCGAGGATCGACGACGCAGACCGATTATGTGGGCGGTTCACAACGGGGAAAAGGTGGTTCGAGCCCGGCAGGAGGGGCGGAGTCCCATGGTCGGTGCCCTGTTGGCCAGGGTGTTCGAGAGGTTGGTATTCAGCAAAGTCAGGGCCGGGTTGGGCATGGACCAACTGGTTGTCGCGGTGACGACAGCCGCCCCGAGCGATCCCGACATGATCGTATTTTTCAACGCTATCGGGATCCCGCTCTGTGAGTTGTACGGTCTCAGTGAGAGCAGCGGACCGGCCGTCTCCAACTTGCCCGGCTCCAATCGCATCGGCACAGCCGGCAAGCCATTGCCCGGAGTGGAGATGCAACTGGCCGAGGACGGGGAGGTGCTCCTCAGCGGTGGCAATGTCGCAGCGGGATATCACCGCCTCCCTGACGAGACGGCGCAGACGTTTGACGATCGCGGCTGGCTCCACACGGGTGATCTCGGCTCGGTCGATTCCGACGGCTTCCTCTCGATCGTCGGTCGCAAGAAGGACATCATCATCACGGCCGCGGGCAAGAACATCGCACCGAGCCCGATCGAGATGGCACTGAAGAGCCACCAGCCGGTGGCCTACGTCTGCTTGTTGGGCGACACCCGACCCTACCTCACAGCCCTCATCGCTTTCGACGCCGAGGAGGCGCGCGAATGGGCCACGGCAAAAGGGCTGCAGTTCCAGGACCTGGCGAGCTTTTCGCAGATGCCGCAGGTGGTAGCCGAAATGCAGATTGCCGTTGACGAAGTCAATCGCAAGCTGTCCCGGGTCGAGCAGATCAAGAAGTTCGTGATCGTCCCCGATGAGTGGATCCCCGAGAGCGGGAATGTGACTCCATCCCTGAAAGTCCGGCGGATGCTGGTGATGGAGAAGTACTCAGGCGTTATCGACCAGATGTATCAGGGATGATCCTCCCACCACCCGGGCACTTGACCGGTCGACAGCCAGGTGAACCTGATCCCGGCTGGATCGACGAGCGGTCCTCGGTGGTCGTCCTGGACGACGGCACCCGGGTGTTGATTCGCCCGATTCTACCCGACGACAAGGCGCTTCTTCAGGAAGGCATCCAACACCTCTCACCCCAGTCCATATACCTGCGTTTTCTGCACTACCTGGACCGGCTGACCCCGTCTGAACTCCGCTATCTGACCGAGATCGACTATCAGGATCACTTTGCCTGGGTGGCCATCTCACTTGATCAACCGGACCAGGTAGGACTAGGGGTTGCCCGATACATTCGCGACAAAACCCATCCCGCTCAGGCTGAAGCTGCCGTCGCAGTGATCGACGAGTTTCAGGGCCGAGGCCTAGGAAGGCTTCTCCTGACCAAGTTGGCCGACAGCGCCCGGGAGAACGGCGTCGACGCCTTCATTGCGTATCTGGCCCCTGAGAGCCCGGTTGTCAATCACCTTCTCCACAACGTCGCCGCGGCCATCACAAGCACCGAGGATGGGTTGGTCAAGGTGATCGTGCCTCTCGGCACCGACGACCCCGGACCGGGCAGTGAGGCGATGCTGCGCGCAGCCGCCGGCGGTGACGCCGGGTTCGTCTCGCCGATGAGGCAAGACGAACCCGGATAGCCGCGGCTCGTTGACTCCTATCATCACGCCTTGGAGCCTGTGATATCACGCGTTGTGTCGAAAGGCCCTGTTGCCCCGGCGGCTCTGACCGCACAGTAAGTGTCGGTGTCGCTCTAGACATCGGCGCTGTTGACAACGGAGGAACAGTGATTGTCGTTCAGGACGATTTCGTGGTTGACCATGCCGAAACGGTCCCTTCACGATCGGAGCATCCGCACGGATTACGGACCATCAACACCATCGCGAATGGTTGGGACTGCCTCAAGGTCGAGGGCGACATATTCGCCATAGACATTCCTTCGCTGTCGGCCGCCGCCAACCATGCCTTTCTCAAACGCCCGGTACGCCTCGTCGTGGATCTAACCGCGGTAGTCGTGTGCCGAGAGGAGGGGATCGGATGGTTGCGGGAGATTTCACACAGAGTTGGTCGGCGAGGCGGTGAACTAGTTGTGGCAGTTTCTACCGACGCGCCTTTTCAGCAGCTCCTCGAGTACGAGGGGGTCGCAACGATCGACGGAAGCCAGTTGACTCGACTTCTTTCCGACGATCCGACTGCTCGGTGCGGCTGAACCGTGTCTTCGGTCCGACTCCATCAGCTGTTCACCCGTCATGCCGACAATCCGATTCTGACGCCTGAAGACTGGCCCTACACCGTCAACGCGGTTTTCAATCCTGGAGCGACCATCGGGCCCGACGGCGAAACCGTGCTTCTGGTGCGAGTCGAAGACAGATCCGGCTTATCCCATTTTACTGTCGCCCGCAGCCACGACGGATTCACCGAATGGACGATCGATGCCCGGCCGACGCTCGAACGGCGGGCAACGCGCTATGAGGAGGTTTGCGGAATCGAAGATCCCCGGATCACCAAGATCGGAGAGGAGTATCTGATCGCTTACACCGGTGTTTCGGTCGGGGGGCCACTGGTTTGCCTCACCTCAACACGCGACTTCGCCAGCTTTCGAGACCGAGCGATCGTTTCGACGCCCGAGGATAAGGACGCCGCCCTGTTTCCACAGACCTTCGGCGGCCGCTACGCACTGCTTCATCGGCCGGTCTCTCCCTACGCCCGGGGGGATGCCCATATCTGGGTCTCGTTCAGCCCTGACCTGCGCCATTGGGGCGATCACCAGGTCCTGATCGAGAGTCGTCGAACGGGTCAGTGGGATCGTGAGAAGGTGGGTGTGGGACCGCCGCCCCTGCGAACTAAGGACGGCTGGCTGGTGTTGTTCCATGGTGTCAAAGGCACGGCCGCCGGCTCTCTTTACCGGGCAGGAATCGCGCTACTCGATTTGGAGAACCCCGCCACAGTCCTGGCTCGTTCCGACGAGTGGATCTTCGGTCCCGAAGCCGCCTACGAGCGGACCGGCGACGTGCCCGGCGTGGTTTTTCCGACCGGATGGATCGCTGATGGCGAAGGAAGTGTGCGGATGTACTACGGCGCAGCCGACACCTGTGTCGCCGTGGCTTCCGCCCGGATCGATGATCTAGTCGGTTTCGCGTACTCCCACTGCCTCTGAACCTTCCGATCCCTGCTCTGGCCCCGTCCGACGCGTGACAGGAGGACGGGACTTAGGCCCCTGTTCGCCCATGGGCGAACGGGCGCATGCTGAAAGGTGAAACCTGGAGGTCTCAATGCATGCTCAGAAGGGTGATCGATTGGTCATTCGAGGTCATCACGTCGGTGATCTCGACCGTGATGCCGAGATCCTCGAAGTTGGGGAGCACGGAGGTCCGCCGTACCTGGTCCGCTGGTCAGACGACGGTCATGAGGGCCTGATCTTCCCCGGCAGCGACGCCCTCGTTCGTCATCCCGAGGGAAGAAAGCGGCGAGCGCCAAAGCCTTCCTAGACACCCGGAACATCGGGCACAAGGCCCCTATCGCTGGGTGCACGTCTAGTGGATCGTCAACAGAGATGAAAGGACGTTCGAGATGAACATCGAAAGGCCGGTACTGGTGAGTTCAATCGCAGTGGCTTTGGATGGATCGCGTCTGTCGGAAGAGGCTCTGCCGCTGGCCGTCGAGCTGGCCCGCCAATGCCAGGCTCGACTCTCTCTCATCACGGTGCTCGACACCCAGGTCCGGGAGCGGTTTGCCGAGTTCTGCCGGGCCGAGGACATCTCCCTCGTCGAGGCGGTCCGCGCATATCAGGACCCCTTCATCCAACAACTGCGAGACGAAGGCCTGTTGGCGGCGGGACACGTGGTCGAACTGCGGGAGAATTCCTCCTCCGGCACCATCCGTGACGTCGCCGAGCACCTCAACGCATCGATGTTGGTGATCGGATCCCACGGCCGCTCTGGAGTCAAGCGCCTGGTTCTTGGCAGCACAGCCGACGAATTGACTCGCGGAGGGCAAATCCCTGTGTTGGTCGTTCGGCCAACCACGGCCGAGGCCTACGCCGAGTTGTAGGCGCTGCGGCCCTATAGGGAAGGGCGGACGATTCCGCCAGGAGGTGATGAGGTGATGAAGGCAAGAAGAATCGTCGGGCCTCTTATGCTCGTGTTGCTCGGAGCGTGCTCAACCGCCCGGACGCTCAATCTTGACGACGACGGGATGCGAGTCGACCTTCAAACTGGGGACGAAGTCGAGCTGGTGCTTCCCGGCAACCCCACGACCGGATACGCGTGGGTGGTGGCTGAAGTTCCGTCCATCCTGGAACAGACGGACGAGGCCGAGTATGTGGCGGGATCGGAGGCGATTGGTGCGGGTGGTGAGTACCACTTCAAGTTCGTTGCAACCGAACCGGGGACCGCACAACTCATCTTGACGTACGAACGGCTTTTCGAAGAGGTCGAGCCTTTGGACGCCTTTGAGATAGAAGTCACAGTGGGGTGACGATTGGTTGCACAACCCCAGATCTAAAGGGGCCGGCCGAAGGACGCGGTCGGACGGCAAGTCATGTCCAAGAGGGGAGGTGAGAACTGTGGAACTGAAAGCCTGGACACCTTTCTTCAACATGGAGAAGGACATGAGAACCATGTTCGAGGAAATTCAGAAGGCGTTCGGTGAGACCACGCCTTTCGAGTTTCGGCCTACAACCGACATGGTTCGTGAGAACGGAACTCTGGTGGTTACCACCGAGCTTCCCGGCATCGACCCGGATAAAGACGTCGAGATCACAATTGAAGGGGATGTCCTCCTCATCAAGGGTTCGAAGACAGCTGATAAGGAAGTGACGGACAAGGACCGCTATATGCATGAGCGGCATTTCGGAAGCTTCGAACGACGGCTGCTTCTCCCCGATGGGGTGGACTCCGAATCGATCGTGGCGACGTATGACCAGGGCGTCCTGACGGTCAAAGTGCCAATGCCAGCCGAGACCGAAGAAAAGCCCGTGAAGATCCCGATCAAGGCCGGTTAGATCTGACGCCGCGGTCAGACCGGTTGGCTGGCCCCGGTTGGTCTCGCCAACAAGGTCGGGCAGTGTGGCCCGGGCGAAGTGCCCGGGCCACACTTCTTAGGGACACGGGGCCGAACGTGTGACCCGCGGTTATGGACGAACGACCCTTCTCAAGAGCCGTGTTTGGCCATACGTTCGTGGATATGACATGAGGAGTGCCATGGGACCGTTCCACGATGTGATCCACGATCTTCGCCAGCCAACTCGCGACCTGAGGGCGGCGATCCCTGATGTTTGGGCCGGATTCAGTGAGATGCACCAAGCCGCCATAGCCGACGGGGCATTGCCAGGTCGGATGAAGGAGTTGATCGCTCTGGCCATCGCGACGGCGAATGGTTGTGATGGATGCATCGCCTACCACGCCCGTGCCGCGGCGATCCGAGGTGCGACCGAATCCGAGGTTGCCGAAGCCCTTGGAGTGGCCTTGTTGATGGCAGGCGGACCTGCGTCGGTCGAGGCGCCTAAAGCATTTGAGGCCTTTCGGGAGTTCCGGGCTGCTTTGGCCCCCGTCGCCGTTGGGTGAGCGGGGTTGCCCGGACCGACTGGTGGTCGCCAAAAGGAATGAAGGTGAATCTCGTGACAAATGCCCTCACTCGACGGATCGATGAACTGGAGCGGTTGCAGGGAATAAGTGACTCGGCGGCTCCGATCCTTTCGGTGTACCTGAACCTCGCTCCGTTCCCGGAAGAGGCCCGCACCATCGGTGCGCGACTCCGGGATGTATTGAAGCCCCTCGAGATCATGGCCCAAGGCCTGGATCACGACGCTTCCATGTCGCTGCGCCTGGGAATTGTCCGGACCCTTGAAATGGCACCGATCCTGGAGAGCCATCGCGGCAAGGGGTGGGCCTTCTTCGTGTGCGATCAACTTGGCCTCGAGGAACAAGTGATCGTGCCCCCGCGTGTGTGGGACTGCGCGATGGCCGGCCCCCGACCGTACCTTCGTCCGCTGCGGGCCGCCCTCGACGAATTCCGCCGGGTGGCGACGGTCGTGCTCGATGCTCGACTAGCCGAAATCACACTGTCATACGCAGACGAAGTCTTCGACCATCGAGTGCTGGAGGCGGAGATTGTCCGCAAAGCGAACCGCGGCGGTTGGCACGGCCTCGACGAACGTCGCAACCGTGGACACGCCGACGAGGTTCGACGTCGACTGTGGCGAGAGACCGCCGAGACACTTGCGATCCTCCGCCGTGACATCGGGATTGACGTCATCTTCGTTGGAGGCCAAAAGAAAGTGACGGACGCTCTGGTGGGCTCGTTGCCCCCGGCGCTTGGCGAACTGGTCGGTGGAACGTTCGCGGTTGATGTCCACATGCTGACGGAGGGTCAGTTGATGGAAACCGTCCGCTCCCTGGAGGAGGTCCACGAGCGCCGCGACGAGAAGCGATTGGTCGCTGCAATCTACGCCGCCCGGGCTGCCGATGAGCCGGCGGCGATTGGCCTGGAACAAGTCTTGAGGGGCGTCAACCAGATGGCCGTCGCTCACCTGGTTATTCAGCACGGTGCCATCGTCGAAGGGCGGGCCTGTCGAAGCTGCGGACGTCTATACGTCGGAGATCGCGCATGTGCTGCCTGTGGCATTGAGACCGATCCGGTTCCCGATGTTCTCGAGGCGATCGTTCACGAAGTTGTAACGACCGGTGGGGTCGTTGAGCACGTGGCGGCAGAGACAGGGTTGGTCAACGATCTGGTGGCCGCGAGGCTGAGGGTTCCACTCGGATAAGCGACTGGCCGACCCTAACCGTGATCATCTTGACCAGTCTCACCTGGCCCAGATCACTTGGCCCTGCGCGTCGCTCGCGCTCCCCGGGAGCCTCCACCGAAGAGGATTCCGGCTCCCAGCACGAAGCCAAAGTCGTACCAGTTGCCGTTGTTGTGGACTTCGTAGAGGTTCACGTTGTCGGTGAAGAGCGAGATTATGAATGTGACCGGGGCGATGATTCCGTGCCACAGTCCAAACAGGAAGCCGGCGGCCGTTGCGCCTTCGGTCGCAGATCCGATTTCCGGGTTGGGACCCGCCATGCAGGCAGCCAACACCAGCATCAGCAGGACCACTAGAACCAGTCGCAAGCGCATCGCGAACACCTCCGATTTCTGCTCAATAGGGGCTTTTGGGCCTATCGAAATGTACCTCCGGCAGTCATGGTGAGGCCAGAAAGGAATTTGAGTGAGAGGAGTTTGAGTGGAAGGCCCAACACGTCGCCGAAGTCAGGTAATGAGGGTGGCTGCTGCTGCTGCTGCCGGTGCCGCCATGGGCTCGGGTTGACTTGGCTTCTGTACTTCTGGCTCAACCCAATCCTCGAGGCCCGGACTGATTGGATTCGAGAGCTCCAGGGTTTGCTGTTCACGACGGTCCCCTTGATCACGGTGCTTGGGGCTGCCGTCGGTTGGGTCTTGAGCAGGCCAAAGCCTCGAACGCCAGCTCGCCTCGTGTAGTCGCTGAAGGGATTGATTCCATGCATGCAATCGAAACGACAGTCCAGCTCTCTCTCGATGAAGCCGAGACCGCGGTGCGAAAGACGCTCGGCGACAATGGCTTCGGGATCCTTACCGAGATCGATGTCGCTGCAACGTTCAAGGCCAAGCTCGGTCTAGATCGGCCGCCGCTGAAGATCCTCGGTGCCTGCAATCCGACCTTTGCCCATCAGGCGCTGGCGCTCGACCCCGATTCGGCGCTGGTCCTGCCCTGCAATGTCGTGCTTGAGCCCGGTCCCGACGGTGGAACCCGCATCAGAGCGGTCGATCCTCACGACCTCATGCCGGATCCGGCTTTCTCGGAGCTCGCCGATTCCGCGGCCGAGAGTCTCCGAGCAGCGCTCCAGGCGGTCGGTGTGGGAGGTGCTTCACCGGAAGTGCATTTCTAGCCGAGCCGCGGCGCCCCTCTGGCTTCAGACTCGTTGCGCGGAGATCGGCCACGCGCCCGACCAGCAATTGGGGGCCCGACCAGCAATTGAGGGCTCAGTCGTCGTCGTCGTTATCCGAGCCTTCGCCGCCATTGTCGGATCCCCCGTCGTCGTCCGAACCGAAGGTTGCCACTAATCCGGCAACCAGCGCGTCGATTTCCTGGTCGCTCAACCGGGCCTCGGGGTGGAGGAGTGAATAGGTGCCAGGTGGCATCGATCCTTCGATGACCGTCTCTGCGCTCTCATCTCCCTCCTCGTCGGGGCCCCATTCCGACCAGTTGAGTTCGTCGCGGCCCTCGTCGACGTCGCGTTGGATCAGCCAGGAGAGGGGAGCGATCTTCGAATACCAGGGCCACTTTGTTTCGTTGGAATGGCAATCGAAACAGGCCCGGCGGGCGAGTTCTCTGGTTGTCGGTGTGTCCCAGGCTGGCTCGGCGGCCACCGGCGGACTGTCATGGTCGCGGCCATACGGGACGAGTTGAGCGGCAGCGAGTAAGAGGAGAAGCCGGTCAGCGACCACATCAAGAACCGCTTCACCCCGAAGTCAGTCGAGTCGTTCGGTGGTCTCCCGCAGGCGCCGTGCGAGGACTTCGAGAATCCTGAGGGCTACCCGTGGATCGGCGGTCGCGGCCTTGAGGAAAGCATCTCGTTGCACCCGGATCGCCACTACCTCGGTGACTGTGCGGACGGTGGCCGACCGCGGTCCCGGGTCGAGAATGGCCAACTCCCCAAAAAGGTCTCCAGGACCAAATCGGGCAATTTGAGATCCGCCCTTGATCACGTCCGCGGCGCCCTCCACGATGATGCAGCAAAAGTCTCCGGGGCTGCCTTCGACCACGATCTCGTGGCCGTGCTGGAAGCGGGCGGTTTCGGTAACTCGAGCGATGCTTGCGAGCTCGCGCTTCTTGAAGCCGGCGAACAGAGGGACCGTGGAGAGAAGCTCCTGGCGCTTGGTCAGGGTGATACGGGCGAGGGTGGCAGCGGCAGATCTGGCGCTTCGGCCAACAGGTTCGATCGGCCAGCCTCGCGTGTAGCTCATAGCGGCCGCAGCGTAGCCTGGGCAGGTCTGTCCTGACTGCCGGGCCAATTCAAGGCCCAACCGAACCGGGCCGATAATAAGGGCTAGTGCTCCAGACATCCGATGACGCCGAGGCTGAGATCGCCCTGATCGTGTCGGCGGCGGCCGTGCCGATGACGATCGTCGACTACACGCCCATCATCGAACGGTTCGCCGGGAGGTCCGTCGACGAGATCAAGGAGCTGCTGTCCAACGACGAAGAATTCCTCGCTTGCCTCCGACTCCCCCGGAATCTTGCTTCCAGCCCGGAATGGCTCCATTTGTATGGATCGCCCCTGGCGTCCGAGACACCTGATCTCCCCGACCGCGAGTTCTCCCGGGAGCGATATCCGGACCTGGCCCGGAACATGATCGAGCAGCTGACCGCCCCGTTCGAGGGCGTCAGTTTCATGGTTCGTGAGCACGTCGCGCCGGCCGTGGCCGGCGATGTTGTTGTGCGCTCACATTGGAAGGCGTCACAGCGGGCGGGGGTTGCCGATTACAGCCGCATCGTGATAGTCGACCTCGATGTCACCGACCTGCGGGCCACGCAGCGATCGCTAACCGATGCGGTGGAGGCCAAGGACCGTCTGGTGGCCACCATCGCCCACGAACTGCGCAATCCCGTGACGTCGATGGTGGGTTTCACGTCCATCCTCGATTCCGACTGGGAGGACCTGGACGAGGCCAGCCGCCGGGAGATGGCTTCACTAACTGCTACGCAAGCGTCGGACGTCGCCTTGTTGCTTGAGGATCTGTTAGCGGCGGCCGCCGGACCAACGGTTCCGGTGTCTGACGAGGCCCTGGAACTCGATGAGGTGCTGGCGGGCGTGGATCTTGAGGGCTTCACCCGTCACGTCGAGCCCGGCGTCATCGTCTGGGGTGACCAGCTCCGGATTCGCCAGATCGTCCGCAATCTCGTGAGCAACGCCCGCCGCTACGGCGGCCCTACCCGCGAGCTCCATGTCGAAGTTCATCGCGAGCAGGTACGAGTCTCGATTCGCGACGACGGGCCAGGTCTCGTGACCGGGCTCACCGGCCGGCTATTCGAACCCCTGGCAACCGGAGGTGCCTCCGGTTCACTCGGGTTGGGCCTGTCGGTGTCGCGCCAGTTGGCCCGGGCGATGGGTGGAGATCTTGGTTTCGACCGCCGCGCTGGATGGACAGTGTTCGAGCTGATCCTCCGTCGTACTGGATGGGTCTCGACGAATGGCAAGACGCCTTCGGATATGACGAGCGTCGGCTCCTGAACGGCAGGTCCTCGACTACAAGTTGCCCGACTCGGCCGATTTTTTGATCAACGCCAGCGCTCGCCTTCTGACCAGGCCGCTGAACGGCCGCACCACCAGCCAATAGCGCCGAAAAGCACGCCTGGACGCGAGATCAGTTGTTGCCACGCGGGTTTCGGTCGAGACCAAGGACCGACAGTCGCTGACTGGCTCGACCCGGAAATTCCAGGCAGCCATGGCGTAACCTGGCTCATTGAAGCTCAGGAACTCGTCCGGGCCGACCCTTCGCAAGCCACCGCGGACGCGCCAAAACCGTCCGGTCACCCCGAGGACGATTTCAGTCCCTGGTTCCTCACCCAGAACCACGAAACCCGCCCCGGTGATGTCATGCAGGGTGAGTGGCTGCCGTCTGGGCAACCGCCTCAGAGCGAACAGAAAACGAATGATGGGCGAGAGGGAGAGGTCCAGGTCGACGACCGCTCGATAGGCCCGGCTGCTGGCGGTTGCTACTTCGACCTGGTGGTGCTCCCAAACCTCGTAAATCGGAAGAAACCGGTCGATTAGCACCTGATCAATGATCGCAGGTTGAAAGCCTGGAAAACGTGTCAATGTTGGTCAGCGGCCCTGGTTTTAGGGCCTTTCGGGTGCCTTTGGAGCGCTTCACCCAGTCGGGGATTCTGCCGACAACTAAGTATGCAGATTCTCGCCCCGGAATTGACTGGGGCCGTGGAACAGCTTGCGGATCTGGAGATGACCATTGTGCCGGTTCGGGTGCTGGTCGTCGACGACAACCCTGGTGACGCCCGACTCATTGCAATCCTCTTGGAAGGCGGCATTTATTCGTGCGCGACAGTGTCCACCTATGAAGAAGGTCTTGAGGCAATTCGTGAGCAGGCTCACGACGCCTACCTGATCGATTACAAGCTTGGCAATCGAACCGGGCTTGACCTGATCGAGGAGGCGTCTGGCTCTTCAAGCGGTCCCTTGATTCTCCTCACCGGTCTAGATGACGAGGCGCTTGACGGGCTCGCTCTCAGGGCCGGAGCGGCGGACTATCTCACGAAGAACACCCTCACGTCCGAGAACGTCACCCGCTCGATCCGGTATGCAGTCGAAACCTGGAAGTCGCAGCGCTTGTCGGACCTTGAGAAAGAACGCTATCGAGCACTGTACGAAGGGGTCCCTATGGGGATCGGCCGGGTCTCACCTGACGGTTTCTTTACTGAAGCAAACCAGTTCCTGGTCAATCTCTTCCGGTTTCCTGATTTAGCAAGCCTTATCGGACTGCCGTTGGCCGACTTTTTCGAACGACCCGATGGGATCGAAGACGTGTTGGCTAGAAGCGCCGATGGCGACGATCCGGTTCCTTTCGAATTGCAGATGAAGCGATACGACGACACGTATCTTTGGGTCGGCGGAGTTGCTCAGGCGCTACGAAGGCCCGACGGCGAAGTGTTCGCTTTCGAGGGTGTGGTCGGCGACATCAGCGCTCGCAAGGAGGCGGAGGCCCAGGTCAAGCTCCAGAGCACGATTCTCGACCAGGTGCGCTCGGCAGTCATGGTCACTGATATGTCCGGGCGGGTCACCTACTGGAACCAACACGCCGAGGAACTGACCGGGTGGAAGGCACAAGAAACTCTTGGAAGGCCATGGCAGGAAGTGACCGTCCCTCCTCACATGGCTCACTACACCGCGGAAATCGTCCGTCGGATCCATGAGACCGGTCACTGGTCAGGCGAGTACGACGTCCTCCGGAAAGACGGATCGACTTTCCCGACATATGTCGTCGACACGGTCATATCCGACGACAGCGGGGCTCCCGTCGCAATCGTCGGGATCGCCACCGACCTCACGGAGCGGGTTGAGTCCGAGCGGGCGCTCAGGGAGTCGCAGCAGCTATTCAAGGAGATATTTGACGGCTCACCGGTTCCCATGTCGCTGTTCCAAGTCCCGGGCGGCCGGTTGATATCCGTCAACCGGGCGATGGCCGATTTCTTCGGCTACTCGATCGAGCAGCTGGTCGGGATGACCCGCCAGGACCTGACTCATCCCGACGAGGTAGCGGCGGACATGGCGCTCTTCGATCGGCTCGTGGCGGGTGAGCTCCTCACCTACGAGATCGAGAAGCACTATGCCCGGGCGGACGGAACCGTCATGTGGGGCATGTTGCGAATCTCTGTAATCGGCGACTTGCAGGATCACTCCGGGCTGGGCTTGGCCCACATCGTTGATGTAACAGCACGAAAAGCGGCCGAGGCAGAGATCATGTTCCAGACTTCTCTTCTCGATCAGGTTCACAACGCTGTCATCGCCACTGACCTCGCCGGCACCGTGACCTATTGGAACAAATACGCCGAGCAGCTGTACGGCTGGTCCGCCCTCGAGATCATGGGCCGCAACCTGGCAGAGGCCACGGTTCCCCTGACAGAGCCGGCCGAGCTCGGAGCCGAGATCGCCGCTGCTCTCTTCACCGAGGGCAAGTGGGAGGGTGAGGTAGTCCTTTACCGAAAGGACGGATCCAGTTTCCATGCTTGGTCGAGTGATGCCTTGTTGCGGGACCACGACGGACGCCCCATCGGAGTGGTCGGCATCAAGGTCGACCTGACCCAACAGAAGGAATCGCAGGCAGAAGCCCAGCGCCAGGGTGATCTGGCCCGATCGGTTCTCGAGGCGCTCCAGTACCCCCAAGCAGTGATTTCGTTCGAGGGCCAGATACTCGCTGCCAACAACGCCTGGACCCGGCTGATCGAGGACGCCGGACTTGTTCTGGAGAATGCAGGCATCGGTGCTGACTACGTGGCTGTATGCAGACGCGCCCTCGCCCCGGAAGGCTTCGATCGGAATGTCGTCGCAGGGATCGAGGCGGTGCTAGGCGGCACCGCCGAGCGCTACCGGCACGACTATTCCTTGACCGCGGGGACGTCGGAGAAGTGGTTCCGGATGGATGTGACGCCGGTTGCTGGCACCGGGGCCGTCGTTGCGCACTGGGACGTGACCGACGAGCGCAAGGCACGCACCGCCCTTGAAGATCTGATTCGGGCGAAGGACGAGTTCATCGCTTCGGTATCACACGAACTGCGCACGCCTCTAACGGCGGTGGTAGGTCTCACCCAGGAGCTCTCCGAAGGCAGAATCGAGCCGCACGAGGTCCCCGAACTGCAGACGCTGATAGCGCAGCAAGCCCAGGAAGTGTCGGACATTGTCGAGGATCTTCTGGTAGCCGCCCGGGCTAGCGCCGACACCATCACGATCCGACCCAATCCTTTCAACATTCGCAGAGAAATCGAGGTTGTGGTGAAGCCCTGGTTGCGAGGCGGTGCCAACGCCATCGATCTGACCGCGGTCGATTCAAAACTGGTGGGCCGGGGGGACGCCGTTCGGGTCCGACAGATCATGCGCAACCTGGTTGCCAACGCGGTTCGGTACGGAGGCCGGCCCATCGCGGTTGAGGCCCGGTCCGACGGCCGCGCCGTCAAGATCGCGGTTCGCGACCATGGCGACGGAATTCCCTCCGAGGCTGTCGACCGAATGTTCGAGCCTTACGCTCGTTTGGGTGGCCAGGCCGGCTTACCGTCCTCGGTCGGCTTGGGGCTCTACGTTTCACGCCTGCTGGCGCGGATGATGGACGGCGACCTCCAGTACCAGCGGCGCGATGGCGTCACCGAATTCTGCTTGACACTTCCGGTCGAGAGGCGTGAGCCAGAGATTGCGGGGGTGCCCCCCGGTGGGGTCAAAGACCGATGCCCGGTCTTTCCTCCTCAACACTCCTAGCCCGGACCGCGCTGCCGGAATCGCTTAACGTGCGGGCGAGCGGCTGGGAGTCATGCGTGCGTGAAGCGGTAGCAGCGCTGTTCGAGCAGAGCTTTGCTCGGCCGGCTTCCGTCATTGTCCGGGCGCCGGGCCGGATCAACTTGATCGGGGACCACACCGACTACAACGACGGGTTCGTGCTTCCGATGGCGCTCAACCGGGCTGTGTGGATGGCTGCCTCCGGCCGAACCGATCGGGCGGTGCGGGTCATCTCCTCAGAACTCGGCGAAGGTCGGTTCGAGCTGGACGGTCTGAGTCGCCAGGGAACCTTTGTCGATTACTTGTCAGGGGTCGCCTGGGCAATGGACCCCGTTGGCCTCCCTGGTCTCGACATCGCCATCACATCTGATCTGCCAGCGGGAGCCGGACTTTCCTCGTCGGCGGCAATCGAGATCGCAACGCTCCTCGCGTTTTCTGAACTTGGTGAGCGAGGCTGGGACCCGGTGGGGTCCGCCAAGACGGCCCGTCGGGCCGAGAACGAATGGGTCGGAGTGGCCAGTGGAATCATGGACCAGCTCATCGTCGCTATCGCCCGGGCGGGGCATGCCACACTCATCGACTGTCGGTCGCTGCGGGTAAAGGCGTTGCCGATCCCCGGAGGAGTCGAGGTGGTGGTGCTCGATTCCGGCACCCGACGCAACCTCACCGACTCCGGTTACAACGAAAGGCGATTGGCGTGTGACCGAGCAGCTGCTGTCCTTGGTGTCGAGAAGCTCCGGGACGCCGGCCTGGGCATGCTCGACGATGCCAGGCTCAACCCGGTCGACCTGCGCCGCGCCCGTCACGTAGTCACCGAAAACGATCGAGTGTTGGCCTTTGCTTCGGCTCTCGAGCTCAACGATCTTGTCGCCGCAGGGTCGCTGATGAATCTGAGCCACGAGAGCCTGAGGGCTGACTTCTCGGTTTCGACCGCGGCTCTCGACGCATTGGTCGACTCGGCCCGATCACAGCCGGGTTGTTTCGGGGCACGCCTGACCGGCGCCGGCATGGGCGGTTGCGCGGTGGCATTGGTGCGGTCGGAGGCAATGCCGGCTTTCGTGGAGTGCGTCCGGACCGCCTACCGCACGGCGACCGGTTTGGAGGCACAGCTCTATCCGTCGGAAGCTACGAACGGTGCCGAAGTCGTATCTCGCTCGGCACTTTCCTGAATCTCGCCGTATCGGGTGGACTGTTCTGGCGACCCTGTTTTGGCGACCCCGTTCTGGCGCGGACGTCTGCTCTCCTGGTGTCGATGCTCCGCGCCAGAACGAGGATTTCACGCTGTGTTCACTTATCAGGAGGACGGAGTGCCCGTACAACTGTCTTGTGCGGATCCTTATCGCTGAAGATGACCCTGTTGTTGGCGACGCCTTTGAGGAAGCCCTCAGGGCTGGCCACAACACCGTATTCCGGTCTGTGGGCGTCGATGACACCGTGGGCCGGCTCGGCGACGGCGAGGTCGAAGTCGCGATCCTCGATGTCCAGCTCAAGGATGGAACTGCCTGGGAGGTCCTTGACCGAATTTCCAGCCCCCATCCGCCGTTTCGAGTTGCTCTGGCCACGGCCGTCGATGCGGCAGCACCGCAGCGTTGGGCGCACGTGCCCCTCTATCGCAAGCCCCTCGACCACCAGGGACTGTTGAAAGCGGTGAACGAGGCGGTGCCCTTTGAGTGGTCCGGAAGCGATGGCCAAGGCGAGACCAGAAGTCCCAACTGGATTGAGCGCCTGCTTCTGGCCGACGAGCCTCCTTTGGCTGTTTCAGTGCCTATCAGCCTGGTGGCTATAGCCCTGGTAACGCTGCTCATGGTTCCCATCCGGGGAGAGGATTTCGGCGCCATTGGCGCGAGTTACACAGTCGCATTCCTGGCTTACAACTTCTTCACGGTTCCCCCGTACTACACGTTTGAAATCGCATCGGCGTCGCTCGTCCTAGAACTGCTGGCGTTCCTTGTGGCCGCAGTCGTGGGGGCGGTCCTGATCGGACCCGGCAGAAAGCTGTCTCGCCGCCAAACGAGTGAGGCCGCACTGAGCCGCCTTCGTCTGCGCCTGCTGTCTCAGACCGTCGACATGCCATCCGTCAGATAGCTTGGGTCGGCGAATTTTCGCAGAAGCTGGAGGTACACCTCCTCGCTTCCGGACGGCACCGCCAGACCCACGGCGGCGATGGCCGCCAGGACAAACAGGCCCGACGCAACGGCTTATTTCCACCATGACGCCGAATCCAGAGGCTCAATCGGAGTTGTCGCCTTCAGGGTCTCCAAAGCTTCGGGCATCATGCCCACCGCCCCGACGGGGCGTTTAAAGGCGGAACGTGACCCATAGATCGCGACTCCCGGCTGGTGAGCTTCCGACCCTTTTGTTGATACAACGCACCTGAAGCTAACCGGGCCGGACTCGACCTCAAGGTCCGGAGGGACCTAGCAGGCGTCGAAGTTCCTCCTGCCAATGACCGCCTCAGCCGGGGACTCATATGACCGAGCAGTTCTTCCTTTTGTTCATCTACGGATGGACAGACTCCGTCCAACTGCGCTGGCCACAACTATGCGATGCGATCTCATATGGCAACCGATCGTAGAGTGGCGCCGAATGCGATCGACCGGTCGAACTCCATGAGACTGTCCACCTGGCAGCCGTGACAACGGCAACCCTCCGAACCCTTCGGCTCGGGCAGAAGGATTACCCGGTCGTTCTCCCCAATGTTCGCGATCCACGCCTCCATCTGGCCGCGGTCATCATCTCGATACACGTTCTGGGACAGACTGCACTCGGGTTCCGAGTGTCAGTGCCGCAGATCCTGTCTGCCATCGTGACGTCGGCTCTGATCGAGGTCGTTCTGACCCTTCGTCGAACCGGGCAACTGGTGTGGCCGGCGAGTGCAATGCTCACTGGAAGCGGCGTGGCACTGATATTCCGCATTATCGGCACTGAACGGGGGGAGCACTGGAGTTGGGAGGGCTGGTACCTCTTCAGCATCGTCGCTGCGATTTCCTTGCTCACCAAGTACGTGATTCGCTACCGCGGTTCCCATGTGTTCAATCCGTCCAACGTCGGGCTGGTCGTTGCGTTTCTGGTGCTCGGGAGCACGCGAGTAGAGCCGCTCGACTTCTGGTGGTCTCCTCTCGATGTCTGGATGCTCGCTGCCTACATCATCATCCTGGTCGGCGGCCTTCTCATCACGGCCCGCTTGAATCTGCTGGCGATGGCGGCGACGTTCTGGGTCGGGCTGGCGTTAGGCCTCGGGCTGCTGGCTTATTCGGGACATTGCATCACCGCTGCCTGGGCTCTCGAGCCTGTCTGCGGATCCGACTTCTGGCGGATAGTGGTGACCTCTCCCGAGATCCTGGTGTTCTTGTTCTTCATGATCACGGATCCGAAGACGATTCCCCGTGGCCGCCTTGCCCGCGTGGTGTTTGCGTTCTGCCTGGCCGTGGTTTGCACACTTCTGATCGCACCGCAGACGACCGAGTTCGGCGCCAAGGTCGCCCTGCTGGGGGGCCTGGTGGTGATGACCGCGGTGCGCTACCTCTTCGACCGGCTTCTCCCGGAGGTCGCCTCTGAACCGGGCCGGTGCGACACGCTGGTCGACCGGATGGTCGCGCCCGGTGGTTCCGAACTGGGCCCGCGCCGGACCTTCCTTCGCGGGGCAGCTCTTGGCTCGGTGGTCACCCTGGTCGCGGCTGCGGTGGTTGTGGCCGGGGCCCCGGCCCGCCAGACCGCACAGGCCGCAGTCGTCGTGAATCCAGTAGAGGTCGAAGTCGATCCCGGTTTCCTTCCGCCAGTCACGATTGCCGCTGAGGTCGAAGGCTTGAACAGCGAAATCGCAAACAGTGGAGGTGGCGAGCTGGCGGTGGCATTGGCAGAAGATCTCATGATCGAGGGCGAGTCCATGAGGCGGGCCGATTCGAGCCTGTTGCGGGCGGCTAATGACGGCCAACGCCTGCTCGTGACGGAGCGCCGAGTCGAGGTGGCGGCCACGAGGGGAGAGTTCGTGGTGGCGAACTATCGCTTCGAGTCGCTCCACCTCGTGGTCGTGTTCACCGATGGGACCCAGGATGGGGCCAGCCTGGCGTTTGAGGCCGCCGGGGTCGTGGAGCACGTCACCGTCGACAACGCCGGTCTCGAGGTTCTCTGGGAGGAGACTCCCTTCGAGACCGTCTTCGTCATGCGCCAAGGGGCCGGGCAGCGATGGCTCATCGTCGACGAACTACCGCCCGAATGACACGAAGACGAGGATGATCGCCAATGAGTAGAAAAGACGCGGGTAATCCGGTGGTCGAGATGCTGGGTCGGCGTCTTCGGCTGGCTGTTATCGGGGGAGGGCCGGGGAGCTTCATCGGGGCAATGCACCGAACCGCCGCACGCCTCGACGACCGGTTTGAGATCGTGGCGGGGGCGCTGACCTCCGATCCTGGCCGCTCCCGGGCTGCCGGCGTTGCTATCGGTCTTTCTGAGGACCGAGCCTATGGCGACGCCCGGACGCTGTTCGAAAATGAAGGCGCCCGCGACGATGGAGCGGATGTCGTGGCGATCATGACGCCCAACGACACCCATCATGCCTACTCGACCGGCGCCCTCGATCGTGGCTTCGACGTCATCAGCGACAAGCCGATGACCAACACCCTCGACGAGGCAATGGACCTGGTGGAGCGGGTCAGGAAGACGGGCCTGGTCTTCTGCCTCACTCACAACTACACCGGTTATCCCATGGTCCGTCAGGCGCGAGCGATGGTTGAGGACGGCCAATTGGGAGACATCCGCCTGGTGCAGGTGGAGTATGTCCAGGGAGGAAAGGCAGCAGAACGGGGCCCTGATTCGGATGCTCCGCTGCCCTGGCGCTACGACCCGGTTCGGGGAGGTCCCTCCCTGGTGATGGGCGACATTGGTACCCACGCCCATAACCTGGTCCGGTTCATCACTCAGATAGAGGTGTCAGAAGTTGCGGCCGAAGTCGGGTCGATCGTCCCCAATCGACTTGTTCATGACTACGCCGCCGCCATGCTGCGCTTTGACAACGGCGCCCGCGGCAGCTTCTGGGTGACGCAGGCCGCAGCCGGGGTCGAGAACTGCCTGCGGATCCGGGTCTCGGGGAGCCGGGCGAGCCTCGAGTGGAATCAGGAGCACTCGACCGTTCTTGGCTTCAGTCCGATATCCGGGCCGGCCGAGGTGCGGACCCCCAACGGTCCCGGCACTCTTCCACTGTCCGCCCGGGCGACCCGAATCGTCAAAGGTCACCCTGAGGGGTTCCACGAGGCTTTCGCCAACATCTACTCCGACGCAGCCGAAGCGATCGCCGGCCGACGCAGCGGCCACCAGCCCGATCCGATGGCACTGCACTTTCCCAATGAGATAGACGGTGCGCTGGGCGTGAAGTTCGTCGAATCGGCAATGGCGTCGAGCGGAGCCGGGGGAGCCTGGACCAGCGCCGTGCTGGAGTTGTGAGCGTCGGCATGGCGCTTGGCCGCGGCCAAGAGTGCATCGAAGGTAGGAGCTCAACGGATTCCTTTCAGCGAAGAAGAGTGTGCCCGGGGGGCATGCCCGCCAACTGCCGGGCCCTGAAGTCCCCCAAAGCAATCGATAAGGTGAGAACTCCTCAGGAGCGAACAAGTGCATCTCGACCCTGGTTATCAGCGAGCTCGTGCCGAAGCCGGCCACTGCTTGCCGATGACACTCATTGTGGTGATTGTCATCATCCTTGCCGTCGTCTTCGGATATGACTACGTCCAACGGGCGGTCAGCCCGACGACGACCACAACCACCTCGCCGTCGGCACCCGCCTAGGTCTCGGGCAATCAGGCGACGGGCAATCAGGCGACGGGCTAGGCGCCAATCATGGTCATCGCCTGGTCGGGTCGCAGTAGGAAGGGCGGCAGGTAGGCCGGAATATTGGAGAACGGCAACACATCGGGATGGAGTTCGATGCCCAGCTCTTCGCTCATGAAGCGGCGCCGCTCCTGAATCCGATGCCACGCACCCGGATGCTGGGCGGCGAATGACTTGCGAAGGGATGCATCGGCCAGGGCGATGCCGTCCTCGATGTTGGTGGTGAAGTACTCGGTCCCGGTGGCCGGAATGATGTCGACCTGAAGGGCCATTCCCGATCGCAACTCGATGTTCGAACCGGGAGCTATCGGCGAATTGACCCACTCGTCGAGATGGATCTGGTGGCCCGGGTTGAGGAATATGCCGAAGAACGGGTCGCCGAGGTGACGGTCGATGATCGCTTGCAGCGTCCCGCCGGTCTGTCCGATGCGGAGAGCGCCGTACCACTCGGCTACAGCCTCGAAGTAAGGAGCCACCAGTTTCTCGATGTAGTCCCCTATTGCGACCGGCAACTCGGTTGCGTCTTCGACGACGAATCCGGCCCGGCAGTTCAAGCCGCCCCAGATGCCAAACGCCACAGTGAACTGATCGCCCCGCTCGATTCGGCGATCTCCGGGGCTCAGGAGCCCGAGGGAAGCTCGCGGCCCGCTCGTCAACATCAGGTGGCAAGACAGTGGCTGACCACTCCATTCCAGAAGGTGAACGGCCTCCTGTTCGCTCATGCCCTCCTTCAACCCGAAGAGGAGTTGCCTAATCCCGTGCGATGTCTGGCACGCCGCGTATTCGAAGGCAGCGAGTTGCTCGACTTCGTTGATCACCCGCAGGCCGTCCTTGGCCCCGGTCATGAAGACCGACGCGTTTTCGACGGTCCCGGTCTCGCCCGTCATACGACGCAGTTCGTCGACGATGAAAGCGGGCGCTTCGATCGTCTGGGGATTGGCGTACTCCTTCCATCCGACCACGCCCACCCGTCGGCCCTTGCGAACGCCCTCTTCGGCGAGAATGTCTGCCAGTGGTTGGGAACCATCGCGCGGCTGGCTCGGGAGGCTGAAATCCTGAAACAGGTGCCGCCTCATAGGCAGGGGCGCCGCCCCGGCCATGGCATAACACTCGTTCCCAACCAGGATGGCGGGCTCGTCGGCGGGCCCGACGATGAGGATGGCCTCTTCGAAGCGCGGGTCGAAACCGGTGAGGTAGGAGAGATTGGCACTGTGCTCCCGGTCGGCGTACACAATCAGCCGGTCGTAGTAGCGATTCGTGGCCCTGGCCCGCAATCGTTCCATCCGGGCCCGGTAGACCGAGGCGGGGATCTCGGGCATCGCCTCGGGCATGCCGAAGTCGGGTAGTGAGATCTTGGCCAATCTTGCTTTGCTCATCGACTGCTCAATTCTGTGGAGACCACTCATCAAGGATATGGGGCCGAGCCTCGGACGATCCGCGGTCGATGGTCACGAACTGGTTGGAGTTGACCGTGATCCATGGTCCGATCTCTCCATCCGGCCATTGCACTCTCACCTCTATGTTGTCGGCAGCGCCTAGACCGAAGTGGATCCATCCATTCTGGCCCCCGGCGTGGCCGCCACCGACAGTCACCTCTCGCTGAATCGTGTAGCGACCGATCTTGACCTCGACCCAGGATCCGATCCCGTCGGGGTTAGGCCCACGTTGGCCCAGCTGCACGCCAATCCAGCTGCCCATGGGTTCAGGTTGGCTGGGGTCGCCGGATCCGACATTCCTCCAAATCTTGACGTTCTCCCGCCTGTTGACCACAACCAGATCCAGCATGCCGTCGAGATTGAGGTCGGTCAGGGCAGCGCCCCGGGCGCGGGCAAAGCTCAAGATACCGGCGTTCTCAGCACTCTCGACAAAGGTGCCGTCGGCCTGGCCAAGGAGGAGGTTGCTCGGGTCTTCTGCCGCGTATTCGGTCATTGCCTCGACGTTGCCCTTGCTTACAAAGAGGTCGATCAAACCGTCGTTGTTCACGTCCTGAAACTCGGGGTGCCAGGCCGTCGACGGAAGAACCACGTCGCCGGCAAACGGACGATGGGCGGTGACCCCGCGTTCGAATGCGATATCGCTGTAGTTCGGTTGGGCGGCACCGTCGGCCAGGGTCTGGAGCTTGTTGTCGCCCTGGCTGGTCAGGTACACCTCGGGGCGGCCGTCGCCGGTCAGGTCATAAGAGGCGATGCCCATGCCCCAGATCTGCATGCTCTGCCAACCCTCCTCCTGGGTGTAGAGACGGGGCGGCTCGTCCATGGCGACCCGCCAGAGCTGTTCCTCACCGTCTCGGTAGTAGTGGCGGTCGTTGGTCAGCCTCAAATCGCTGCGCCCGGCCCGGTCCCAATCGCTGAAGAGAATGGAGAGAGTGCACCAGCCTGGTGTGAGTGCGATCGGGTCGCCGTAGCCCGAATTGTCGTGTGGCCTGAATAGAACGTTGTCCGAGCATTCGGTCCGCTGGTCCGTCTCGGTAAGCGCGAGATAGTTGCCGAAGGCCAGCGTCGGCAATGCCGCCGGGCCCTCCCACTTGGCGCTGAAAGCCGTCGTCCAGTCATCTCCGCCGTCGATTTCCCAATCTTCGTTGGCCCGCTCGAATCGACACCCGCCCAGGCCTCGCAGCATCACGTTCTCGCCCAGGCGGAGAACCGCCAGATCAACATTTCCGTCGCCGTCGATATCCACCGGGTAAGCCCCCGTCACCAGGTCGAGGTCGGTGGTGGCGCTCGCAATGTGGACGAACCGCAGTTCTCCTCCAATCGGGCTCTCGTTGCCGTAGAGCGCCGCCGGATTGACACCGCCGGCGAAGTAGAGGTCGGGCCGCTCGTCGTCGTTGCAGTCGAAGACAGCCACGCCCCCGCCGACGAAAAAGGTGAACTCACCGTCGTATACATGCTCGATACCGGTAGCTGTCGTCTCTTCCACGAAGCGGGGCGGACTCGCCGCAGCGGTCGGTATTCCTTGGCGGGCGAAGCTCACACCGCCCAGCACCAGCGCGGCCGTCACCAACGATCCGGCCACCAGGCCCGCCACGAGCCAGCCCGCACCGGCGGCGCCGCGCTCAGTCCGGGTCAACGTGGTCTCGCTTTCATCTAAAGGTTTTGGCCCCTCATCTCAGCTGGCGCGCGGAACGACCTCCTGGTGTCGATCGTCCGCGCCAAAACGGGGAATCATCCGGGATCATATGATGCCGCCGATGATTGCTTCTCCGGTTCGTTGGGGCGTGATCGGTTGCGCCGACATCGCCATTCGCAAGGTCATCCCCGGCATGCAGGGCTCGGCCCTGAGCCGGGTTGACGCCATAGCTTCCCGATCCGCCGAGAAGGCTGCCGCCGCGGCGAAGAGTCTCGGAATTCCCAAGTCCTACGGGTCCTACGAGGACCTGCTGGCCGATCCCGACGTCGAGGCGGTCTACATACCACTTCCCAATCACCTTCACGCTGAGTGGACGATGGCGGCCGCCGCCGCCGGCAAACACATCTTGTGCGAAAAGCCGATGGCGCCGAGCAGCGCCGACGCTCGCCGGATGATCGACGCCTGCGAACAGGCCGGGGTGAAGCTAATGGAGGCATTCATGTACCGGCTCCACCCTTTGTGGAGAGAGGTCCGGCGCATGGTTGAGGCGGGCTCGATTGGAGAGCTCCTTGCTATTCAGTCTTTCTTTTCCTATCGAAACGTTGATCCCAACGACATACGCAACATTGCCGCATTTTCAGGCGGGGCGCTCATGGACATCGGCTGCTACCCCGTGAACGTCGCCCGCATGTTGTTCGATGCCGAGCCGATCGAGGTCAAGGCCTCGATTCGACGAGATGATTCGTTTGGCACCGATGTAATCACCTCGGCCATTCTCGACTTCGGTGGCAGGCACGCAACGTTCACGTGCTCGACCCAGCTCGAGGATGATCAGAGAGTTCATCTGGTGGGGACGGCGGGGAGAATGCTGGTCGAGATTCCTTTCAACATTCCGCCCGGCCTTCGCACCAGGATCCTCCTCTTCGCGGGTGGGGACCCGCCGGTGGCCCCGGGAGTCGAGGTTCACGAGGTCGAGGCCGGCGACCAATATGGCATTCAGGCCGACGCCTTCTCTCAGTCCATACGCGACGGCAGCCCGGTGCCGACCGAGCCCCGGGACGCCGTCGCCAACCTCGAGGTGATCGAGCGGATAGTCGCCGACGCCGGCGTCTAGGGGCTTGCCACCGTTCTGGCGCGGAGGATCGACACCAGAGCGTCGATCCTCCGCGCCAAAACGGGTTCTCGGGCCAAAACGGGTTCTGGGGGTGGCGGTCAGGCTCGAGCCGGCGACCCGGCCGACTCTTGCCCCTTCATCGCCAGGCCGCCGACTCCGGCCGGGTCGGCCATTACGCCCGCCAGAGCCAGTTCGGCCGCCCCGATCAGCGGAGCGTCGAAGCCGAGGCTGCTGGCGATGATGCTCGCCATCTGACCGGGAGCTTCGAGCGCCCGAAGGCTGGCGTTCTTGACGACCGCCGCCTGCAGATGTGGAAAGAGGCGTTGATAAAAGCCACCCAGGACTACGAGCTGGGGGTTGAAAATGTTGACGAGGTTGCCGATGCCGAGTCCGAGCCACCTGCCGATTTCAACGATGGCAGCGATCGTGGGCTTGTCGCCCTCGGCCGCCCGGGCGACGACGGTGTCAAGGACCGCGAGTCCGGTGACGTTGGCAGGCAGCCGGGCGAGCCTGGCCAGGGCGGCCTCCCCGGCCTCGGTTTCCCAACAGCCGCTGGCTCCGCAGCGGCACTTGCCTCCGTCAGGGTTGATCAACATGTGCCCGGCCTCACCCGCATATCCGGCGGCGCCGAGAAGAGGCTCACCATCGAGGATGACACCGGTCCCGATTCCGACCTCGCCGTGGATGTAGATCAAGTGCCTCACCCCGAATCCCACCCCGCGGCGCTGCTCGGCCAGGGCGCCGAGATCGGCGTCGTTGGCGACCTGAACATGACCCGCCAGATCGAGCTCAGTGGCGAGCATGGCGCCGAGAGGGACGTTGCGCCATCCGAGGTTCGGGGCGATGTGAACGAAGCCGTCCGATCTCCGAGCAACGCCGACGATCGCGGCCCCCACCCCCACCAGCACATGTTTGGCAGGCAGGGAATCGAGCAGGGGTCCGGCCAGTTTGGCTACGTCCTTGACAGTCTCCTGAGGAGAAAAGCGGCCACGTGGTCGGGCAACTCTGATCCTGTTGTAGATGTGGCCCCCCAGTCCGATGGTCGCAACGGCCACAGAGTCGACTGCCAGGTCAATTGCGAGAACCACTGCACCCTGGGGCCTGGTCGTGACCATGGGGGAGGGTCGACCGGGTCCGGCGTTGATCAGTCCGGGCCCCTCGTCGACCAGGCCCAGGCTCGTCAACTGACCGATCAATCCGGCGATGGTGGAGCGGTTGAGTCCGGTGGCGGCGGTCAACTCGGAGCGAGAAACGGCTCCGAACAGGTGGAGTCGTTCCAGCACAACACCGAGGTTGTGACGACGGAGCTCTTCGGTTGCCAGCCCGAGGCTCCTGTTAAGCGAGTCCCGGCTGACGGCGATTTCGGTGGGATCCATGGCGGCCACGAGGTCTTTTGTTGGAGAGCCCACTATATAGGTCGGTTCGCGGGCTCTCCGGTCCGGCGGCCAAGGCCGAGGCAGACACAGCGATCTCGAATTTCTTTCGTATGCCGAAAAGTTACCTGACGGATTTGTTGCGGCACCAAACATATGTCGGTTATTCTCGGTCGACAGGCCACTCATCCTTCGTATCAACGCGCACCATCTGGGACCGATGTTGCATGCGAAGGTCCTGCGATGACGGGGCAACCGGTCTCGTCAGGCGGGGATTGGCTACAGTTCGCGGGTCTCGTTTTGAGACAAATGAAATAGTGCAAGGAAGGAACATAAACATGTTCAAACGCCGAAATCTGGCGCTACTGGCAGTGATCGCGATGATGATCGCTGCTTGTGGAGGCGACGGAGCGGACACGACAACCGCCACCACCGGAGCCACCGAAACCACCGCCGCAACGACTACCGAGGCACCTACCGAGACGACCGAACCGATGGACGATGAGCTCATCGTCGGAGTCTCCTGGAACAACTACAACGAAGAGCGTTGGGCCAAGTCCGACGAGCCGGCTATCCAGGCTGCGCTCGACGCGGCCGGCGCGACCTATATCTCGTCGGACGCAGGGTCTTCGGCAGAGAAGCAGTTGGACGACGTGGAGAACCTGATTTCCCAGGGTGCCGATGTTCTGATCATCCTGGCCCAGGATGGAACGGCGATCCTGCCGGCGGTACAGAGTGCCCTCGACCAGGGCGTTCCTGTCATCGCCTACGACCGGCTTATCGAAGATCCAGGCGCCCTCTACATCACCTTTGACAACGTCGAGGTGGGGCGGATGCAGGCGCGGGTCATCTTCGAGCTGGTGCCGTCCGGCAACTACGTATTCATCAAGGGCAATCAGGCTGACGCCAACGCCGACTTCCTCCGTGGCGGCCAGCAGGAAATCCTCCAGGCGGCCATCGATGCCGGTGACATCGTCAACGTCGGGGAGTCGTACACCGACAACTGGGATCCGGCACTGGCCCAGACCAACATGGAGCAGTTCCTCACCCAGAACAACAACGAAGTCGACGCAGTCGTCGCATCCAACGACGGCATGGCTGGCGGTGTTGTTGCGGCGCTTGAGGCCCAGGGACTAGCCGGGATCGTGCCGGTTTCGGGACAGGACGGTGATGCCGCCGCCCTGAACCGGGTTGCGCTGGGTACCCAGTCCGTCTCGGTCTGGAAAGACGCTCGTGAACTGGGTCGGGCGGCCGGTGAAGCAGCTGTGGCGCTGGCCCAGGGCACTGCTCTGGCCGGCGTTGCGGGTGTAGTCGAATTCGAGTCGCCTGGTGGCAACACCATGACCTCGATCCTTCTAGCTCCAATTCCGATCACCCAGGACAACCTCAACATCGTGGTCGAGGCCGAGTGGATCACCGTCGAAGCGCTCTGCCAGGGCGTCGCGGCGGGCAGCGTGGCGGTTTGCGCCTGAAACATGGTTTGATCGCCTCGTGACCATCACGCGCTGCGCCCACGGCCGACCCGTGGGCGCAGCGCGCTTTCGCGACTGTTGTTCGACGAATGCAAGTTGCTGAAGAACCCGCCATAGCTCCGGAGCAGCCGGAGGAGCGTCCCCGCCGCTCTCTCGGTTCGATCCTGCGTACAACCGAGATCGACACCCGCATGCTCGGGATGATCGCGTCGCTGGCGGTCATCTGGATCGGCTTCCACATCCTCTCGGGTGGCACATTCCTCACCCCGCGCAACCTCTGGAACCTCTCGGTACAGACCGCAGCCGTCGCCATCATGGCGACCGGGATGGTGCTCGTCATCGTCTCGCGTAATATCGATCTGTCGGTGGGGTCGATGCTGGGTGCCATCGGAATGGCCATGGCCGTTGTTCAGGCGGAGGTACTCCCGGAGATCCTTGGCTTCGATCACGGGGCCACATGGATCATCACGCTGCTCTTTGGGCTCGTCCTGGGGGCCGCCCTCGGCGGTTTTCAGGGCTTCATCGTCGCTTATGTCGGCGTACCTTCTTTCATAGTCACTCTGGGGGGCCTGCTGGTGTGGCGAGGGGTGGCGTGGGCCCTTTCGAGTGGCCGAACTGTGGCGCCGATGGACACCACCTTCCAGCTGATCGGCGGAGGCTCGCGGGGAACGATTGGTGGCCCGGCGAGCTGGGTGGTGGCCGGTGTCGCCTGTGTTGGAATCCTGGCGGTGCTCATGAACGGGCGACGGCAACGCCGCAAGTTCGGGTTCACCCTTCGTCCGGTTTGGGCGGACGCGGCCCTCGGAACGGCCGGCTCGGCCGCCGTCCTAGGTGCGGTCTGGGTAATCAACAACTACTACATGCCCGAGGCACTCGCCCGTCAATACGCCGAGGCGAACGGGATCGCCTGGCCCGAGGGTGGGCTCCAAATTCCTCTCGGCATTGCCATCCCCGTATTGATCGCCATCGTCGTCGGGCTTGCGATGACCTTCGTCGCCGTCCGTCGCAGTTATGGGCGCTACGTCTTCGCCATCGGTGGGAACCCCGAGGCGGCCGAACTCGGCGGCATCAAGACTCGATGGACAATCGTGAAGACCTTCATGTTGATGGGGGTCCTCGTTGCGATCGCGGCAGCGGTACAGATCGCGCGACTCAACGCGGCAGTCAGTGGACTTGGGCAGCTTTCGGAACTGTACGTCATCGCGGCGGCAGTGATCGGCGGGACTTCGCTCGCCGGTGGCATCGGCACCGTCTCTGGTGCGGTACTCGGGGCACTGGTGATGCAATCGTTGCAATCGGGAATGGTTCTGACCGGGGTCGACGCTCCGATCCAGGACATCGTCGTCGGCATCGTCCTCGTCATGGCAGTGGCCATCGACACCGTCTATCGTCGGCGAGCGAGGATGAAGGTGTGACCGATCAGGCAGACAGGGTTCCTCCTTTGGTTGAGATGAGGAACATGAATGTGAGCTTCGGCGGGGTCCACGCAGTCGACAACGTCAGCTTCGACCTCCGCCAAGGGGAAATCCACGCCCTTGTCGGTGGGAACGGAGCAGGCAAATCCACCTTGATCAAGACCCTTTCGGGAGCGCAACGACCCGATTTCGGTCAGGTTCTCATCGATGGACAGCCGGTGAGTATTACAAGCCCGCGCGATGCCAAAGGGCTTGGAATCGAGACCATCTATCAGACGTTGGCATTGGCCGACAACATCGATGCCCCGTCCAACGTGTTTCTCGGGCGGGAGTTGATCACCCGTTGGGGAACACTCAACGACTCTGGGATGGAGGACGCCTGCCGCAAGCTGATGGGGCGTCTCAACCCGAAATTCCGCAACTTCAAATCTCCAGTTGCCTCGCTGTCAGGAGGCCAGCGGCAATCAGTGGCAATCGCCCGGGCCGTGCATTTCAACGCTCGGATTCTGATCATGGACGAGCCGACCGCGGCTCTCGGGCCTGCCGAGACCGATCAAGTGAGGAGTCTGATCCGTCAACTCAAGGCGGACGGTCTCGGGATCATCCTGATCAGCCACGACATCCACGACGTCTTCGATCTTGCCGATCGAATCACCGTCATGCTCATGGGCAAAGTGGTAGGGACTGTCAACAAGACCGACGTGACCATGGATGAGGTCCTGGCGATGATCATCATCGGGAAGCTCCCCGGAGACGTCACCAGGTCGGAGCTCGCAGAACTCCACGGCTGAGGCTCGCTCAAGCAGCTGTGAAGGTTTTCGCATTGTGCTGGTGCGTTTACGTTCACGGTTCGTCTGTCCGGGCCCACGTGTGAAGGTTTACTGCCTTCGCTCACGCCGGACCTTAGGCGTCGCAGCGAACGCCAAAACCTTGAGGCGGACATATGCGAGGTCAGAAAACCGTCACACGACCTCCATCGAGGTGCGTCTGTGCACCATTACCTACCAAGATGGTGCACCAACCTTCACAGAGTCTCAGGGGGTGGCGTGGAACGTGGGGGCCAGCGCGGGGTAAAGGTTGCGATAGCGGTCGTGCGCTTTGCGGTAGAAAGTGACGAGATCAGAAGGCGTGGCAGCGGGCGTCAAAGTCACGGCTGTTGCGCAAGCTCTCTCGACGGAACCGAACCACTCCGCCCCGACGGCCGCCAGCAGCGCAGCTCCATAGGCGGCGCCTTCTTCGGTTTGGACCGTCTCGATTTCTGCTTCCAGGACGTCAGACAGGATCTGGCGCCAGAGCGGACTGCGGACCCCGCCGCCCGAAGCCCGGATCGAAGTGGGAGCCGGGAGACCCGCCCCGACCATCAGATCGAGGCCATCACGCAGCCCGAATGCAACACCCTCTAGAACTGCCCGGGTCAGATGACGGAGATCGTGGCGGACCGTGAGTCCCACAAAGGCACCTCGCGCCAGCGGGTCGGGGTGCGGAGTCCTCTCACCGGTCAGGTAGGGGAGAAACAGAAGCCCATCGCTGCCTGCCGCCACCTCGCCAGCGCCTGCCACCAGATCTTCGAAGCCGGCGCTGGGGGCGAGAGCATCTCGCAGCCAGCGCAGGCTTCCCGCCGCAGAGAGCATCACACCCATCATGTGCCATCGCCCGGGAACGGCGTGACAGAACGAGTGGACCCGGCCTCGCGGCTCGATCGCTGGCCCGGCGGTGGTGGCAAAAACCACCCCGGAGGTGCCGAGTGAGAGCGCGGCGATACCCGGAGCGACCGCCCCCACTCCCACTGCGTTGGCGGATTGGTCGCCACCCCCGGCGACAATGGGCGTGCCGCTTCGAAGACCCGTCGCCGCGGCGGCGTCCGCACTGACCGAACCGGTGACCATTGGGCCTTCGAACGTCGATGGCATCAGGGACGGGGAAATGTCGAGGGCACCGAGAACTTCTGGCGACCAGGTTCTGGCCGCGAGGTCGAAGAGAATCGTCCCGGAACCGTCGGCCACATCGACCGCAAAACCGTTGGTAAGCCGATAGCGAACGTAGTCCTTCGGAAGGAGGACGTGGCTGACCCGGGCCCAATTGTCGGGTTCGTGTCGCTGCACCCACAACAACTTCGGCGCCGTGAACCCAGTGAGGGCATCGTTGCCGGTCACCTCGATCAAGCGCTCCGCCCCCACCCGCTTGCGGATCTCGATGCATTCCGCCTCGGTGCGTTGATCGTTCCAAAGGATCGCGGGCCGGACCACCTCCCCTTGATGATCGAGCAGAACCGAACCGTGCATCTGGCCGGTCAATCCGACCGCCTCGACCTCGGATCCGGAGATTCCGCACTCGGCCATGACCTGTCGCACCGCGGCGATAGTGGCCTCCCACCAAAGCCCGGGGTCCTGCTCGGTCCAGAGGGGGCGGGGCGTCTCGTAGCCGTACGTTGACGAAGCGATTCCGGCCACGCCGCCGCCGCTATCGACCAGTACGGCCTTGGTGGCCGTCGTGGACGTGTCGATCCCGATGACGTAAGTCACGCGCCGGCCCGTTTGACCACGCGGTCGTAGGCGGTCGCCAGATCGCCGCACTCGGTGACCTCCCAGACTTCCCGATGCGAGACCGACGATCCCGGATCTAGGGGAGCAACGGGTCCGACACTCTCCAGTTCGCAGAATGAGTCCTCGACATACATCTGGGCGACTGCTCCGCGGTCGACGTAGTCACCCATTCCGGCGGGCAAAACCTCTTTGATGAACAGGTGGCCGTCGATCAGATAACCGATGCGCCCGGGGTCGGGGCCCGAGCCGACCTTGAACGCCGGCCCGGGTGTGCCCTCGACGATTGCCGCCTGCTGCCGCCAGGAGAGACGCTGGTCTGTCAGATCGGTGTACGGCCAAATCACCAGGCTGCTGTCGGCCTGGAATGGATCGTGAACGACGCCCGTGCCAATCGGAATCAGGGCCATTCCACCGAGGCGAAACTGGGTGATTCCCCACAGGGCAACGGTTAACGGCCGGAGTCCAGCATTCGTCAGGTGATGATCTACGACAAGCCTCTCGCCCTCAAGGCTGACGGCCACCCGCTTGATAAGTCCGGCGGGGTCGACTGGCGCCGTGATGGCCAGGCCGTCGGTTTCGGTAGTCACGACACAGGGATGGTCGTCTGAGGCATACGTGATGGCAGGAACCTCGGGCGCCGCCCAGAGACGGTGACCCCCGCGGAATCGGTAGGTCCCGGAGTCCGGATGAATGATCACGACATCGTCGGGGAGTTGCGCGAATAACTCGGATCCCTTGCGGTAGCGAAGGCTTACCAGGCGGGGACCGAAGGTCGTGGCTGCCGCGACTGAGTATGGGCCGATCTGGAGATTGATGGGCCTGGAGTCCGGATCGGGACGTGGCGCTGCAACGTCACGCACCGGGTTAGGTCCCGGAGGTCCAGATGACCCGGTTGACGCGTTCTTCGAGCAGTTCCTGGCGGCCGGACACCGGTGTGGGATTCAACTCTCCCGAAATGACCTGTGCCTCGAGGCTCTCGAGGCTCTCGGCGCCCGACTTGATCCTCGTTCCCAGATCGGCCGACCACCCCGCGTACCGTTGCGCCCTCGGTTTGGACAGCGTTTCGTTCTCGACCAGTGCCGCCGCCACCAGCAATGACCGGGCCAGCGCGTCGATGCCACCGATGTGACCGTGGAAGAGGTCGGTGCGATCCATCGACTGGCGCCGGAGCTTGGTGTCGAAGTTGAAGCCGCCGGTCGTGAACCCGCCCGCCTGGAGGATCTCGTACAAGACCAATGAGAGCTCATCCACCGAGTTCGGGAACTGGTCGGTGTCCCAGCCGTTCTGATAGTCCCCGCGATTGGCATCGATCGAACCGAAAATGCCATGGGCAACGGAGTAGGCCACCTCGTGGTGGAAGCTGTGCCCGGCCAGGGTTGCATGGTTGCCTTCGATGTTGACCCGGTACTCGTCGACCAGTTCGTATCGCTCGAGGAAGCCGTGGACCGACTGGCAGTCGTAGTCGTACTGGTGCTTGGTCGGCTCGGCTGGCTTGGGCTCGATAAGCAGTGTCCCTGTGAATCCGATCTTGTGCTTGTGCTCGGCGACCATCGTGAGGAACGACGCCAGTTGATCTCCCTCGCGCTTGAGGTCGGTGTTGAGCAGTGTCTCGTACCCCTCCCGGCCACCCCAGAGCACGTAGTTGGCGCCCCCCAGGCGGTGGGTCGCCTCGAGGGCGTGCTTCACCTGCGCCGCCCCGTAGGCAAACACGGCCGGGTCGGGGTTGGTCGAGGCGCCGGCCGCGTATCGGGGGTGGGAGAAGAGGTTGGCCGTTCCCCATAAGAGCTTGACGCCGGTCTCGGCCATCTTCTTCTCGGCGTAGTCCACCATCACTTCGAGATTCCTGGCCGACTCGGCGAAGGTGGCGCCCTCCGGGGCTATGTCAACGTCATGGAAGCAAAAGAACGGCACCCCGAGCTTCGTGAAAAACTCGAAGGCAGCGTCCATCTTCTGATGAGCAGCGGCCATGGGATCACTGGTCGCGTGCAGCCAGGGCCGATCGAAGGTGCCGGCCCCGAACACATCGCTGCCGGGCCAATTGAAGGAATGCCAATAGCAAACGGCGATGCGGAGATGGTCCGCCATGCTCGTGCCCAACACCAACCGATTCGGGTCGTAGACCTTGAAGGACAGGTCGTCCACGGAATCCAGGCCTCCGAACCCGATCCGATCCTTCACATCCGCAAAGAACTCAGCTGACACTGTCCCTCCAGTTGACCGCGCCGGACGGTCGGTTTTGTTGTCGACTGCGCACTATAGAAACTGCCCGCCCGAACGGGCCCGCCCAGGCAGTTCCGTCACCTCTCTCGAACGGGTTTTCCCGAATCAACCGCGGCCCATAGGCTGCGGTTGATGCGCGAAAACGGGGATGGGGCTGTCTCCATCGATGAAGTGCGGAAGCTGGCCTCGAATCTTCCTCGTTCCTACGAGGCTCTGGTCCGCGACCGGGTGAAGTTCCGGGTGGGGCGGATCGTCTACCTGGCCTTCTCCCGCGATGAAACGTTGATGGGCTTCGCCTTCCCCAAGGAGGAACGCGATGCCCTGGTCGCCGCGGAACCGGACAAGTTCCTGTTGCCGAAGCAATCGGACATGCGTTACAACTGGGTGGTCGCCCGCCTCGCCTCCATCGACGTCACCGAGATGCGAGAAATTGTGATCGATGCGTGGCGGATGGTCGTCCCGAAGTTCCTGGCCAATGACATCCTCAGCGCGGAGGACCTTTAGAGCTGCGTCATGCGCCAATGGTTGCGGCCCGGCTATTAACAGTCACGAAGTGTTGTCTGGATGGATACGCGTTCGGTACTCAATTGTTACCGGGGTCTCGTATGTTCCAACACCTCACCAAGAAGGAGAGACCGTGCCCCGGAAGATCTTCTGTATCGGTTTCCACAAGACGGGAACCACGAGCATTGGCGAGGCATTGAGGTTGCTCGGTTACTCCGTCACCGGTCCCAACGGCGTGAAGGACCCACGGATCGCCAAGAGTGTGTTGGCAATGGCCGACAACCTCGTCGGCCGGTTCGACGCCTTCAAGGACAATCCGTGGCCGGTGCTGTGCAAGGGTCTTGACGGGAGGTATCCGGGGAGCGAGTTCACTCTCACCGTGCGACCAACGGACCTCTGGATCAGAAGCCAGGTTCATCACTTCGGAACCCGGGAAACTCCGATGAGGACCTGGATCTATGGCAAGGGATGTCCAGAGGGGAATGAAGGTCGACATAGAGCGGTACGAGAACCACACCGCGACGTCATCGCCCATTTCGGGGGCCGATCCGACGACCTCCTGGTGATGGATCTGGCTCAGCGTGACCCCTGGGAGAGGCTGTGTCCGTTCCTAGGCGTGGAGAGGCCGGACTTTGCCTTTTCTTCATTCGAACAAGGCGGCAGACCAGTCGAAGGAAACACAGTCCCTTGCGAGGCTCGTGCGATCGGCGGTGGGAAGACTGGTCGGATAGCTCGGCAGCATCAGGTCCAGTAGGTGTGTCGTGGCGGAGGAAGAATTCGGTCTTCTCCTCGTCGTTGAGCACGAGGCCCTCGGCGACTCGGGCGAGAGTCTCGAAGTACTCCTCCCGCGGTGCCCCTGGTGCGAACAGGATCAACATCGATGCGGGCTCGCCGGACTCATTGCGGAAAGCATGGATACCCCCTCGGGTACGAATAGAAAGTCTCCCGGGCTGCCCTCCAACCAATGCCTCCCGTCGAAGAGGCGAACTGCGCCGGTGAGGATGTAGATCGACTCTGAGATCGTCCGGTGAAAGTGAGGATCCCGACCGCTGGGGGCTGCTGCCATCTCCCACCTATAGAGACCGAACTCACCTCCGGTCGACGCAGCCGTCGCCAGATAGTGCACCTGCCCGCCCGACGGATAAACCAGTTCAGGCCACTGAGCGGTCCCCCGCAAGGTCGCATTGATCATGCCCGAGTCGGCCCGGTATCGGGAAGGTGGGTAGGACATGGTGTCTTTCTACCCGATCTCCGAACCGGTTGTGCGCGACGAAACAGCTAGCCGGCCTTGGCGGCGAAGTAGGCGTTGATCCGGTCGAAGGCCCCGATCCAAGCCTTGTCGGCGAGGAAATCTCTCAATCCCTCATCGACGAATCCGCTTTGGACAACGGTCATGAGAGTTTTGCCACCCTCGTCTCGGAATGTGACTTCCACATCCGTCTCGAGGATCGATCCGTCGGGTGAGGTGTACGACGACTTCGAGACGAGACGGTGGGGAGGGTCGACAACCTCAAAGATGTTGGTCTCGCGGAACATCTCATCGGGGGAGAAGCCCCACGTGATCACGGACTTTCCGCCAACCCGGAGGTCGACCTCGTTCTCGACCGTCATGTCCTTATTCAGGATCGTGAACCAGACTCGCTGGGCTTCGGGATCGGTGTAGGCGTCGAACACCTCCGCCGGCGAGGCATCGATCAATCGCTCCACCTTCAGGTCGTAAGTCATCGCGGGTGTCCTTTCTGCTGCTCGAAAAATGCCTCGAGGCCGTCAAGGCGGCCCTCCCACTGCCGCCCGAAGACTTCAATCCAATCTCTCGCACTCTCGAGGTGTTCGGGGCCTAGCCGGCACTGGCGGGTGCGGCCGATCTTCTCGGTTGTCACGAGCCGGGCTTCCTCCAGGATCTGGACATGCTTCTTGAGCCCGGTCAACGACATTCCGAAGGGTCCGGCCAGTTCGCTGATCGACGCCGGTCGCCGCGCCAAACGATGAAGGATCTCTCGCCGGGTCGGATCGGAGAGCGCCGAGAAGGTCCGGTCGAGAACTTGATACTGAACCATATGGTTCACTATACAGCAGAATCGGAAGAGATAGTGGGCGGGATTCGCGATGAGTTTTCGCTCGACGTACGGTCTAACCCCCATTGACCGCAACTCAAGGAGTACAAATTTCCGTCTCATCATCGGGTGCCGCCACGCTCTCGATCGCGGACCTGCGCAACAGTGTCAAAGGCCGGGTGATCGCACCCGGCGATGTGGAGTATGACGAGGCCCGCACCGTGTTCCTCGGCGGAATCGATCGCCGACCGGCAGTGATCATCCAGGTCGCCGACGCCGACGACGTTGCCAAAGTGGTTGCCCTGGCCGGCGATTCCGGCCTGGAACTTGCAATTCGCAGCGGTGGACACAGTGTCTATGCCGTCTCCGACGGCGGCATCGTGCTGGATCTCGCCGGCCTGAAGTCGTTCGAAATCGATGCGGACGAGCGGTACGCCTGGGCCGGGAGCGGACTGACAGCGGCGGAATACACCGGTTTGGCGGCCGCTCTTGGCCTTGCCACCGGTTTCGGCGACACCGGTTCAGTCGGAATCGGCGGGATTACGTTGGGCGGGGGAGTCGGCTATCTGGTTCGCAAGTACGGCATGACCATCGACAACCTGCTGGCAGCGGAGCTCGTGACTGCCAGCGGTGAGCTCCTGCAGGTCGATGCAGACACACACTCCGACCTGTTCTGGGCGATTCGAGGCGGCGGCGGCAACTTCGGGGTGGTCACCCGCTTCAAGTTCCGCCTGCACAAGGTCGAGACCATCGTCGGCGGTATGATGATCCTGCCGGCGACGCCGGAGGTGATTGCAGGGTTCATCGCCGAAGCCGAGGCGGCACCGGACGAGCTCTCAACCATCGCCAACGTAATGCCTGCTCCACCGATGCCGTTCCTACCGGAGGAACAACACGGACTCCCGGTAATCATGGCCCTCATGGCCTACGCCGGGGAGGTGGAGGCAGGAGAACATCTGATGGATCGCTTCCGGGCGCTCGCCGCACCGATCGTCGACATGGTCAGGGCCATGCCCTATCCCGAGATCTACCCGCCCGACGAAGAGGATTATCACCCGATCGCCGCGGGCCGCACGCTCTTCGTCGATTCGATCGATGAGGGAATGGCCAGCTCCATCCTCGACTACCTGGCGACCTCAACTGCGCCGATGAGAGTCGCCCAGCTGCGAGTGCTCGGTGGGGCGATGAGCCGGGTTCCCCTCGACGCCACCGCCTTTGCGCACCGCAGCAGCCCGATCCTCGTGAACCTAGCCGCGGTGTACGGAAGTCCCGAGGAGGCTGACATACACGAGACCTGGGTCGTCGGGTTCGCCTCAAAGCTGGCGGGCAAAGACTTCGGCGCTTATGTCGGTTTCCTCGACGAGAGAGAAGGCAGCATTCACCGGGCCTACCCGGGTCCCACCCTGGATCGGCTCAGGGCGGTCAAGCGCCGTTACGACCCGACCAATTTGTTCCGCTTCAACCACAACGTGTCGCCAGAGTGAGTGCAGTGGACGGGCCGCGTCGACCTGATCGAGACCTATCGCTTGCGTGACACAGCCACCAGGACCGCGGGCTCCGGCCCGCGGTTGTGGAGTGCCCACAGCGACAGCCCCACAAGACACAGCACATCCCCGGTCGCGAAGTCTCGGCGGCCTCCGCCCGGCCCTTGGAGTTGGATCCGTCCCCGTTCGATCACGACCAGTGCATCGCGCCATTCCGCTTCTCGATATGCCTTCGTGTCTCCGGGAGCAACGGTTACCACCCGCATCTCAAACCCGGGGGGCAGCGGTCGGCCAAGGAACGACAGGCGATCCGGGTTGTCGAACCTGCTCATGCGATGGCCGGGGTGGTCGTCGATGGTGGACACTTGGCGTGATTCATACGAAATAGGACGAGAATCCGCCGAAGAACTCATCGGCGATACTCGCTTGTCACCAGGTACCGATGAGTTTTCCGTTGCACGGCCGTCTAATGAAGCAATGACCGAACAGGAGCACCTGGATGAAGGGTGACAACACAGAGACCGCGGCGCCGGCCCTCGCCGGGCGCCGGGAATGGGTGGGGCTCGGAGTCCTCGCCATCGCCTGTCTTGTCTACGTGATAGACCTGACGGTGCTGCACCTCGCGGTCCCCAAACTCAGCGCCGACCTCCAGCCGACCAGTTCACAGCTGCTCTGGATCATCGACATTTACGGCTTCGTCGTCGCGGGCTCGCTCATCACCATGGGAACCCTCGGCGACAGGATTGGCCGACGCCGTCTCTTGCTCATCGGAGCGGCGGCGTTCGGTCTTGTTTCTCTCCTCGCCGCCTTCTCGACCAGCGCCGGGATGCTCATCGCCAGCCGGGCACTTATGGGTGTGGCTGGCGCAACCCTGGCACCGTCGACCCTGTCGCTGATCTTCAACATGTTTCAAGATCCGAAGCAACGGTCGATTGCCATCGGATGGTGGATTGCGGCATTCTCCGCGGGCAGTGCCGTCGGTCCACTGGCCGGTGGCGTGATGCTCGAGCACTTTTGGTGGGGCTCCGTTTTCCTGCTGGCCCTCCCGGTCATGGCGCTCCTCTTGGTGCTGGGTCCGCGGGTTCTCCCCGAGTATCGGGATCCCGACGCCGGTCGCCTCGACTTGCGGAGTGCGGCGATGTCTCTGACAGCGGTCCTGGCGGTGATCTTCGGACTCAAGGAGATCGCCCAGGATGGGGTTGGATGGCCGCCGGTCCTGACGATCATCGCCGGCCTCGCCCTCGGCGCTCTATTTGTTCGCCGTCAGGGCAGGCTGGAAGACCCCTTGATCGACCTCCGGCTCTTCCGGATTCGGGCGCTTAGCGCCTCACTTGTGGCGTACTTCTTGAGCATCTTCGTGGTCGTCGGCTACTTCCTGTTCGTGGCCCAGTATCTGCAACTGGTGCTGGGACTTTCACCTCTCGTCGCCGGGCTCTGGTCGCTGCCGTCGGCGGCCGGCTTCACGATCGGTTCGACGGTCGGTCCCCGGATTCTGAGCCGATTTCGGCCGGCCCGGGTTATGGCCGGCGGGCTGGTGATCTCTGCCCTCGGCATGGCGGTCCTGATGGGTGTCACGGCATCGAGCGGACTCGCAGTCGTCGTAGCCGGTTCCATCATCATCTCTCTGGGGCTGGCGCCGGTGATAACGCTGGCGACGGAATTGATCGTCGGATCGGCTCCTCCAGAGAAGGCAGGGGCGGCATCGGGGATCTCAGAAACCGGCGGCGAGCTTGGAGGGGCGTTGGGCCTGGCCATCCTGGGAAGCGTTGGTACTGCCGTCTACCGGAGTCAGCTGGGCCAGAGACTTCCAGCCGGGTTGCCAGCCGGGGCGGCCGAGGTGGCCCGCGACACCCTCGGTGGAGCGGTGGGCGTCGCCGCGGAACTACCCGACGGTCTCGGTGCCGAGCTACTCGAGGTGGCCCGCCTGGCGTTCACGGACGGACTCAGGCTCACCGCCGCTGTCAGCGCCGTCCTTGCAATTGCTGTGGCGATCATCGCTTTCGTTCTGCTGCGGAGCGTGCCGCCACAATCGGAAACCATTGCCAACGACACGGCGGATCGGGCGAATCTTGGTGGTGTCGAGTTATCCGACGATCCGCTTCCAGCCCATGACTGACGGCCATGACCGACGGCCCACCATTGTCTGGGCGATTCCCGCAATGAAGAGACCCGGACCTACGATTGACCCCTTCCCGTCCAGCGCGAGATCGGAAGCCCCCATGACTGATTTGAAGACAAGTGACTGATATCAAGGTAGGTGGCGCAATCACGACGGCAGTGGCCCCGACCGGGCTCGAACCGGCGTTCGAGGAGCACCGGTCGGAGCTGGTCAGCTACTGCTATCGAATGCTGGGGTCGGCCTTCGAAGCGGAGGACGCGGTCCAGGAGACCATGGTCCGGGCCTGGCGCGGTTTCGACCGTTTCGAGGGCCGGGCCGCGGTGCGCTCATGGCTCTATCGCATCGCTACCAACGTCTGCATTGACATGCTGAGAGGGAGGCAGCGGCGGGCCCGCCCGATAGACCTTGGCCCGGCTGTCACCGGAGCTTCGGAGCCAGGGCCAACCCAGCGCGCCGAGGCTTGGATCGAGCCGATCCCGGGCGGCTGGCTCGGCCCGGACGGTAGCGATCCGGCCGATTTGATCGTGTCGCGGGAGTCCATTCGCCTTGCTTTCGTGGCCGCCCTCCAACATCTGCCGCCGCGGCAGAGGGCCGTTCTGATTCTGCGGGAGGTTCTCAACTGGAAGGCATCCGAAGTCGCCGATCTCCTCGGCGGGTCGGTGGCGTCGGTCAACAGCGCGCTGCAAAGGGCTCGTTCGACCCTCGCTGCGAGCGACCTGAGTGAGTCGGAGCCGGCCGGGTCTCTGGACGAGGAGAGCGGAGAGTTATTGGCGAGGTATGTGGATGCGTTTCAGCGCTACGACATGGAAATGCTCACCGCTTTGATCCATGAGGACGCCACTCAATCGATGCCTCCTTACGCGATGTGGTTGCAGGGTCGCAGCGACATCTTTGCGTGGTGGACCGGCCCAGGCGTAGCTTGTCGTGGATCCCGGCTCATGCCGACCATGGCCAACGGTGCGCCCGCCTTCGCCCAGTACAAGCGGGCCGCTTCAGGCGACGGTTACGACCCCTGGGCGATCCAGGTCCTCGAGATGTCGGGTGGTCGGATAGTCGACTTCACCTTCTTCCTCGACACGGCCCGGTTGTTCCCCCTCTTCGGCCTCCCCCTCCACCTCGACGCCTAAACCCCGTTCTTGTGACGGTTGACCACCGTGGCGGTAGGCCAACCGTCACAAGAAGGAATATGAAATAGGCTGTCAGGGAGTTTGCATGCAGTTCGGTGTCTTCACAGTCGGCGATGTCACACCCGATCCGACCAACGGTCGGGTGCCAACAGAAGACGAGCGGATCAAGGCTATGGTCGCCATTGCCGACAAGGCAGAGGAGGTCGGGCTCGACGTCTTCGCCAGCGGCGAGCACCACAACCCGCCGTTCGTGCCTTCTTCGCCGACAACACTGCTCGGATTCATTGCCGCCCGGACCAAGCGGCTCATCCTCTCGACCGCAACCACCTTGATCACAACCAACGACCCGGTGAAGATCGCCGAGGACTACTCGATGCTCCAGCATCTGGCCGATGGCCGGGTCGACCTCATGCTCGGACGAGGCAACACCGCCCCCGTCTACCCGTGGTTCGGCAAGGACCTCCGGGACGGGATACCACTTGCTTTGGAAAACTACGGCCTGCTTCGTCGCCTCTGGCGTGAGGACGTGGTCGACTGGGAGGGAAAGTTCCGCACGCCCCTCGAGTCCTTTACGGCGACCCCCCGGCCGCTGGACGGGGTACCCCCCTTTGTCTGGCACGGGTCGATCCGCAGCCCGGAGATCGCAGAACAGGCGGCGTTTTACGGTGACGGATTCTTCGCCAATCACATCTTCTGGCCGAAGGAGCATTTCATCCGCTTGGTCAACCACTATCGGACCCGCTTCGAGCATTACGGCCATGGCCGGGCCGACCAGGCAATAGTCGGCCTCGGTGGCCAGGTGTTTATGCGAAAGAATTCCCAAGAAGCGATTCGCGAGTTCCGTCCCTACTTCGACCACGCTCCGGTCTATGGCTACGGCCCCACTCTCGAAGAGTTCACCTCGCAAACTCCTCTCACGGTCGGCAGCCCTCAACAGGTGATTGAAAAGACGTTGAAATTCCGGGAATACTTCGGTGACTACCAGCGCCAACTCTTCCTGATGGACCACGCCGGCCTACCCCTCGAGACGGTCCTCGAGCAGTTGGAGATGCTCGGTGCCGAGGTAGTTCCCGTGCTCCGCAGGGAGTTCGACGCCCTTCGTCCAGCCCATGTTTCCGACGGTCCCACCCACACCAGCCTTCGGGCCCGGCTGGTTGGTGGCGATGCCCGAGGCACCAACCCGCGGCTGAGATACGATTGAGGCCAGAAGGAGGTGCACATGCCTGGGTGGCTTGACGACGTCACCAAGATCACGTTGGAAAACGGCAACTTTCGAAGGGTCGTGTTCACCGGCAAGCACACTCAGTTGACCTTGATGAGCCTCGCTCCCGGCGAGGAGATTGGCTGGGAGTCCCACGGGCACCTCGACCAGTTCCTGAGACTTGAACAGGGCAGGGCAAGAGTGGACCTCGGCAAATCGGAGGACAGCGTCGACGAGAGCCATGAGGTCGAAGACGACTGGGCCTTCATCGTGCCTGCCGGTGTTTGGCACAACGTGGTCAATATCGGTGACGAAGCCGTCAAGCTCTATTCCCTGTACTCCCCGCCCGAGCACGCCGACGGCACCGTCCATAAGACCAAGGCTGAAGCCGACGCGGCCGAGGAGGGCCACGACGGCTAGAGCCAGGGACTGTTGGTAGTTCAGGGCTTGGGCGCCTCGACTCTCCGTTCGACGGTGATCGAGCAGTCGGTGACAATTGCGGCGATGGCTCCCACTGCTGCCAGGGTCGGCAGAATCACGGCTCCCGCCACGCCCAGGGTCAGGGGGATCTCAATCAGGATCGTGCCTTCGCCATTCTTGATGATCACTCTGCGGACGTTGCCTTCGTGAATGAGATCGCGGACCTTTGCCAGCAACTCCTCGCCGTCGACCTTCATGTCCTCGAACGCCGAGCACTCCTCGACCTTCTCTGATTCGGTCGGTTCCGCGACAGTTTCGACCTTGGGCATTTCCATGGTCGTCATGTCACTCGACTCCTTTCCGAGCCATCGGGCTCAACGCGGCCGTTCAAAGCGAACGGGCCGCACCAATCAAGATGGCGGATCAAAAGCTGGTCGGCCAGAGGCGAATGTCATATCCGGGGACGGCGTGATTGTCGCGCGGTGAGCTGTTGAAGTGAGATGAGATTGCCGGTGAGGACGCGACGGAATGCTCAGGAACTCCGGGTTAGGGGGCTGTGGTGGTGGTCGTGGTTGTAGTTGTCTCCGCTTCAGGGCCGCCACCCGGGGGGTCTGACCGACCTCCGCCGGTGTTGCCGGGGTTGGTCCCGCCACCGGAAGGTGCGGGGGTATGAACGGCTCCCTGAACCTCGGCGACATCCCGCCACATGTCCCCGACCTGAAATCCGAACAATCGAACGGCGCTGAAAGCCACGACTACGACGAGGAGCAGGATCAATGCCATGGGGCCGGGGGACCTAGATGGGGCGGTGTCGACCGGGTAACGGGCGCTGCCATCGATCCCTCGGCCGGCTTGTCAGGGGGCCTCCTGCGAGTTGGCCGAATCTAGGAGAGCGAGTCGTCGATCCGTTGCTTCGCGGCCGGCTCGTCGACGCCTCTGATAAAAACCCGCTTTCGCCTGGACCTGTGACCGGCTGTGAGCGAGACGTCACCGATCGGAACGTCCAAGAGCGCGGCTACTGCCAGGAGGACGGCTTCGTTGGCCCGGCCTGATTCGGCGCGGGCCGACACCGCCACCTTCAGGGCATCACCGTGAGGACCGACAATCCGGGATCGGCGCGCCGCCGGCTGGACATGCAGATCGAGGTAGATCCCATCGATTCCGGGCGTGATCATGCATTGCCTATAGGGGACCGTGCGGT
>DATLEZ010000161.1:0-4207 GCA_035525055.1 Acidimicrobiia bacterium | reverse complement strand
AAAGACCATCGTGTCGGTGAACGTCACCGGGCTCATCCCGGGCTTCACCTACAACGCGCAGGTGCACAACCAGGCGTGCGCTGACGGCACTGCGGGCGGCCATTACCGCTTCGAAGAGCCAGTGGCCGGCGGAGCCCTGGACGGTTTCGAGATCTGGCCCGGCCCCTTCACGGCGAACCCGGCGGGCAACGCCAACGGTAAGACGACGGTTTACGCCACCGCGGGCGACGACGCGGTGTCAGTGGTGATCCACGCCCCCAACGGCATGAAGATCGCATGCGCTGATCTGTCGTGACCGAGCGGATGACATGGCGACCCGGGCGGACACCCCTTCAGAGGGGATTGCTGCTCGGGCTCGCCGTGGCGTCAGTACTTGCCACCACCCCAATCGTCGGCCCGGGCGCCGGTGTGTTGGTGCTTGTCGGCGCCGGGCTCGCCTGGTGGTTGGTTCCCAGGTTCTGGAGTGGCGTGCTTTACGGAGCGATCGGCGGAGTTGTGTCCGGTCTTCTCATCCTGGGGCCGGGACTCCGTCTCGCGATGCGAGTGGTTGCGCTCATCGATCCTCTCCGCAGCCCGGAGTTCACCATGGAAGGCACGATGTTCATTGTGATCTTCGTCGGCGGATTCTTCGGGAGCATCTTTGGGATAGCGGGCAACCTGGCGAGGCGCGGCCTCGAGCTTCGCTCGATCATGGCATCGGCGATCGTCCCGGCCGTGGCCGTGTTGGCTGTTCTGCTCACCACCGAAGAATTGCGCATGGAACTGTTCGATCTGGGCGCCGGGGCACGGATGAACATCCCCATGTTTGGAATGGTGAGTCTCCTCTACGGGGTGGGAGCGATGGCCACGGCCATGCGTCTCCAGGAGCGGCGGGCATCAAAGCCCCCGGCTGGAGAGGACGTGTCGACGCTGGCCTCCAATACGGATGGGGCTCGGAGATGAGTTCTCAGCCTGGGGCTCTCGCCGGGCGCCCCGTGTCGCCACGCGCATGGCGAGCAGGTTTCCGTGTTGGCAGTTGGGTCGCTGCCGCGGCGCCCGTCGTTGCTCTCGCCTTGGTGGCGATAGTCCAGATCACTACCCAGAGCGGCGACATTCGAGAGGGCGCGTTCCCGTGGCTGTTCGCGCTGGCTGCGGTCCTTTTCGCAGTCTGCTGTATGGGTCTGCTCGCAGCCCACCATCCAGCTCCCGGCGGGTGGATGCTCCTGGGAAGTTGCTGGACCGCCCTCGCCTTTCTCGGGATCGCTGGTGGTTTCCTGGCGATCGCCGTCGGTTCTGTGCTGGCCATCGACGAGGAGTCAGCCGCTGCCTTCGCCTCGCTGCCGCTGATAGGCCTGGCATTCGGGATAATCAGCATGACCCCTGCTCTGGTGGTCACCGCCCTCGGCGCGGCGAAGAAGGGAGTCCTCCCGAGGTGGGGAAGGGCGGCGCTTTGGGTAGAAGCACCGTTGCTTCCCCTGCTTCTGGTCTTTGGGGGAATCGTCGACGACACCGCAGAGACCGTGGGAAGTACTGTGATCCTCGGAATCATGGCCCTTGCTTGGGTCGTAATCGGGATTTCGATTCGCGCAGCTGAATCGGCACCCGGCGTAGGACCATTGTCCGCTAGGGAAGGGCCGTAGTAATGAGCTGGTGGACGATCGAGCTGATAACCGATGTCGTCCTCGTCGCAATCGTCGTGGTGTTGGGCCCGCTGATCAAGAGGTTCGGACGGGCTTACGCCGGTGACATCTTCCGGGGGAACCCTCGCACCGGGAAGAGCTACCTGGTCCTGATGGACATCGCTTACTACCTCATCTTCACGGCTCTGATCCTCTTCACGATCACCCTGAGCCAACCGATCGAGTGGAGGGAGACGGCACGAGACCCGATCGGCACGCAGCTTCAGCATGAGATGGCCCGCATCGGGGGGATGCTGCTTCTCATGGGTGTCCTCCACGGGCTCAACGTGTTGAGCCTGCCACTCGTCGGCCGGCTCCTCGGCTTGAGCCGGCAAATGGACGAGGACGCACCCAAGGCATCCTGAGATCGTGCTGTGGCTGGCGGTCGTTGCGGCCGGCAAGACGACCTGGACATCCGAGGAACTGGTCCGCGTTTCCCTGGTCGAGCGTCTTTACCACCGGGAAGCCGTCTCATTGGTCCGGTTGGCCAGGCTCTTCACCGACGACCGCACCGGAGCGGAAGACATCGTTCAAGAGGCCTTCATCCGCCTCTACCACGCCACCCAGCGGATAGACGACCCCGACAAGAGCGCTGCCTACCTGCGCTCGATAGTCCTCAACCTGGCCAGAGATCACAACCGACGCGGTCTGCTCTCACTGAGGCATCAGGACTCGATGATCGACGATCGCGTGCCTGAGGATCCGGGCATGCAGATAGTAAAGGACGAGAGCAAGGCCGAAGTGATCGACGCCCTCAACACCCTATCCAGGCGTCAGCGTGACTGCCTGGTCCTCCGCTTCTACTTCGATCTGACCGAGCGAGAGATCGCCGAGACCCTGTCGATCTCGGTGAACTCTGTGAAGACCCACTGCAGACGAGGACTGGCCGCCATGGCCCCAATCCTGGAGAACAGATGATGAGCCTGGAAAGACGGATACGAGAGGCCCTTCACGCCACCGACGACTACCAGCCCAGCATCGATCTGTTCGCCCGTCTGCAACGCAGCATCGAGGAGGACCGGGCGCATCGTCGCCGGCTGCTCGAAATCGCGATCACGTCGGCTCTCGGACTCCTCGTACTGGGTCTATTCGTCGTCGCAACGTCACAGCGGAGCCCGGGCGGTGTATGGACCGCCCCGAAATGGTCGCTGCAAGCCGTCATCGAAGTGGTTCTCGTCACCATCTTGATCACCGTCGGGCCGGCGCTGCGGCGGCTGGGAGGCCCGCTCCTCGACGACGTCTTTCGCCTCAGACCGGATACAGGTGTGCTCTTCTCAAAGCTGCTCGACATTGCCTACTACCTGTTCTTCGGTGGCTTCATCGTCATCAACTTCGACCCGGCCGATCTGCACCAGCCGATAGCCATCCCGAGCGAGGAGCTGTGGCTGGGAACGGCAGGGATCGCCGCGTTTCTACTGTTTCTCGGCGTGGCGCACGTGGCAAACCTCGCCGTCCTCCCAATCATCGGCCTGCTGTTCACATCCCTGGCCAGGAGAGCCGCAAGACGCGACGCCGGGTCATCCGCCCCGCCTGAGTCGCCCACGGCCAAGAGAGCAGATCGGGTCGCCTTGGCATTCGTGATAACGGCCGCGCTGTTGGCACTTGCAGGTGCACTGGTGCTCGTCGGATTCATTCTGATCGGCGTGGCCATCGACTGAACCATGAACAACTCCGGTCCGAGTCGACCGACGAACTCAATGCCATTCTGGCCGACCATTACCTGCTTCCATAGCCGCACCCATTCCTGGGGTGGTCGGCACAGTGAAACTCCTCCGGGTTGAGAGTGAAGATCGTCTTCAGCACTCGAACCCGCCTCATATTGAAGATTGCCGCGTTGGATGCGACCGCGGAGATCAGCCAACTCTTGGGGGGCCGATGCCCCAACCACAGACCGGACCCGCCCCAAAGCGGTTCTCGTTACAACGCGAGAACAGCAGCAGCAGTCTCCCACTAGCTGCGACCAATACCGGTCTCGGCGAATACGCCAACCCCCCAGACAAACCACGCGACACAGGCCGGTCTCGACCGGTAGCTGCGGCGCGGAATGTACCGATTATCGTGCTGATCTCCCTTTTAGTCTTCTTCGCTGCCGGCCCGGCACTTCACGCGCAGGTGGTATCGGTCGGCCTCGGAACAGCCGATGACTTCGCTGTTCTAGCCGGCGAGACCATCACCAACACCGGCCCGACGACCATCACCGGCGATGTCGGCTTACATCCGGGAACCGCGGTGACCGGGTTCGGATCGGTGACGTTGAACGGTGAGCTCCACCTGACGGATGCTGTCGCTGAGCAGGCCAAGGTCGACTTGGTCACGGCATACGACGATGCTGCTGGACGGGCGGTGACTGCCACCATCCCCACCGAGCTCGGTGGGGAGACCCTGACCGGTGGCGTCTATGACTCAGATGCGGGGACCTTTGGAATAACCGGGACACTGACCCTCGACGCCCAAGGCGACCCCAACGCCGTCTTCATCTTCCAGATGGCGAGCACTCTCGGCACCGCCGCAGCAAGCAGCGTGAACCTCATCAACGGCGCCCAAGCCTG
>DATLEZ010000160.1:0-3806 GCA_035525055.1 Acidimicrobiia bacterium | reverse complement strand
CCAGGCGGTCACGGTCCTGGTCCTGGGAATTCTCTCGATCGTGGTCTGCCAGTTGCTCGGCCCGTTCGCTTGGAAGCTGGGAAACGACGAATTGCGAGGTATTGCCGAGGGACGTCGCTCGCCCGAGGGGCTGGCCATGGCTCAGGCCGGCAGAATCACCGGCATCATCGGGACCTGCCTCTTGGCCTTGGCGCTGGCTTTCTTGCTGTTCTTCTTGGTGGCGGCGTTGGCCGGTTTCGGCATCTTTGTCGCCGAGTCGACTAGGAGTTGATCACTAGCTGCGGGTGGCTTCGCACCCGCGGCTTTCGCTTCTCGATCTCGGCGGCGATCAGATCAAAGGCGGCGGCTGCTTCGCTGCCGGGGGCAGCCAGAGCCACCGGCAGTCCGACATCGGCTCCTTCCCGCATGGCCGGCAGAAGCGGGATCTGCCCGAAGAGTGGAACGCCGATCTCGTCAGCCAGTGCCTGTCCGCCACCGCGGCCGAATATCTCGTAGCGTTTGCCGTCGTCGGCTGTGAACCAGCTCATGTTCTCGACGACTCCGATCACCTCTTGATTGACGGTGCCGGCCATCAGCGCGGCTCGGCGCGCCACCCGCTGAGCGGTCGGCTGTGGAGTGGTCACCAGCAAGACCTGGGCCCGTGGCAGGAACTGGCTCATTGAGATGGCGATATCACCGGTCCCGGGCGGCATGTCCACAATCAGGTAGTCAGGGGAATCCCAGAAGACGTCAGTGATGAACTGCTCGATCGCCTTGTGGAGCATCGGTCCCCGCCACACCACTGCCTTGTCTTCCGGCACGAAGTAATCCATCGACATGGCTTTGATCCCGTAGGCGGTTGGAGGGATGATTGATTGGTCGATGACCACCGGACCGCCGGTGATTCCCAGCATCTTCGGAATCGAGAAACCCCAGATATCGGCGTCGATGACGCCCACCGTCTTGCCCAAACGGCTCAACGCGACGGCGAGGTTGGTGGTCACCGACGACTTACCTACGCCACCCTTGCCCGAGGAGACGGCAATAACCCTGGTCGGGGAACCGCCCTGCCCAACTCTGGGACCGCCGGAATCGCGCAGGCGGGTCATCATTGCGGTCCTGGCGTCATCGTCCATGACCCTGGTCTCGATGGTCACTCGCTCGGCGACCGCCGACGCGATGCGCCGGCGCAGTTCATCCTCGTAGGGATAGTTGGGCACCGGAAGGACGATCATGACCTTGAGGCCCGCCAGCAAGCCCTTTTCAACGTCGGCCAGCATCGCCAATTCACCAATCGTTCGCCCAAGGAGCGGATCAATTACCGCCTCGAGAGCGTGTCTTTGGTCATCCGAAACGGGCACTGTATCCCCTACACAGATAGTGACTAGAAGGCCTGGTCACTATAGTTTCAGGTGGAGATGAGCCTTTCTTCGATCGATTCGAGCGGACTCGACCGCAGCATCGGCGACCTGGCGGCAGCGTTGGGTGATCCCACCCGTCGCGGAATCTATCTGGCGGTTCGTCAGTCGGCCGAGCCCGTGACCAGCGGACTCATCGCCGAACTATTCGCCATTCATCCCAATGTTGCCCGTCATCACCTCGACAAACTCGCCGAGGAGGGATACGTCCGCATTACTCACCAGCGGCGGAACGGCCGCACCGGACCGGGGGCAGGACGTCCCGCCAAATGCTACGAGGCAACCTCCAAATCGGTTTCGATCCATCCCGGCCGCCGCTATGACCTGCTGGTCGAACTCCTGGTGCGCGTGCTCGATGACGTGAAGCCGGAAGGAATCGCCGCCGTGGCCGAGAAGATCGGTCGCGAGTACGGGCGGGAGCTTGCCGAATCCCTCGGCACTCCCGACGACCCGGGATATGAAGGGGCGGTGCAGGCCCTCGCCAAGGTGATGGGCGGTGTCGGATTCGAGGTCAGCGCCGACCTCGAGGGCCAGCGCTTGGTCACGAGTCACTGCCCGTTTGGTGAGGCGGCCACCGGCCATCCCGAAGTCGTTTGCTCGCTCGACCGGGGCATGGTCGCCGGGATCATGGGGGTGCTCCGCCAGGACTGCCTGCCCGTGATGAATCCCCACACCATGCTCGACGAGGACTGCGTAACCCAGGTCCGGGTGACGATTCGGCGCTGACAGTCGGAAGGCGGAAGACGGAAGTTGGCCTCAAAGATTCTGCTCTCTTTCGATTCCGCGTAAGGATGAACGGGCTTCCTGATGCGGGGCGGTAGGACGATTCGGGGCTCAAAGTACAATCGTTTCCAATGACAACGACAACCCTCCACACCCCACTCGGCGAGCGCCGGATCGCCTCACTGTCCGACCTGGAGGGAATCGATCGGCTGCCCTACTCCATCCGGGTCCTGCTGGAGGCGGCGCTGCGCAAACTCGACGGCAGGCTCGTCCACCAGTCGGACGTGGACAAGATCACTACTTACGACGCTCGCCATGTGGGCGAAATCGAGATCCCGTTCATCCCCGGGAGGGTTGTACTTCAGGACTTCACGGGTGTTCCGGCGATCGTGGACCTGGCGGCCATGCGCTCGGCCATCGTGCGGATGACCGGTGGGACCGCCGCGGCGTCGAAGATCAACCCGGGAGTGGCATCAGATCTCGTCATCGACCATTCGGTCCAGGTTGACGCCTTCAACAGCGCCGACGCCCTGGTGATCAACAGCCGGCGTGAGTTCGAACGCAATCAGGAACGCTACGAATTCCTCAAGTGGGGCCAGGGTGCTTTCACCAATTTCAGGGTGGTTCCGCCTGCCACCGGGATCGTCCATCAGGTCAATCTCGAATATCTGGCCCATGTGGTCTGGGACGACGGCGGGTGGCTGTTCCCGGACTCGCTGGTGGGCACGGACTCGCACACCACGATGATCAATGGCCTCGGTGTGGTCGGCTGGGGCGTCGGCGGAATCGAAGCCGAGGCAGCAATGCTCGGTCAGCCGATCTCCATGCTCTTGCCGGAAGTCATCGGCTTCCGACTCACCGGCCGGCTCAGCGAAGGCGCTACTGCCACCGACCTGGTTCTGCGGGTTACGGAGATGTTGAGAGCCAAAGGAGTTGTCGGAAAGTTCGTCGAGTTCTTCGGACCTGGCCTGGACGACATGCCGGTGGCGAACAGGGCCACCATCGCCAACATGGCGCCCGAATACGGGGCCACGATTGGCTTCTTCCCCGTCGACGACCAGACGCTCGAGTACCTCCGCTTCACCGGCCGGTCCGAGGAGCTGGTGGCGACCGTCGAGCAGTACTACCGCCATCAGGGACTGTGGCGGGATGACCGAACCGAAGTCATTTACACGTCGACCCTCGAGCTCGATATGTCGACCGTGCAGCCCGCTCTGGCTGGTCCCCGACGCCCGCAGGATCGCATCAACCTCGTCGACATGAAAACGACTTGGAACGAGCAGGCCGCCTCGTTGTACGAGCGGTCCGAAGGAATGGTCGAAGCCAAGGTGGACGGTCCCAGCGGGAATTTCACCCTCACCGACGGCGACGTCGTGATCGCCGCCATCACTTCATGCACCAACACGTCCAACCCCGAGGTGATGATCGCCGCCGGGCTCGTGGCCCGTAACGCGGTCGAGAAGGGAATCACGCGCAAGCCCTGGGTCAAGACCTCGCTGGCACCTGGCTCGCAGGTAGTGACCGAGTATCTCGAAAAGGCCGGACTGCTCGATCATCTCGAAGCCACCGGCTTCTACGTCGTGGGTTACGGATGCACCACGTGCATCGGCAACTCAGGCCCGCTTCCCGACGACATCTCCGAGGCCATCAATCACAGTGGGTTGGTGGCGGCATCGGTGCTGTCCG
>DATLEZ010000159.1:0-16975 GCA_035525055.1 Acidimicrobiia bacterium | reverse complement strand
ACCACGCACCACGGGCTTTCGACGCATCACGCACCACGCACCACGCACTACTCACAGGGGGATATTTCCGTGCTTCTTCTGGGGGAGGTGTTCGCGCTTGGTTCGCAGCATTTCCAGGGCCCGTATCAACTTGACCCTGGTCTCCCTTGGCTCGATGACCTCATCGACCAGACCGAGCTCGGCGGCCCGGTAGGGATTGTTGAACTTCTCCTCGTAGTCCTCGATCAATTCCGACCGCTTCTCTTCTTCGCTGTCGGCTTCCTGGATTTCTCGGCGGAAGATGACGTTGACCGCTCCTTGGGCCCCCATCACCGCGATCTCGGCCGACGGCCAGGCAAAGACCATGTCGGCCCGGATCCCGCGGGCATTCATGACGAGGTAGGCCCCTCCGTAGGCCTTGCGAACGATCACGGTCATTCGGGGGATCGTGGCTTCGCAATAGGCATAGAGCAGCTTGGCCCCGTGGCGGATGATGCCGCCGTGCTCCTGATCTACGCCCGGTAAGAACCCGGGCACGTCGACGAATGTGACGATCGGGATGTTGAAGGAGTCGCAGAATCTGACGAAACGGGCACCCTTCTCAGAGGCCTTTATGTCGAGAGTCCCTGCGAGGATGGCCGGTTGGTTGGCGACGATTCCGACCGCATGGCCGTCGAGCCGGGCGAAACCAACGATGAGATTGCGGGCCCAGTGCTCGTGGACCTGAAAGAACTCGCCGTCGTCGACAACTAACTCGATCAGAGCCGCCATGTCATAGGGTTGATTGGAAGAGTCCGGGATCAGTGTGTCGAGGGCGTCTTCGATCCTGTCGCGACTGTCCACCGGTGGAAAGTACGGCGGCAGCTCGAGGTTGTTCTGGGGCAAGAAGGAGAGCATGTAGCGGACGCCGTCGAGGGCGGAGACTCCGTCCTGGAACACGAAGTGGGTCACCCCGGAGGTCGAGGCATGGGTCAACGCGCCTCCGAGTTCCTCGAAGCTGACCTCTTCGCCGCTGACCGCCTTGATGACGTCGGGTCCTGTGATGAACATGTGCGAGGACTTGTCCACCTGAATGACGAAGTCGGTGATTGCCGGTGAGTAGACGGCGCCGCCGGCGCAGGGCCCCATGATCACGGAGATCTGTGGGATGACGCCCGAAGCCCGCACGTTGCGTTCGAAGATCCGGCCGTAGCCGTCGAGAGAGGCGACTCCCTCCTGGATGCGTGCTCCTCCAGAGTCTTTGAGGCCGATGATCGGCGCTCCGACCTCCATCGCCAGATCCATCAGCTTGCAGATCTTGTCGGCCACGGCGCGTCCCAGGCTGCCGCCGAACACCGTGAAGTCCTCGGCGTATACGAACACGGTGCGGCCGTCGACCGTCCCGTAGCCCGTCACGACTGCGTCGCCGGCCGGGCGCTTTTGCTCGATACCGAACCCCGACGCCTGGTGGCGAACCAGCATGTCCATCTCCTGGAAAGACCCCTTGTCGAGGAGGTGGGCGATCCTCTCACGGGCGGTGAGCTTGCCCTGTTCGTGCTGGCGGTCGACGGCACGACGGCTTCCGGAGTGCAGCGCCTCTTCTCGAAGCTTGCGTAGCTGTTCGATGCGCGCCTCAGTGCCCACGACGTCCCTCCGTATGCTGATTGGATCCAAAGCTGTTGGACTCAATCAGGCTCGTGATGGCTACACCCTATTCACTGCAGGTCTACGACGAAGTCACCTCCACCCAGGACATTGCCGCCGCGGTGTTGGTAGATGAGCCGATTCTGGTGGTGGCCCGTAGGCAGACTGCTGGACGGGGGAGGAGTCAGCGGACCTGGGAATCGGCCCCGCGTGCCATGGCGGCCAGCCTCGCTATGCGGCCCACCTGGGACCTCGGGTCGTGGCCGCTGATCCCACTGATTGCCGGACTGGCGGCTGCTGACACTCTCGAAGGCGGTGTCACTTTGAAGTGGCCCAACGATCTGCTGGTCGGCGACGACAAGGTCGGCGGGATCCTGGTTGAGGGCTCGGGCGGCGTCCTGGTGGTGGGATGCGGTCTCAATCTGTGGTGGCCCGACGCTCATGCTGGCAGCAGTGCTCTATGGATGAACGACCCCGGCTCTGGAGCGGTCGTCGCTACAGCGACGGCCTGGGCGGAGCGCCTCCTAGAGCAGTTGGCGGCCGGCCCCCGAGAGTGGGGTCGGAGTCGCTATCTCGAGTTGTCGGCGACGGTGGGGCGACGGGTGACCTGGGAACCCAACGGAGAAGGAAAAGCCATCGACGTCGACGAAAGCGGCGCCCTAGTGGTGGAGACAACAACCGGGCGAAAAAGCCTGATCGCCGGCGAAATCCGCCACCTGAGAACAGTCTGAGAGGGCGGAGCGGTTGAGGGTGCGCGGGGGAAATCAAGGTCAGCGAAAGAAGGTGGAGGGCATCACCTCCTTGCTGGCCACCGCAAATTTGGCCACCGCAAATTTGGCGCGCCACTCCCGCTCCCTGCGTAATTCGGCGCAGGGCTCCCGGAAAACGGGAGCGGTGCGACAGGTTTGTTCAACGGCGGGACTGGGCCGCCATATTTCGGCGCACGGTGGCGACTTCGGACTGATCTATCCCAGATCCACCGTTTCGGGCTTCGGAAGCACGGATTGAAAGAACTGCGTAATGCGGATCTCGGCGTCAGCTGCTGACGCCGGGTCGTATTCGTCGCTGCCGTCGTCGATGAAATGGTGGCCGGCACCGTCGTAAAGAAGCCACTGACCGTTCTGGTTTCGATCCTGGGCCGCGTCGACGGTTTCGGGAGCAATCAGCTGGTCGGCCGAGCCGTAGAGTCCAAGCACCGGGACCGCCATGTGGTTCAGCATGTCGGCTACCTGAAGCTCGCGGTTCTCATCCCCGGTGAGGGGCGTCGAGACGACAACAGCCGCTCGCGCCCATGGTCGAGTTGCGGCAGCGATGAGGGCGAAGCGACCTCCCACATCGACTCCAAGGACTCCGCAGCGGTCCGGGATCGCCCAAAAGACATCCTCGCTCTCGAGGAACTCGTGGGCCTCGTCGATGTCCGACGAGATGGCACGGTCGCTTTGGGATGCGTAAGCGGCCAAAGCGTCGTTCATTTGCCCGTCATCGTCCCGCTTGCTTTCACTGACGTTCTCATCGGGATAGAGATCAATGGCAAGACAGGCGAACCCACGACGAGCCAGTCGTCGGCAGAGTTCCTTCTGATAGCTCTTGAGACCGCCGACTCCCGGGAACGTGAGGACGACCGGAAAGCGGCCGGCCTCGTCGGGTCGGGAGAGATAGCCGGGGCGGTAGCCGCTTCCAACCGGCACCCGGAAGGTGCCGTACATGATCGAAAAGGTTCCCTCGTGGGGTAGGACTGCCACTGTCTCCGCTCTTGAACTTAGGACTCGGAGGGTAGTGCCCGCGATATGAACGTTTCGTTTCGCCCGGCTTCTGGGTATGGAACCTTGCTAATCTTCTGAGCGTCTCAGAGGTAGTCCAATGAGCCTCGATTCCACTATGACACCGCCGACTCAACGCGTCCACAATCAACTCACCGGGCAACCGACCGGGCTGAAACATCGCAGTGCCTCGACCTGGGTCAAGCGGCTGATCGTTGTCTTTCTCGTCTTCGCCAACGTCGCCGTTTTCGCGGTCTATTGGACTCTGCGTTCGGCTCAAGACGCCTTCCGCGACAACGCCACCCAACTCGAGGAAGTGGTGCCGGAATTGACCTTGCGGCCAACCGAATCGGCCGAACCTCTTGTCTTCCTCGTCATCGGCTCGGATAGTCGCGCCGGTCTCGACAGCCTTCAGAACTTTGGTGAGTCTGCCGGAGCGCGGGGGGACGTGATCATGCTGATCAAGCTCTACCCGGGCGATGGCCATGTGCAGATCCTCTCTCTTCCCCGGGACCTTCTGGTCGAAATCCCGGGCAAAGGCACGGATCGGATCAACGCTGCCTACGCGGTGGGCGGGGCACCTCTCATGGTTCGCACCGTCAAGCAGGTGACCGGCCTCCCGGTCCACCACTACATCGAGGTCGACTTCGTGGGTTTCCAATCGCTGGTCGACGACATCGGAGGGGTCTACCTCGACTTTCCCTACGCGGCCCGTGACGCCAACAGCGGTTTGTCGGTGGTCGCCGGAAACCAGTTGCTGGACGGGTCCCAGGCCCTTGCCTACGCCCGATCGCGCCAGTATCAGGAACTGCGCGAAGGCAGCTGGGTGTCGGTCGACGCCGACGACATCGGACGGACCGGGCGCCAGCAAAGTCTGATCCTGGCGATCCTGGGAGCAGTCAAGACTCCCTCGAGCCTCACCGAGACCGGATCGATCGTCGGCGGCTTCGCCCAGCACCTGACGGTCGACTCGGCTTTCGCCCGATCCTCCTTGGTCGAATTGGCCTACCGAATGCGTTCGATCTCGGGCCAGAAGATCGAGACTGCAACACTTCCGGTCTACCTCGATACCTACAACGAGATGTCGATCGTGCGGATGCAGCATCCGGAGGCGGACGACGTCATCGCCCACTTTGCCTCCGGTCAACCGATGACCGCCGCAACCGAGGATGAGCCGCTCCGTTTGCAGGTCCTCAACGGCAACGGAACCAAGGGCTCGGCCGGGCGCTGGTCCGACATCCTTGAAGACGAGGGCTTTGAGGTTCTTACCGTCGGCGATGCGGATCGGAGTGACTTCGAGATCACCAAGGTGCTGGTTCGTCCCGGTGGCCTGTTGGCCGGTCAAGCGATCGTCGACGCCCTCGGATTTGGGGAGGTTTCAACAGGCTCTTTGGATTCCGGTGTTGATGCCGTGGTTATCGTCGGATTGGATGCTGACAGGACGGCCCAGAACGGCTAGCTTGCCCAAACGGGCGGTCATCGCAGGGGAGCAATCGTGAAAATATCTGTTATCGGCGCTGGCTACGTCGGTCTGGTGACCGCCGCCGGACTGGCTCGTCTCGGCCATGAAGTGCGCTTGGGCGAGGCCGACGGCGCCCGCCTCGCTCTCCTCGAGAGCGGACAGGTCCCGATTTTTGAGGACGGCCTGGCCGATCTCCTCGTCGAAGCCCGTCAGTCTCGTCGGCTCAGCTTTCACGGATCCAATGTCGACGCCGTAAAAGGCTCGCGTATGGTCTTTCTGTGCCTTCCGACTCCGCCCGGGGCGAGAGGTCGAGCAGACTTGAGCTTTATCGAAGGGGTGGTCGACGAACTCGCCCTCACGGTCGAGCCGGAAACGCTCTTCGTCGTAAAGTCCACAGTCCCTCCGGGGACGGTCATCGGATTGAGGAAGCGACTGGCCAATCTTGGCAGTGCAGCCGGGGTCGTCTCTCATCCGGAGTTCCTCAGAGAAGGGAGTGCGGTTTCCGACTTCCTGGACCCAGACCGAATCGTTGTCGGAGCCTTCGACGCCAACGACGCTCTCCTTGTCACCTCCCTGTACGACACCCTCGAGACCAAGGTCGTGACCACCGACCCGACATCCGCCGAGATGATCAAGTACGCCTCCAACTCCTACCTCGCCACGCGCTTGACGTTCGCCAACACTCTCGCCAACTTGTGCGAGGCCGCAGGTGCGGACATTCTCGACGTGCTGAACGGAGTGGGCCTCGATCATCGGATCGGTCCCCACTTCCTCAAGCCCGGCCCGGGTTACGGTGGCTCGTGCTTCCCCAAGGACACCTTGGCGCTGATCGGCGTCGCTGAGGATGCCGGCTACGACTTCAAGCTTCTCAAAGCTGTCATCGAAGCCGATGAGGAGCAACGGCGCCGTGTCGCCACCAAGGTTCGGATGGCCGCCGGCGGCGGTCTGCGCGGACGCCGCATCGCAATGTGGGGAGTTGCGTTCAAGGCCGGGACCGACGATGTCAGAGAATCACCGGCCACGCGCATTGCTCGGCTCTTGATCGAGGAAGGCGCCGAAGTCGTGTCCTATGACCCCGAGGCCCATTCGCCCGACATTCGACATGCCGACTCTGCCCTCGAGGCGGTCGACGGGGCGGATGTCTTGTTGATCGCCACCGAGTGGCCCGAGTTCGCCACTGTCGATCTCAACGACGTGGCAAGCCGGATGAGGGGCCACAGGATCGTCGATGCTCGCAACCTGCTCGACCCCAAGGCAGTCCGCGCCGCCGGCCTGGACTACTGGGGCCTGGGACGCCCCAGCGCCTAAGGCGCCTTCGGCGCCCGTGGTACGTGGTACGTGGTACGTGGTACGTGGTACGTCGGCTGAAGTGGTGCACGGCTTCAACCTGAACGCAGCGCCTGATCCCAAGTCGAGCCACCTTCGAGTTCTAGAACTATTCCGACGTACCACGTACCACGTACCACGTGCCGAAGGCTCTCTACCGGAACATGTCTTCTGCTGGGTTTCTTACTAGCTCTGAGGCTCGGCCTATTCCGGGTTCGAAGGCCACGCCGCGGACCAGGGCTGCGGCGATGCCGGTTGACTTTCCCATCGCCAGTTCGGCCGCGGCGGCGACCTCATCCGCAATCGCCACTTCTGTGACCTCGAGCACCCTTCCGTGCATGTCGGTCGTTCCCTTGAGATCGAGGATCGGCCTGATGCCCGAGATGCCGATCGCCACGTCAACGACGCCCGTGCGCCAGGCTCTTCCAAACGTGTCCGATATGACCACCGCTAGATCGACGCCCAGGTCTCGGTGCAGACGGGTCCGGATTCGGTGGGCAGAGCGGTCGGGATCGCGGGGGAGTAGGACTACGCGATCGCCGGTCACGTTGGAGCGATCAACTCCGGCGTTGGCGCAGACGAATCCATGCCGGGTGACCGCGATCACCATATCCCCTCGCCGGCGAACGATCGAAGTGGCCTCGGACGCAACCACGTTCCGATAGTCCTCCTCGGTTGCGGCCGGGGCAATCGCCCCTTCAGCCTTGGACACGACCTTGTGGGTGACCACGAGAATGTCGCCATCGCGGGGATGCAGAGGCGCTAACGCCTCCACCAGCAGCGCCGTCAGATCGTTGCCCGGTTCGATGTCGGGAAGCCCTGGCACCGGGAAGATCTCGACGACCACGGGCTATCCGCCGTCGCCGATGGCGTCGACGAGGACCTGCGCTAGTCGCGTCGAGGCAGCCAGGTCGGGCATCCGGGTGTCGGTGACATGAATCCAGGGTTTCTTGACTCCAACAGCATCGTCGGCATCGGAATTGTCGATGACGATGTCCGTGAGTAGCCCCCCATAGGAGCCAATCACCGCTGAGGTTCCGGAGCCGTATCCGAGGGCAGCGAGAATTCGGTGAGCCGGACCTTTGAGGGCCGACCCGCCTATCAGCGGGCTGACCGCCATCACCCGGCTCTTTTGCGCTACCGCCTCGCCGATTGACGGGACCGCCAGGATCGGCCAGACCGAGAGGACCGGATTCGACGGTCCGATGATGAGTGCGTCGCTCGCCTCGATCGCCTCGATTACTCCGGGTGCCGGTCTGGACAACCCTGCCCCCTCGAATCGGATGTCTTCGATTTCATCGGCATGCCGACGCACCACGAAGTACTCCTGGAAGCTGATCCACCCGCCGTTCGCCACCTTTAGCTGGGACTTCAGGGGATCGTCGGTCGCGGGCAACACAGTTGCCGGCACCCCGAACGCGGAGGCGAGAGCGGTTGTCACCCAGGTGAGCGACCAACCCCCCGCCAGGCGATCGGTGCGGAACATGTTGGTGGCGATGTCGCGGTCGCCGATGCGAAAATTGGTGTCGATGGGGAGTGCGTCCATTGCCGCCATCACCGTGAAAGGATCGTCGCTAAGTCCCCAACCGTGGGGACCTTCCCGGCTCGCCATGGTGTAGACGACTGTGTCGATATCGGGGGAAACGAGCAATCCGTAGATGCGTTCGTCGTCTCCGACGTTGACGATCACGGTCAGGTCGACATCGGTAATGGCCGCCAAACCCCTGGCCAAACGGGCTCCGCCGACCCCGCCCGACAACATTGCCAACCTCACGTGTCCCTCCCGAGATTGCGGTACTGCCCCGACCGCAACACAATGTCTTGCCCCATGACCAGCCCGCCGGGTCCTCCGGTAGCTCCTTCTCCCGCCATGTCTCCAGGCCCTCCCGCCGTGGCAGTTGTAGTGCTGTCCTCACCACGAAGCCGCCTCGATGAGACGCTGACCGCGGTCGCACGGCAAGTCTACGTACCCGCCCAGGTCCTGCAGCTTGGCGAACTGGGCCCATCTGACCCTGATTCGCCTGATTCGGATTCGCCTGATTCGGATTCACCTGATTCGGATTTATTGGGGCCAGACGGTATCCCGATCTTCGGGCCGGTAACCCGTCTCGACCACGTCGGACAGATCCTCGACCGCCTCGATGAGAGGATCGAGTTCGTTTGGCTCATCCATGGAGACACGCGCCCCCGGCCTGACGCGTTGTTGGCGCTTGTGCGTGAAACTCGTCGCCACGACGCTTCGGTAGCCGGCTCCAAGGTTCTGATCGAAGGATCCGAAGACCGGCTCGATTCGGTCGGTGAGGCGACCGACGTATTTGGTGAGCCGTACTCAGGTTTGGATCCCGAGGAGCTGGACCTAGAGCAGTACGACGTAGTACGCGAGGTCGCATTCGTTTCGCCGATCTCGATGCTGGTTCGGCGCGACCTGCTGAGTGGCTTGAGGGGGCTGGATCCCGAGTTGTCGTTGGATGCGGCCGGGCTGGATCTTTCCCAACGCGCTCGCCTGGCGGGGGGACGTGTGATCGTCGTGCCGTCTTCGGAAGTTTTCCATCCTCTCGACTGTCCCGATCACCAGCCCGGGTGGCGCCAGCAGGCCGGGCGACAGCGGGCCATGCTGATTGCCTACCGGCCGATAACGCTGGCGTGGGTTCTGCCAACCGGCTTTCTGGTCGGTGTGGCCGATGGACTCGGCCAGTTGCTCCTGGGGCGATTGCGCCCGCTGCTTGCCACTCTCGTCGGCTGGGTCTGGAACGTGGGCAAGCTGGCATCAACCGCCTCCGCCCGCCGGGCCTTGCACCGTGTTCGCCAGGTCGGAGACGAAGAGTTGTTCCGATTCCAGGTCGCCGGTTCGGTGCGCCTGCGAAAGACGCTTTCCGAGTTGGGCGAACGGTTCAGCAGGGCTATCGACGAGGACGAACCCGACTCCCTGGCGGAACGGACGGTCCATGCCTGGACCAAGCCGACCGCCATCCTGGTGGCGCTGTCGAGCTTGGGAGTCGCCATCGCGACCCGCGAGATCTGGTTCGCAGGGACGCCCGTGGCCGGGTTCAGCCTGCCCCCGGCCGACGACCTCAGCGGTGTCATCGCGTCCTACGGCGGGGGCTGGCATGCGTCCGGGCTGGGAAGTTCGGCGACCGCTCCGCCGATTGCCGGGTTAGGGGCAATCGCCAACGTCCTGGTAGGGGGTCGTCCGGAGATCACCGCCACACTGCTGACGGTCGGGGCGGTGGTTGCGGCCCTGGCCGGGACGATCAGGCTTGCTCGCCGGGCTGGGGCCAGCAGCGGCGCCGGCCATCTTGCAGCCTGGGTTTACGTCGGGGGTGCAACGTCTGCGGCGTTGTTCGGCGCCGGACAGTGGCCCGTGTTGCTGGCGGCGGGGCCGCTTCCGTGGGTCCTCGATGCAGTTTTGTCCCCGACCAGCGGGGACTGGCGACGACGGCTCGGCCGATACGCGCGGGGAGGACTCACGGCAGGCTTGGTGGCCGCCACATATCCGCCAATCCTGGCTTTGGTTCCGGTAGCAGCGATTCTCTGGGCCGCATTCACCCGACGCTGGTTCGCGGTGTTCACCGGATTGGCGGTGACGGCTCTCGGCCTCGGGTTAGTGGCTCCCTTTGTGGCTTCGGGCAATCTCTGGCCCCTGCTCACTGCCGACCCTCTGCCGGTTCTCCAACTTCGGTGGCTCTGGCCGGTCTCGGTGGTGGCCGCCGTCGGAGTAGGGGCCCTCTGGATCGGTAAGACCCGCCTGGGGCCTTTGGCATTCGGTGGCTCCCTTGCAGTCGGGGGATGGCTTCTGGCAATGACCCCCGGGGTTCTTCCAGGGTGGGGCATGGTGGGCTTGTTGGCCGCCTCGATTGGCGGCGCCTTCTTGACGGCGATGGTGGTGGAGGTGGCGGAGGGCCCTACCTGGCGGCGGTTGATCGCCATGGCCGCGGTGGCACTGTTCCTGGTGCCGGCCATCGCCACGGCCGCCGGTGGCAGAGCCGGACTTCCTGCCGACCGCTGGTCCGATCGCCTCGGATTTGTCGCCACCCTTGATGAATTCCCGTCGTCGACCAGGGTTCTCGTGATCGGTCCGGCTGCCGATCTGCCGGGCGCCAGTCGCTCACTTGGCCCGGTCGCATACCGCCTGATCGACGGCAGCGTTGCCACTCTGGAACAGGCGTACCTTCCCAACTTCCAGGCCGGCGACGTCGCTCTGGCCGAAGTCATACTCGATCATCTGATACGCGGGATAGACCTTCGCCCAGGAGCGGCCCTGGCTGAATTCGGAATCGGATGGGTCGTGGTTCTTCCCGAAGCCGATTTCGACACGCAAGCCCTCGACCGCCAGATCGATCTGGCGCTGACGCCGGTCGATCCGGAGTTGACCGTCTACGAGAATATGGCAGGGTCTGCCCGGGCCATTACCGATGACGGAGCAGTTTGGGATTGGGACGGCCGCACCTATCGAGGTGAGCCCACCGATGGCCGGGTCCGCCTCGCCGACAACGCTGACGCGCGGTGGGGACCCGATTCGGACATGGCCGAGGGCTGGGCCAATACGGTTTCCGGTGAGGAGGGTGAGGCGGTTTTCACGCCCGACTCGTTGACGAGGGTCGCCGGACTTGCCTCCGGAGGGCTCCTCATAGTCCTCGTGATCCTCATTCTGTCGGGGACCCGAACGGGGGCCAAACGAATGCCGGCCAAACTCGAGCCACCCGGTCAGCGCCAGGACGACCGGGCCGGTGAAGGGGGCGACCACGCCGATGGCCGCGAGGTCGACGATGGATCCGCTCCGGTCGGGATCCGCTCGTGACAGACGTCTTGCGCAGATGGACGGCGATAATCGCCGCGGCCGGCCTGTCAGTTCTCGGAGTTTTGATCGTGCCGGATCCGGCTCCGAACCCATCGGCACTCCCCCAGTTGGAAGGGGACCCCTACGTCGTTTGTCCGGTGGCCGAGGCCGGCGGAGGCTTCTCCTCCCGGCTCGGCGTTTCGGGTTCGCAAGGGGGCACCCTTCGTGTCATCGGCGGCGGCGCGGGGCCGATCGACATTCCTGGCGGTGACGCGGCGTTCTTCACTGAGGTCGGCGACCTTGCTGAACTCGGGACAACACCGATACTGGTTGAGACCGCGGGAACTGCCGCAACGTACAGTCGGGCGGGAACAGTGGCAGCGGTTTCGGGCTGCGTCCCTGCTTCCCGCGGATCGGTGGCGATCATGGGGATGTCGACGGCGGAAGGCGATGGTTCCACCATGGTGCTGGTCAATCCGTTCGCATCCGCAGCCTCCGTCCGCCTGATTGGCGCCAGCGAGTTTGGGGTCGACACACCGACCGACCTCGAAGAGATGACGGTTCCACCCGCGACCTCGGTCGAGGTGGTCCTGGACCAGTCCATGGCCGGCAGGCAAACCCTCAGCTTCGCGGTCGTCGCCGACTCCGGGCTGGTCGTTGCCGGAATGAAGCGGTCGGGTCCCACCGACGTGGCCACATCAGAGGCAGTTGCCGCCAGCACCCAGTGGTTCTTCGCATTGCCCGACTTCGGGTTCGACGGTGCGATCCATCTCAGGTCACTGTCAGACGTGGATACCGCCTACCGGATCGATCGCATCCAACCTGATGGAGTCGTCGAAGGAGTCGCCGAGGGTGTGCTCGTCGCCCAGGCTCTTGAAGTCATTCCCGTCGAAAATGTCGCCGGCCCGGGCTCTGGCCTGGTCGTGTCTGCGGTCGAACCTGTTGCGGCGGCGATCGTCTATACGTTCGAAGACGTGAGAGCGGTCTCGCCCGGGATAACCCGGGAGGCCACCAGGTGGTCGGTCCCGGTCTCAGCTCTTCTGAATGAAGGCCAGGCCACTGTCTGGATCCTTAATACGTCGGGCCTGCCGCTGGCGGCGAGAATCGAGCGCGCCGGCGTCTCGGCCGTGCAGTCCGCAGCGCTACCGCCTGGGATGACAACCGGTGTATTCGTGACCGGGGCCAGAGGCGGCGCGATCGATGTTTCCGCCGATGGCAACATCGTCGTCTTCTACGGCGTCCTCAGCGGGGTTTCGGTCGGGGTATCGGCGGCGGTACCGGTGGGATGAGCGATACCACCATCCGCCTGCTGGTCATCGTGCTGATTGTCGGCGTCGTTCTGATGGCGGCGGCAGTGGCTGGACACACCCGGAGGGCACGGCCTCAACGAACGACTAGGGATGATCTACCTCCCGGGGTTCATCTCTTCACCTCGACCACCTGCGGGACCTGCAGGGAAGCCAGGGCCGTTATTGCTTCGGTGTACGGGGATTCCTTCAGCGAAACGCGTCATGAGGATGATCCACGAAGCTTCGGCCATCACGGCATCGTCCGGGTTCCAACGGCGGTTGTCGTCTTGGCCGACCGCAACGCCCTGGTGTTCGAGGGTGTGCCCCGCAAACGCCATTTGCCGGTCGTACCACCTGCATCGATCGCCCGCCGCTGAGTCCGCCCCTCTCCGAAGTCCAGTTGCGACGGGCTGTTTCGATCCTTGCTGGAAGGGCGGTCGCTCACCTACCGTTGCGGACATGTTCTCCTCTTGCCTCCGTTGCAGCACCCCGGCCTCGGTTCGTATGGCCTACAACTATGCCGACCGTCAAATGTGGGTGGAGGACCTCGAGGGGCACAACGCTCCCGGATACGCCCTCTGTGCCAACCATGCCGAGCGACTGAGCCCGCCGCTGGGGTGGACTTTCACAGATCGCCGCACCGTCGTCAGGCTCTTCGCCCCGCTCGAAGTCGCCTGAGATGCCCCTCGACCGCGACTTGCTCGATGCGGTCAGGGACCTCGACCAGCACGACCTCCGTCGTCTGTTGATCCTTTCCCGGGCCCAACTCGAGCGTGAGGGAGCGATCGGATCCGAAGATCGGGCGAAGGTCAGGCTGCGCGAGCAGATGATCAAATGCGGCAAGCAGAGTTGCACGACCTGCCCCCACGGCCCCTACTGGTACGCCTACTGGTGGGAAAAGGGCCGCCGCCGCAGCCGATACGTAGGACGGTTGCTGCACGAAGAGTGAGGATCTAGGGGCGATTTCGTTCTACGTCCTACGTTTTACCCCGGCCTAGACGAAACCTGGCGCCACGCTCCCGGTTTCCGGGACTCCTGCATCGAATTACGTATTCGCCGGGAGCTATCCGCCAAATTACGAAGTGACCGATGACGGGCGAGTCCCTCCTTCGCCGATTCTTGGCTGCTTCTGACACCACAGACCAAGCCCAACCTGACCCGTTGCCCATCGTCACGGATTCGACGTAGAACGTAAAACGGTTTTGCTGTAGGGTCCCCGAACGTAGCTCCACAACTAGGTAAGATTTCGCGCAATGGATTGTCCCGTGTGCGGTATCACCGACGTCATCGAGATCAAGCACCGACTTCCCGACGGGAGCGAAGTCCAGTTCTTCTCATGCCATAAGTGCGAAGAGAAGTGGTGGGACAAAGCTGGCCAATTGATAGATCTGCGCCAGGTGCTCGAGCTCGTCCGTAAAGCCCGCGCCTAGATCTCAGTGTCGTTCATCTGATGCAAGCAGGGAGCAACCTCCCGACTTTTAGGCGCTGGGTACCCCTGGCGGTGCTGGCTGGTATCTCGTTCGTCATCCTCATGGTTCTCAATCCGAGGATGATTCTCGAGGCCAACACACCGTCGGGGGGCGACATGGCCGCGCACGTTGCAGTGCCCGCCTATCTCCGCGATGTGTTGTTGCCAGAAGGCCGCATCCTCGGCTGGTCGCAGGATTGGTTTGGTGGCTACCCGGTTTTCTACTTCTACTTCCCGCTGCCTTCTCTGGTGATCGTCCTCCTCGACGTCGTCCTTCCTTACGGAGTGGCGTTCAAGGTCGCCACCGTGCTCGGTCTGCTGGCGACACCACCGGCTGTCTATTACCTCGCCCGCAGCTTGCGATTCGGAAGACCTGTGGCGACGGTCGCCGCCGGCGCCGGCGCCGCTTTTCTCTTCATGGAGAGCTTCACGATCTATGGAGGCAATGTCCTCTCGACCTTGGCTGGTGAGTTTTCGTTCTCCTGGTCGCTGGCCCTTTCCCTGCTCTATCTCGGGCTTCTGATAAGAGCTGTCCTCGACGATCCGAAATACCAGGTACCGGCAGCGATCGCGCTCGCTGCGGCAGTTCTGTGCCACATCATCACGATCATCGTCATCGTCACGGCGAGCCTCACCGTTCTCACCTGGAAGGGGGCATGGCGCCGGGCCCTACCGATCTGGTTGGGAGGTCTCGCCATCAGCGGGTTCTGGGTGCTGCCCTTGCTTGCACGGCTCGGGTTCAGTTCCGACATGGCGTGGGTTCCGCTGGTCAGCTGGGATCAGTTGTTCCCGTTGGAGATCTGGCTTCTTCTGGTCCCGGCCATCGCCGGTGCCGTCTGGACGTGGGGGCGGACGCCGCGGGCCCTGCCGGTGATGACCCTGACCCTCATACCGATCATCTATTACCCGCTTCCCAACATTCTGCCGGACCTTCTCCCGGGGATCTTCAATGCCCGCTGGAAGCTGTGGAACGGGCGGCTCCTCCCGTTCTGGTACTTCGGTGTGACCTTCTTTGCGGCGATAGCTCTAGGTGGCGTCGTGATGTGGTTGGCGCGGCGTCTGCCCGAACGGATCTCCGGGATCCTGCCGCGGCTGGCCGGCACCATCGCCGGCATCGTTGCGGTGGTGTTGCTGGCGAAGGAGCCCAACGTGCCGAACACGGTCGTTTGGGCTTTCTCGGTGGCGGTGGTCGGAGCCCTGCTGCTGTCGATGATGTGGCTCAAATCGGTCGACTCCAAGGTGTTTCTGGCTATGGGCGGCGCCGGCATCCTCGCGCTGGGGGCGGTGGCAGGAATCACCATCATGAACGGATGGGCTCGGTGGAATTACACCGGTTACGAAGGTAAGACCCGATGGCCCGAGTACGAGGCGCTCATGGCCACCGCCAGCAGCGAATTGGAACCCGGTCGCATTCACTGGGAATACGACCGCACGATGAACGACTTCGGATCGCCGATGGCGTTGATGCTGTTTCCCTTCTGGACCCAGGAGAATTTTGGCTCGATGGAAGGCCTGTTCTTCGAGTCATCGCTCTCGACTCCGTTCCACTTTCTCAACCAGGCGGAAATGAGCGTCAATCCATCCAGCCCCATCCCGGGCCTTGACTATCACCGCTTTGACTTCGAACGCGGCATCCGACACATGCAGATCTACGGGGTCCAGTACTACGTGTCCTTCACGACCGAGGCCAAAGAAGAGGCTGACAAGTGGCCCGAACTCACCGAGGTCACTGCCACCGGGCCCTTCACGTTCTACGAGGTCGCCGACGCACCCCTGGTAGAAGCCGCGACGTTCCAACCCGCTGTGTACGAGGGTCCTCACAACAGTCTCCTGGCTCGACTCGCGGGAGTTATCGGGATCGGCCCCGGCGAGCAGGCTGCCACCTTCGAGGAGATCTCACTGGAGTGGTACGGATCGATGGATCTCTTGGATCGGTGGATCACGACCGATGGTCCCCTCGATTGGCCGCGAATTACTGACCTCAACGATTTACGAACGATGGATCCGTTGCCAGGGGAGGCCACGATCACAGATGTCGTGATCGAGGATGATGCGATCTCGTTCCACACTGACGCGGTGGGAGTGCCCCACCTTGTGAAGGTCTCGTACTTCCCCAACTGGCGGGTCAACGGAGCTGAAGGACCCTTCCACGCCGGGCCCTCGCTAATGATCGTGATCCCGACTCAGGAGGACGTGACCTTGCAGTTCGCCAATGGCGGTGTGGAGAACCTCGGCTGGGGCTTGACCATCGGCGGGATAGCCGCGGCGATAGGCGGCGGAGTCTTCTATCGAATGCGCGATCGACGACTAGTGGCGAGTTCCGGAGCGGGGGCCGAGCCGGTGTAAGCGTTCGCCCGCTGTTGAAGAATCAGCGAAGGGGACGAGGCGCAGGCGTTCCGGGCTTCCCGCCGAAATTTGGTGCTCCGGTCCCGGTTTTCACCAAATCTGGCCCATTGCTCCCGGTTTCCGGGACTGTCAGGCCAAGTTTCAAAATCACCGGGAGCCACCCGCCAAATTTGTGGAGCGGGGGGACCGATTGCGGGGACTAGGGCTTGGGGACCCGACCCGTCCAAACCCACCACTGCAATCGAGCCGTGTCGCGGGCCATTTGCCAAAGCATGCCGCCGCGCAATGATGCCGTCGATGCCCCCGGACCCAACTCGACAGGGGTCTGGGTCAACTTGAACCCTGCCCGTTGCGCTCGCACCAGCATCTCAAGGTCGTAGGCATATCCATCGATCCGCATCTGCGGGATGACCACCTCGAGCACCTTTCTCCGGAAGATCTTGAGCCCGGTCTGGGTCTCGGTGACCGTGAGTCTGAAGAGACCCACCGTTGCCAGCGAAAACAGCCTGCTCAGCACCCTCCTGATGAGGGGGTAGCGGCCGGCCGCCATCGAGTCTCGCTTGGCACCGACCAGCACGTCGGTGTCGCCCATCCCGGCCAGCAGGCCAGGCAGCTGTTCGGGAGGAAGGTCGAGATCCGCATCGAGGAAGACGATCAAGTCACCTGACGCCGCCTTTGCGCCAGTGAACAATGCCTGCCCTTTGCCGCGGTTGACCGGATGGCTCAGAACCGAGGCCCCGGGAATGTTGGAGACCGCCCTGAGAGCTTCGGACCTTGTCTGGTCGGTGCTTCCATCATCGACGACCACGATCTCCGGTGACAGGGTCGATAGGACCGAGGCAACTCGCTCGATATTGGCCGCAATGACAGAACCCAATTGGTAGGCGGGGAGGACGACCGAGACTGAGGGCGAGTTGGTCATCGGATCGGGAAGTTAAGCATCGG
>DATLEZ010000158.1:0-9258 GCA_035525055.1 Acidimicrobiia bacterium | reverse complement strand
CTGACCACATTCACCCTGGCATCTATCGATACCAGACGTGTCGGCCCGTAACCAGCAACCCCGGAACCCCAGTTAGAAGGCACTTTTCGTCATCTGACGACACGCCCCGACACCTGCCTCAACTGACTTTTAATCCCAAGGCTGAGAGTTCGATTCTCTCCGGGCCCACCCTCCCAGCGAAAACTGGTGCCCTACGGCACTCTCGGGTGCTCCCGGGAGCAGCGTCGTTTAGCGTCGGGGACTTGGACCCCTTTGCAGACCAAGTGGCAGAGACATTCGGGTTGGGTGCGCCCTTTGACCTGCAACCCGCTGCCCGAGGTGAGCAGGGTCAGGTCTGGCGGCTCTCTAGCGACCAGGGGTCATTTGCGGTCAAAGAGAGCTTCGAGCCCCAGAGCGAAAGCGATGCTGCCGCCGACGTCGCGTTTCAGGAAGCGGTGCTCGTCCAAACCCAGGTAACTCTTCCCCGCCCGCTCCGCGCCAACACGGGCTCGGTCCTCGCAATGGCCGACGGTCGCCAGGTGAGGGTGTACGAGTGGGTCGATCTGCTCCCGGCTGACCGAGGCTTCGATGCGGTGGATGTCGGCCAGACAATCGGCGCCATCCACCGCGTCAGCCACCAACCGGTTCGGCCGGTCCACCCCTGGTACACGGATCCGGTCGGGAGCTCGGCCTGGCATGATCTCAGCCGCCGCCTGACCGAGAGGGGGGCGCCTTTCGCCGATGCCTTCTCGGCCGAAGTACCGATGCTCGTCGCTCTCGAAGCTTTGATCGAAACGCCCGGGAACCTACAGAACTGCCACCGGGATCTCTTCGCAGACAACGTCCTCCCGATGGCCCGGGGCGGGATCTGCGTGATCGATTGGGAGAATTGCGGACTCGAAGACCCGAGCCACGAACTCGGGGTAGTGATGTTCGACTTCACCGTCGGAAGCCCGGAACGGTCAAAACAGCTTTACGGCTCCTATCTCGAGACGGGAGGCCCGGGCCGCTTGACCAACCGGGGCTCCTTCTCGATGCTCATCGCCCAGTTCGGGCATTTCTTCGAGTCGGCGGCCAAGGAATGGCTGGATCCTCGATCTTCGGACACAGACAAGGAACATTCCATCGGTCGCTTCGACGAGCTCTTCGGTACGCCGCTCACTATTGACCGGATCGACGAACTCCTCGACGTCATCGGCGGGTAACGGGAACCATCCTTGAATGGCGACCGTCTGAGGGTCATGGATGGTCCTCCAGGCGTTACGCGGCGCGACCGTTTTGAGGTTCTCGCAGCTGAGGTGTACGAGCCGATCCAACGCTTTGTGCGCGGCCGGGTCGATCCCGACGACGTGGATGACATAGTCTCCGAAACCATGGTGACACTCTGGCGCCGGCTGGACGCCATTCCCCAGTACCGACAGCTTCCCTGGGCCTACGGGGGCGGCCCGGCGACAAATCGCCAATCATCGGCGAGCGGCCGCCCGTCATCTGCGCGTGGTCGCCAGGATGGAAGCGCCGTTTATCGATGTGAGCTGCGGCGGCGGTTGGAAGGCTCAACTCACCGCGGTCGCCCAGAATTTTGACAACAAGTCGCACACTATGACCCTCTCGATTCGGAACTACAACACCGGGGAGTGGGCCAGCACAATCCATAACTTCGTTGCTAGCGATACCTGGTCATTGAAGAGGTCATGGCGGCTTGACTACGGCAGGTCGGAGGAATCGCCGTGGCACACTTTTAGCGACTTCGTTCTGTCATCGGTTCTCCTATTCCGATCCGGAGAACCCGAGATGTAACCAATGTCCGTCAGTTCTAGAGGTTAGAGCGACGCTGCCCTCGGGCATCGTCGGGGTCCTTTTCACCGGCCGAGGTCCTGCCGCTCTCTATAACATCTAGTGTTCTATATACTGTGCAGCATGGCTTCTCCGCCCAGCCAGGCCTCACCGAGCGAACTTGGAGGGATCCTGAGGCGCCGCCGTGAGCAGCACGGTCTGTCCATGCGGGAGACAGCGCGCCGAATGGGCATCTCGCCTAGCTACCTGGCCGCTCTCGAGCAGGGGCGCAACCCTTCCACCGGTCGCGCTCCCATGCCGTCGCCTCCGATCCTGGCCGCGATCGGACGGGTGCTTGGCATAGAACTGGCGTCGCTGCTCGCCGTTTCCGGCGCCCCAACATCCCCGTCGGCGCATCTGCTCCTCTACCAGACGGGGACTGGTCATCGGTCGCCGCTCGAAACGGCGCGCCACTTCTTCTGTGGCCAAGTTGACGCCTGGATCGAGATCGTTGACTCGCGCAGGCCGGACAACGCCGAATCGCCGCCGGACGACGTCCTCGTCAGGACACGGCGGGCGCTCATCTCGGCCCGTTCCGACGCGCCTATCTTCGAGACCACTCGCGCCCTTGCGGCGCTTTCCGAAATTCTTGCCGAGGTGCCGAGTACCAGTCCGCGGCCTCGGCTGGGCATCATCTTCGGCGCCGACTCCGCCGTCCTGCGATCGATCGAGAACCCGGCGGCGCTGCTCGAGAGCGAGAGGACGTGGGAGCATGACGCCGCGGCTCAGTTCCGAGCGACGCTCGGCGTCGACCCGGTCGCCAACGTGTGCGTCTACCGCGAGGCCGATATCCAGGAGCTCTCCGCGCGCCTCGACCCGCTCGCGACAGTCCTCTGCCTCATTCAGACGCATCCGCATGTCGCGGTTCAGGAGATGAGCGGCGCCGTTACCACCGGCACGGCCGCGATCGAGACGATCCTCGCGCCTGCGCGCCCTTACGGTGTGAGCTCCGAGACCTGGCAATCGCTGGCGCGCGCAGCGGCTGTCGGTCTCGCCCACCCGCCGCCGACCGCCCACCAGCCCACAGGAACGGAGAAGGCGTGAGCGTTCCGCGGCCGCGAGCTCGTGTGCTTGGCCGGGTCCTGCAAGAACGCGCCGTTGTGGGGGCGGTCATGCTCGTCGGGACAAGCCTTTCAATCCAGGTCGCCGCGGCGATCGCGCACGACCTGTTCGACCGCGTAGGCCCGGCCGGAGCGTCAGCGATGCGGTTCGCGCTCGGTGCGGTCATATTGTTCGCCATCGTTCGGCCCCCGATCCGCGGACGCGACGCGGCAACTTGGGGTGCCATTGCCACCTACGGTGTGTCACTCGCGGCGCTCAACCTGACGTTCTTCCAAGCGATCAGCCTGATCCCAATGGGGATCGCCGTCACGCTCTCTTTCATCGCGCCGCTCGTGATGGCCCTGGTGTCGTCGCGCCGTCCCCGCGACATTTTCTGGGCGCTTCTCGCCGGAGCTGGAATCGCGACCCTCGGCAGCGTCGATCCACCCGGATCGGTCTCTGGTGTTCTGTTTGCGATCGGCGCCGGGTGCGCGTGGATCGGGGTCGCCTATGCGGGCCGGAGCGTCGGGCGCCGTACGCGCCGCGTAGATGGTCTGGCGCTGGCGATCCCGATTGCGGCTCTGATCACGGCTCCGCTGGGGATCGGGCTAGCGAGCGAAGCCGTCGAAATGCGATCGCTCGCCATTGGGCTTGTGATCGCTGTCGGCGGTCTGATCATCCCGATCGCGCTCGAACTTGAGGCCCTCCGCCGCCTAGAGCCGCGGATGGTCGCTGTCATCTACAGCGTCGATCCGGCGATCGCGGCCGTCGTCGGTTTCCTCGTCCTCGGGGAGCAACTCACGGCGGTCCAAGGCGTCGCTCTAGTCGCGGTAATGATCGCCAGCGCCGGAGTCACCGCATCGGCCCGCGATACGGAGGCCCCAGCTGCTGGTGCACAGGCGTCACCGAACAGCGTCGATTAGCGTCAGGGCCTTGGACCCTTTGCAGACCAAGTGGCACAAGCATTCGCGTCGGCGGGTAACGGGAACCATCCGGAACGTGTTCGCCGTCTGAGAATCATGAATGGTTCTCCTGGCATCGCGCGGCGCGACCGTTTTGAGGTCCTCGCAGCCGAGGTGTACGAGCCGATCCAACGTTTTGTGCGCCGCCGTGTCGATCCTGACGACGTGGATGACATAGTCTCGGAGACGATGGTGACACTCTGGCGCCGACTGGAGAAGGTGCCTTCCAACGCCCGGTTGCCGTGGGCATACGGAGTCGCTCGCCGGCACATCGCCAATAGTCGTAGGGGCGCACAACGGCATCTGCGTCTGGTCCGACGGGTTGAAGCCGAGCCCATGCCGGTGACAACCCACGAGAGCCCGCTCGATGCCGAGCTCCACACCGCCCTTGCCTCGCTCGCCGAGTCGGAAAGGGAACTGCTCCATCTCTGGGCTTGGGAACAGTTAGAACCGACCGAGATGGCGACTGTGCTCGGCCTCACAACCAATGCCGTTTCCATTCGTCTCCACAGGGCAAAGAAGAAACTCGGTGAGAATCTCGAGATCGCACGAAAGGATGAGACGCTCTCCGGACACTCACACCGTGAAAGCACCAAGGAGGAACCGTCATGAACGACGACGACCTGAGAATCAGGCTGGCGGCGTCCAACCCGAGCCCTCCTTCGGAATCGGTGGACCCGATCACAAGCGATCGGGCACGAGCATTGATGGAGGAAGTCATGTCAACTACAGCGATCGAGCCCAGAGCCCCCCAAGGGCGTGCCCGCATGCTTAGCGCGGTGGCCGCCGTGTTCATCGTCGTGATCGGCGGAGCAGCTCTGATCGGCAGTCTCAACTCACCCGGCCAACCTCTGGTTTTGACCGGCAACGGTGGTGACCCGATGGCGAGCTGTCTGCCGTTTGATGTCGGCACACTTGGCAACATGAGCCCGGCCTTTGCCGGAACCGTGATCGAGCTCACCGACTCGGTGGCAACCCTGGAGGTAGACCGCTGGTACACCGGGGGCGATGCCGAGATCGTCGAAATCGAATACACGCCGGGCTTCGAGGCCCTGATCGGAACTCCAACGATGGAGGTAGGCCAGCAGTACCTGATCACTGCCTCCGATGGTGTCGTCAATGGCTGCGGCTACAGCGGAGTGGTTACCCCTGAGTACCAAGCAGCCTTCAACGAGGCTTTCGGCGCCTGATCACTGGCAATCACGCTTTAAGAAAACACACATCGACCTCGACGGTGACGCCGGGGTCGATGTTGTGTCGCGCCTGCGCAAGATGCCGAGGCTCAGCCCCAGCTAGCTAGAGCCTCCCATCAGTCGACCCGGGTCACGGCGAAGACCAGAGAGCCGATTGCTACGACCAACAGACCTTCGGCGATTAACAGTCTCCAGGGGGCTGCCTTGAGGTGCCAGACGATCCGTTCGGCGACGTTGGGCACATAGGTCATCTGGGCCAGCGTGTCGTAATGAAGCTTGACAGGAATGCCCGTCCTGGTCGAGAGGGCTCTGGCGGTGTCCCATGTCTCCGGGTCGATGGGCGGTAACCGTCGCATGTATCCGCTATCGGCCTCTACTAGGCAAATTCTTGAGGAACCTCAGGCCTTTGTTGAAGGATCCGGCCTTTGTTGAAGGATCAGGCCTTTGTTGAAGGATCAGGGTCCCTTTGCCGCTGCGGACACAGTCCTGAAAGGACTGCGCGTCAACGAGGCACGAGGCGTTGGCTCGGGGAGCAGTATCAGCCAGGGCAAAAGGTATCGTCCCGCTGATGGAACGGTTCGCCCGCCAAGGTTTGCTTTCAACCGGTCTCTAAGGGCCTACTAAGCCTCGCCACAAGGGCTAGTTGGCTTCATTAGCCGTCCAACAACACCGAACGGCTGCGACCCCAGGATTCCTACAACAACAACTCGAAAGACCCAGAGATGACCCCTCCCACCAACCGCCACGATCGAGTTGCCTCCCAGGCGGGGCCACCGGTGGCGGCCCCTATCCGGACCCCTGATCAGAGGCTGCGGGTGTTCATCAGTTCTACGCTCGGCGAGCTCGCCCCCGAGCGCGATGCCGCCAAGACCGCTGTGAGGACTTTGCGTCTCAACCCGGTCATGTTCGAGCTGGGGGCTCGTCCCCACGCCCCCCGCGATCTCTACCGCTCCTATCTGGCGCAAAGCGACATCTTCATGGGCGTCTACTGGCAGAGCTACGGCTGGGTGGCCCCGGAGATGTCGGTCTCCGGCATCCACGACGAATACCTCCTCAGCAACGGGCGCCCCAAGTTGATTTACGTCAAGGAGCCGGCTCCCGATCGCCAGCCCGAATTAGAAACCATGCTCGAGGTGATTCGGCTCGACGGTGGAGTCGCCTACAAGCGCTTCGAGTCTCCCGGGGAGTTGGCCGAGCTCCTCCTCGACGATCTGGCCGTCTTGATGAGCGAGCGCTTCGCCGCCGCCCATCGCCCCGCCCTCCCCTCAGGAACGATGACTTTCATGTTCTCCGACATCGAGGGATCAACCCAGTTGATCGAGCAGATCGACGGAGCTTATGTCGACGTTCTCGGCAGCTACCAGGGGCTCATCGAGGGAGTCGTCAGAGCCCGGGGCGGGGTGATAGTCGACCGCGAAGGCGATGGCGTGTTCTCCGCCTTTCCTGAGCCGACTCAAGCGATGGAGGCGGCCGTGGAAATTCAGCGCTCCTTGGCACTTGGCCCGGTAGCGCAAGGCGTGAGCATCAACGCTCGGATCGGTCTCCACACCGGCCGCGCCACTCCCAACGGCACCGGGTATGTTGGCCTTGATGTCCACCGGGCAGCCCGCATCGGCGCCGCCGGTCACGGGGGCCAGATCGTGCTCTCTTCCACCACTTACGAGCTCTTGGCCGACAGCCTCTCCTCCCGTCAGTGGCACGCTCGCGACCTGGGGGCCTACGCGCTCAAAGGACTCTCCCGGGCCGAACATCTCTACCAGCTGGAAGCACTCGGACTCCGCAACGACTTTGCCGGTGTGCGGGCCCGCAAGGCTGTGGAGGCGAGGCTGCCCCAGCAGTTGACATCTCTGGTCGCCCGGGAGGCAGAGATCCAACAGGTAGCGGCCATGCTTCAGCGGCCCGACACCAGGCTCATCACTCTGACCGGCGCGGGCGGGATCGGCAAGACCCGCCTCGCTCTGGCGATTGCAGCAGAGGTATCCGATGCCTACCCCGATGGCGTCTTCTTCGTGTCCCTGGCGGGGGTGACCGACAGGAGCCAGGTCCTCATCGCCATCGCCGAAGAGACCAACACCACCATCGGCTCATCACCCCTGGAGTCGCTGGCGGATGCCCTCGGCTCACGCCAGCTTTTGCTGATACTCGACAACTTCGAGCAGGTGGTGACGGCTGCCTCGGACATCACCGGTCTGCTCGCCCGCAGCCCGGGTCTCAATGTCCTCGTCACCAGCAGGGTGGCCTTGCGGGTTCTTTTCGAACACGAGTATCAGGTGGAGCCACTGGCAGTGCCCGCCGACGTCAACTCCCTGACGGACGTGACCTCGGCGGCGGCGGCGCAGCTCTTTGAGGAGCGAGCCCGGGCCGTTCGCCCTGACTTTGAGGTCACCATCGACAACGCCCGCTCGGTGGCGACCATCGTGCGCCGCCTCGACGGGCTGCCACTGGCGATCGAACTTGCTGCCGCTCGCTTGCGGATGCTGAGCCCCCACGCTCTGGCCGAACATCTCGGCCGCTCGTTCGATGTCCTCGGGCAGGGTCCTCAGGACTTGCCGGCCCGGCAGCGCACCCTTCGCTCCACCATCGACTGGAGTTATGCCCTCCTCACCGAAGACGAGAAGCAGGTTTTCCGCCATCTGGCGTTGCTCGAGGACGGGTGGGATCTGGAAGCCGGTTCGGCGGTGGCTGCCATCCAGGCGGTATGGGTGATCGAATCGCTAATCGACAAGAGCCTGGTGCGAGTGATCGCCGACGATTCGGTCGAGAGCCGCTTCCGAATGCTGGTCACAGTCCGCGAATATGGACGGGAGCAACTAGAGGCCGCCGGCGAGGATCAACAGGCACGTAGTCGACGCGATCGCTATTACCTGGAGGTGGCCACCAGGGCCGCTTCCGGTCTACAAAGCACCATCCAGGGTTCGACAATGCGCGCTCTCGACCACGACTGGGAGAACATCCGGGCCACGGCCGAGGGGTTGATAGAAGTGGGAGACTTTGAGAACCTGATCCGCCTCGCCCACTCGCTGTGGATCTACCTGTGGCTTCGCGGTCACGTCGCCGAATCTTCCATCTGGCTGGCACCTTTACTCGGACGGGAGCGATTTCTCGCCGACGATATGCAGGGCCTGTTGCTTTGGCTGCTAGCTGGTGGATCTTTCGAGGCGGGCGATTATCAGCAGGCGCTCGACTGGCTCGACGAAAGCATTCCCTTGCTTACTGCAGCCGGGGATGAGGAAGGGGCGGTTTGGGCACGGTATGTTCGTGCCTCCACACTGCCTGCCTTTGGCGTCGGCGACGACGAACTCCAGGTTGAGTTGAACGACCTCCTTGACCGATTCCAAACGATGAGGAGTCAGTGGGGCCAGGCCTGGGTGCGGATCAATCTGGCGATGCTGTTCTCCTGCCGCGGAGACTGGGCAGGCGCCCTCGAGCACGCAATCGAGTGCCTGCATTTGGCTAAATCCATGGAGAATAAATCCATGATCGCCCAGGCACACGCCACCCTGGGCCTGATCTCTGTCGCCATGGGCAACACGAAGGAAGCCAGAGAATCCGTCGTTCGGTCCCTCGACATCCACCGCACCATCACCTATCGCGAAGGCCTCGCCTACGTGCTCGACGGTCTTGCCAGCCTTGCCCTCAGCCAGGGCGACGGCAACCGGGCGATGACCGCCATCGGCGCCGCCGAAGGTTTGCGCTCACGCCTCGGCTTCCGACCCTGGCCGGCCATGCGCTGGTACCTGGACATGACCCTGGCGATGGCCGACGCCGTCACCGACCCCGAGATGCAAGCCGCCCGTGCGGTCGGTCGGGAAATGGACCCGCTGGCGGCGGCGACCCTGGCCCTCGGCTGACCCTCCTGCTTGCGCAAAGCTGGAGTCTGTAAACCTATCCACAAAACCCCCTCCGTCGCCTCCGGCGCCACCTCCCCCAACCCTCACTCCGTTCGCTGGGGGAGGAAATACTCACGCCGTTCGCTGGGGGAGGAAATCTGAACTTTCTCCCCCCAGGAGGCCCGCAGGGCCGACGTTGGGGGTCATATTTGTTTGCCCCGTCATCTTGAATCACCAGCAGGTAGGGGCAAACAATTATGGGGGAGTACCCCGAAGGGAGGAGGGGGGCAAACCACTGCGAGGAAGTACCCCGTAGGGGGGAGGGGGGAATACCTACGTTTTAGAAATGCCACGGGAATCGGCGGTAGTCGGGCTGGCGCTTCTCCAGGAAGGCATCCCGACCTTCGGCGGCTTCTTCAC
>DATLEZ010000157.1:0-31732 GCA_035525055.1 Acidimicrobiia bacterium | reverse complement strand
AAAGGTGCAATGCAGCTGCGGTGACTGACCAGATCCGCTGAAATTAAGCCCGAAATTAAGCCGGCCCCAGAAGCGATAGCCGAAGGGGCCGGCTTCCCTCTTTCCCGATTGGCCATACCTGGTACCTTGTCAGTCAGTTCGGGGAGGGCTTATGAAAGTATTGGTGACAGGGGCGGCCGGGTTTCTGGGCGGCCACGTGGTCCATCGTCTGATTGAAGACGGCTTTGACGTGACCGGCTTCGACCAGCGGCCGGTCGTGGGTTCTGTCCGGTCATTCACAGGTGACCTGGTCGATACCGCCTCCGTAAACAGGGCATTGGCTGGACAAGATGTGGTCGTTCATATCGGGGCGATCGGAGACGTGTATCTCGCCGCGACGGATCCCGGGCTGGCGTCCGCGGTCAACGTGATCGGGAGCACGAACATCGGTGAAGCAGCCCGCAACGCCGGCACCCGTGTGGTGTACGCCTCCACCTGGGAAGTCTATGGGCAGCCCCAATGGGAGCCCATCGACGAGGACCATCCTTGTGCCCCGGACCACCCCTACAGCATTACCAAGCTGGCCGGCGAGCGCATGTTGCTCGCCGCCGATCACCTCCATGGTGTACCGGTCATCGCTTTGCGGCTTGGTACGGCCTATGGGTCGGGGCTCCGGCCCAACTCGGTGTTTCGCATATTCATCGACCGAGCCCGGCAGGGGCAACCCATCACGATCCAGGGCGACGGTTCGCAATCCCGCCAGTTCACCCACGCCACCGACATCGCTCGCGCTTTCTCCCTGGCCTGCCGTTCGGAGCTGCGAGGGATGGTGCTCAACACCGTTGCCCCCGAAGCCATCTCGATCAAGCAGCTCGCCGAGGCGGTGATTGCCCGATATCCCACCGATCTCGTGTCCGGGCCTGCTCGACCAGGCGACGTTCCGCCCGCGATGGTCTCTTCCGACCGGATTCGTGAGCTGCTCGGGTGGGTCCCGGAAGTCTCCTTTGAGGCTGGTATTGGCGAGCTGATGGATTCGCTGGCTGACACCCCCTGATCCATGCTCCGACGTTCGAGCATCACGATGCTCATCAAAGGCCTGGGGATCGGCGGCGCCGAGCGTCTCATTAGCGAGGCGGCGACGTATTGGGACCGGGATCGGTTCAACTATCGAGTTGCCTATTTGCTCCCCTGGAAGGACCAGCTGGTAGGCGAGCTCGAAGACAAGAACGTTCCAGTGGTGATGCTTGGCGGTAAACGCGGAGCAGGGCCGGGGGCGCTGATCCGGCTGCGCCGTTTCATAGCCGAGTCCGGAACAGACCTCGTCCACGCGCACTTACCCTCCGCCGGAATCCTTGCTCGCCTAGCTTCGCCGGTCCCCGTTGTGTACACCGAGCACAACTTGGTGGGGTCCTACCGGCCTGCGACTCGTGTGCTCAATCGTCTCACGTATTCCCGGAATGCCTGCGTGACGGCCGTCTCGGGTGCTGTTGCACAGTCGATAGCCGCATATCCGGGTCCGGCGGCCCGAGTAATCCCCAACGGGGTGAGCGTCACGAGGGCTCCGGAGGGGGCGGCGGCGGCCCGGGCCCAGTTGGGGCTTGGAGCCCAGTCCGAGTTGGTGGTCCACGTCGGCAATATTCGGCCGCACAAGGGTCACTCGACTTTGGTCGGAGCCGCCCGCTGGCTCGGCGAGCACCGGCCCGGCACGACTGTGGTATCGATCGGCGGAGAGAAATTCCCGGGAGACCTGGAAAGAGTCCGCTCCCTCGCCAGAGAGCAGGGGGCAAATAATGTCATCCGCTTTCTCGGACGACGCGAAGATGCGTTGTCTTTCCTGGCCGCTGCGGACGTGGTCGTCAACCCTTCCGACGTCGAAGGACTGCCGGTGGCGCTACTTGAGGCGCTGGCCTTGGAGCGGCCGGTCGTGGCGACCGCGGTCGGAGGTGTCCCGGGTCTCATAGAACACGAGAAGACCGGATTACTGGTTGCGCCGGGTGATCCGGGGGGGCTTGCGGCCGCGGTGGACCGTTTGCTCTCCGACCGGGCCCTCGCTGGAAGACTGGCCGCGGCCGGGAACGCCGCAGTCCAACGAAATCACGGAATCGAACAAATGGTGCGGGCCATTGAGGGCGTCTACTCCGAGGTCCTCGGTGTCTAACCCCATCGAAGTGCGCCCCTTTGATGACGCCGACCTTCCCGAGGTGCTGGAGGTGCTGCGCCTCTCCCTCGGCGAGCCGCCAGGACTCGCCCGAACCAAGGCTCTGTTCGCCTGGAAACACTTCGACAACCCCTTTGGTCGCTCGCTGATGCTGGTTGCGGAGGCAACAGGTCGTATCGCCGGTTTTCGGGCATTCATGCGTTGGGACCTGGTCATGCCCGATGGAACGACGTTGCGTTGCGTTCGAGCGGTTGACACGGCCACCCATCCGGATTTTCAGCGTCGCGGCATCTTCCGACTGCTGACTCTGGCCGGGATTGAGCTGGCGGCCGATCAGCACATGGACCTGATCTTCAACACCCCCAACGAGAAGTCCGGGGCCGGGTACCTGACGATGGGCTGGCGTCGGATCGGCACGGTCGGGGTTATGGTGCGACCGGGCGTGGGTGTGCTGCGGCCCCGGCATCAGCACGCGGCGGCGACTAGCGCGGCGGAGCGATCCATGGCAACTCCCGATCGAACGACGGCCTTCGCAGACCGAGTACCTGTTGGTCTGCGGACGCCCAGGACCGCCCAATACCTGCGGTGGCGCTTTGAGTCCCATCCGACGGCGCGGTATTTGCTCGCCACCTCAGAAGACGGGGTCGCCATCGGACGGGCCCATGACCGTCGCGGCCGCCGAGAGTTGGTTATCTCCGACCTGGCGGGTGCTAGGAGTCACACCGCGGCGCGCCTGTTGCGGGCCACCGCGCGGCCCGATTACACGGTCGCCTGGTTCTCGCCGGGCGCCGTAGAAAGGCGATGGGCGCTCAGGAGCGGAATGGTCCCGCTTCCCGGTTTCAAGGCCATGACCCTGATGGCCCGTCCGCTGAATGACCTATCGATCGATCTGACCTGGAGCAAATGGGACCTCTCCCTCGGCGACCTCGAGCTTCTTTGATCGATCATTGGCTTCGCCAATCACCGGGTCGGGTGGCGCCCAGAACCCTGACCAATGCCACAACGGTGACCGCACCGATGCCGAGAAGGGACAGGATGGCTACTGGCACGGGCACGGTCTTGTCCATCAGTATGACCACAGCAATGTAGGTGGCCTGCAAAGCTCCGGCGACAAGGGCCACACCGGGAATGGTCAACCCGCGCTCGATGAGCCGATCGTAGAGATGGAGCCGATCCCGGGAGAAGAGAGGCTGATCGCTTATGACCCTTCTCAGCAAGGTGGCAGCCATGTCGAAGAAGAAGACCCCGAACATGGCGGCCGCCACCGCCAGCTCACCCAGGGATCGGCTGGCTTCGACCATCCCATGCACGACGAAGGCCGCCAGAACGTAGGCGCCGTTGTCCCCCAGAAAAATCCGGGCGGGATGCCAGTTCCAAAAGAGAAAGCCCGCTAGAGCCCCTGCCAGCGCCAGGCCAAAGACAGGGCTCGAGTCACGGACAACAGCCAACACCACCACTCCAACGGCAGTGATTGTTCCGGACAAACCGGCCAGGCCGTCAAGGCCATCGAGCAAATTGACCGAGTTAACCGCCACCACTACCAGGATTGCGATCAAGACCGCCCGGATCCAGCTATCACCCTGAGCAGAGAAACCCAGAATCAGCCCGGCCACCCCTTCCACGCTCAACCTGACCGGAGGGGAGACGCCCGTCCGGTCGTCGACCAGTCCGATCAAAACCAGCAACCCGGAAGCCAGCAGCAGCGTTGGGTCGAACCTTCCGGTTAAAAGCATCGCGGTATGCACGGCCAGGAACACCCCGACTCCGCCCAGGGGAACCGCTGGTAGGAGATGGGCCTTGAGGGCTGGATCATCGGGTTCGTCAACCCAACCGAGAGTCGGCCCAAACCGGACGGACACCACCCCCCAGGCGGCAGCGATTGCCAGGGCTACGGTCAAAGCGGTCAGCCCGGCAAGCATCTTCGCATCCTCCCCAAGCACGATTCGATACGGTAGCCAGGCGGTTGTGAATCCTCCTTGCGACCCAGAGTCCAGCGGCACAGCCATAGCTAACCTGTGGAGCGGGGCAAGGGAGGGAGAGGTCGGGTGGTTGCAGAGCCGAGATTCGCACGGGCACAGTCGCGGCGCCGCTGCAAAGCCGGAATCGTTGTTGGCCTCGCCTGCTTAGGGATCTTGAGTGGCTACCTACCTGGCATCCAGCCAGCGTCGGCTGCCCAGGGGGAGCTGGTCAGGGTCAGCGTCTCTCAAAACGGTGCGCAAGCCGACAGTTCAAGCACGGGTGGGGTCGTTTCCGGCGATGGGCGGTACGTCTTTTTCACGTCTAAGGCCGGGAACCTGGTGCCGGGTGACACCAATGGCCGTGACGATATCTTCCGCTTCGATCGGTTGACAGCCCAGGTGCAACCGGTGTCGGTCACGGCGGCCGGTGCTTTCCTCTCTGCCAATCACGGTCTTCCGGTCGTTTCGGGGGACGGACGCTACGTGGCCTTCTGGAGTGAGGGTGTCTTCGACCCGGCCGATACCCTGCGAACAGCCGACGTGATCTTGAAAGACATGGCCACGGGGGAGGTCGAGCGTCTGACGCTCGCACCGGACGGGTCTAACAAAATCGGCGACGATCGCTTCTCGGCGAACAAGCCCCTGGCCATGTCTGACGACGCCCGGTGGGTGGTGTTCCAGTCCGATGCGACCAACCTGGTGGCCGGCGACACTGACGATGGCCAGCCCGACATCTACGTCCGCGATCGCATACTTGGTACAACAACCCTCCTCAGTACGGAGTCCGACGGGTCCCCAGGCCCGAGCAGCGGCCTCGATGGGGTGGTGGCCGGCACCGGACCGGAGGCGGTGGTCGGGTTCAGAGTGCTAGCTCCCGACCGATCCGGCCAGATGGTCATCAGACACATGGAGAGCGGAGCAGAGCACTTAGTTGTGGGAGCCGACCCCCAGAGGTCGCGTTTCCTGGCAGTAGCCGCTGGCGGAGGTAGGGCCATTGTTGGGACCGGCGCTGGCTCGATACCCGACGAGTACGACGTCACTACCGAGGGGTTGACGCCCCTACCGGACAACGTCGATTGGAGCTCGGTTGCATCAGCAGCCTTCTCAGCCGATCTCCGTTTTTACGTTGCCCCGTCCCCTGATTCCTTCACCTTTCGGGTGGTAGATCGGGAGACTGACCAGTTTTCCGAGCTCCCCCGAGGCATCGACGGCGCTGGTCCCGACCAGGCGATCCTGGCGACATCCGTGTCCGACGACGGAACGGCGGTGGCCTTTTCCTCGGCAGCGTCCAACCTTGTCTTTGGAGATACCAACGCGCTGGCAGACAGTTTCGTGGTCCGGGTCGCCAAGGGCACCTTCGCCGACGACGACGGCAATCCTTTCGAGGCCGACATCGAATGGCTCGCCGCCGAAGGAATCACTCTGGGCTGCGGCATCGAACTGTTCTGCCCCAAGGCGCCGGTGACCCGCGGCCAGATGGCCTCGTTCCTGGTGCGAAGCCTCGACCTCCCGGCTTCCGCCACCGACGCTTTCACCGATGACGCGGCCTCATCGCATCAGGCCGACATCAACGCGTTGGCTGAGGCTGGGATCACGACAGGTTGCGGCCCTGGTGTGTTCTGCCCGGAGGCATCGGTGACTCGCCAGCAGATGGCGTCGTTTCTGACGAGGGCCCTGGACCTCCCGGTATCGACGACCGACTTTTTCACCGACGATGCCGGATCGATTCACGAAGACGACATCAACGCCCTCGCCAGTCGCGGGATCACCCTGGGCTGTGCCCCCGGACTGTTCTGCCCGACAGCGGAAGTCCTGAGAGAGCAGATGGCAGCCTTCCTCCACCGCGGATTTACCTGAGAAGAGATCAGCGGTCTCGGGCCCAGCTCATAATTTGGCGGTGGCCGGGTTAGACGAAGTTTGGCAGCTGGCTCCAAGGCGGGTTAGTCGTGCGCCAGATTCGCAAGAGTCGGGGGGTCGAGCCGCCAAATCTGGATTGCACCGCGTCAGGACAACGAGTTACGAAACGGATGGAGCTGACCAGATCAGGACCCGGGAAGTTTCGGCGGCGTGGATTTCGATTGAGCGGGCGTATACGAAACCCATCTTCTGATAGGCGGCTATCGCTAAGGAGTTGGAGGCACCCACTACCACCTTGACCGCACCCGCCTCGACAATCAGAGGCTCTGCCAGGAGCTCCATACCCAGACGGTGGCCTAGGCCCTGACCTCTGAATGCCGGATCCACTGCCATCGAGAGCAACTCGGCCTCGACCTCGGCCCCGGCGCCCTCCTCTGTGTCTTTGTATCTCAGGGTCTCCCGGGCCTTACGAAAGCCCGACGAGCGCAGCAACCGTGGCAGCGCGGCCAGACCTGCCGGCACCCCTGAACGCAAAATGAAATGCTTGTAAAAGGCCCCGGTATCGGCCACACCGGCCACGAATCCGACCGGGCCCGCTCCGGCGTCTGCAACCAGCACCACAGCCTGCGGCCAGGCGATCATCGCCCCGTAGAGCCGCTTCAGAAAACCCAGCCCGAGGCTGGACAGGAAGCCAGCCGAGATGTTCTCCATGTGCAATCGGCTTATGCCCGCGGCATCCGAGCGCCCGGCACGGCGGATGACGACCGGCTTCTGGCCCGCCCCGAGAGCTTCCGCCAGCCTGACCAGACCTTTCTTGATCGCCACCTGCCGGTAGGTGTCCAACACTGTTTCCACGATCGCCGACTCATCGAAGAGCCGGCGAGCCCTCTCGTCGCCGGCTGTCCCCATTCTCGCCCGAAGCTCGGGATCATCGCCGATCCTCTGGATCGCCTTCGTCAACGAAGCCGGATCACGCACCGGTACCAGAAGCCCGTTGACGCCATCCTCCACGACCTCCCGACACCCGCGGATGTCAGTGGCGACCACGGGCAGCCCGCTGGCGGCCGCTTCCATCGCGGCGCGGGGGAATCCTTCCCGATGGGATGGCAATACGAAGATGTCGAGAGCTCGATAGAGATCGTCGACATCGGTCCGCATTCCCAGAAATCGGACTCCCTCGGATCGAGCGCCTTCGACCAGTTCGGCGGGAAGTGAGTCTCCCTTGGAGGTGTCGTCTGGACCGATGACGAGAACTACGTAACGGTCGTCAAGCTGACGAGCGGCTTCGAACAGCTCTGGATAACCCTTCTCTTCGACCAGGCGTCCCACCATGCCAACCGCAATCTGGCCAGGTTCGAGCCCGAGATCGGCCCGCATGGCTGCTCGTCCCCGCCCTCCTTCGAAGCGAAATCGTTCCAGGTTGACGCCGTTGCCCAGCAGTCTGGCCCTCCCGGCGGGAGCGATCCGCCACTTCGAGATCAGACCGAGGTCTTCAGAGCTCTGGATCAGCTCGGCGTCCGAGAAGCGGGAGGCAACGGCTTCAAGCACGTAGACAACGAAGCGTTTGGCGCGTCGATCGTCCGGTGTGGCGTACAGGCCGTGGACGGTGTTGACGACGATCGGAACTCCGGCCAGCCGCCCCAGAATCCTCCCGTAGAGGCCCGGCTTGGGATTGTGGGTATGGAGGATGTCGGGCCGTTCAGTGCGGAGCGTCCTCCAAAGCTCAACGGCCGCATTCAGGTCGCGCAGCGGTGCCACTCCGCGGGTTGAGGCGTTCAGGGGGAGGTGTCGAATCCCTTCGACAACCAAGTCTTCGACCCACGGCCCCGGAGCGCTGATTCCCAAGGCCTCGCCACCCAGCTCCACGATGGAGCGAAGCTGAGGGAGGATCAAGAAACGAAGACTGAGGTCCACCGTGGTCACGTGGGCCACCTTCACGTCGACCTCCGGCGCCAGGTCCGGGCGAGCAACTCGCGCAGCACCACATCGTGCCGCCTTACCGAGCCCTGGATCGTGAATTGTCTCGCTACCAGCTTTCGACCGGCGAGTCCCGCCCTCCTTCGCTCTTCTGGGTTCTGGGCATAAAACAATAGGGCCGTGACCATCGAGTCAATGTCGCCGGGGCCCACGAGCCGACCGCTGATCCCATCTATCACAGTTTCATTGACGCCTCCAACATCGAAGGCCACGACCGCCACAGACGCAGCGGCCGCTTCCAGGGTCGCCGCCGGGAGACCTTCTGTGAGCGAGGTCAGTATTAGAACATCCGCCCAGCTGAGATGGGGAGTCACATCGGCCACGGAACCGGTCATTTCCACCAGGCCCCCCATCCCGGCGGCTGCAATTCGGTTTCGGACCGAATCCTCCAAGGGCCCTGCTCCAACCAGGCGCAGCCTTGCAGACACCGAAGTCACCAGACGGCCAAAGACTTCGATGGCCATCAAGGGGTCTTTCTCCTTGGCCAAGCCTCCTAGAAACAGGATCCGCATGCCGTCATCGGCCCGGTCAGGTGCGAGGTCCAGCAACTCGCTCGGGACTCCAGTACGAACGACCCGTACCTTGTCGGCTGAGACTCCCAATCCAGCCGAGAGCTGCTCGGCGGTTCTCGACGAGACTGACAACACCATGTCGACCAACGTCAGCAGCGCACGGTAGGCCAGACGTTGGCGGGGCCTTTTGGCCCAATAGAGAGGCTCACCGATGCTGGTATATGCCAATCCGGGGCGATGCCTCAAGAGCCTCGTGGCCGCAACACTGTATTGAAGGGTGGATGATCCGAACGCGAGCAAGACATCACTCTGACTTTCGCGGAGGTGCTCCCGCAGGGACCGGACCGTCGCTCCATCGAGTCGACCCAGCTCCGCGGGCGGCCTCGACGACAGCGGGCTGGCGGCCACCGTAGGCGCTTCTGAATCGATTGCTCCCGACAGCGCCACCAAGACTGTTGACCAACCACGTCCGGCCAGACCCAGAGCGAGTCGCTCCCCGAACACCTCTGCGCCTCGGCGCTGGGTGCTGGAGACGAGGATGGTCAAACGGGGTCGGTGGGAGTTGGCCAACGACGTGGCGTGGGCAGCTTCGACCGCCGTGACCCGCCTGCCCCATGCGCGTATAGCGAGCGGTGCGCGCAGGATGAGTCGAGTCCGTTCGCGCAGGTCGTCATGGGCCAGGACCACCGAGAGATTGAGAGGATGGGAGCGATGGCCGTCGAACAGAACCAAATCCGTGCGCGGAAGCAGGGCCTCGGCAGCCCGAACCGCGAAACCTCGTGGCCGCAGTTCCCCGATCACTTCGCCGGGGATTTTGGCATCCAATGCTCTGGCGGCAATGAGGAGCGCTAGATACGTCGTGCCGCGCAGCCCGTTCTGTCCGGCAAATTCCACCAGGGCCCCCCACTCCACGGGGTAGCGAGTCAATTCGACCAGATCTCGAAAGAGAACCAGCCGAAAGCGATGATCCAGTATCGCATGGGCACAGAGAAAGGCTATCTCGGACGTCTGCGGCAACAGCCATCTCGGCCCGATCTCGTCGACAATGCGGTGTGCTCCGTTCCAGGTATCCGCCATGGCTCCATGGGTTGGTCCGCGCAACTGGCGATAGCTGAACAAGTCCCAGTGGAGATCGAGCGAGAAACGGATTCCCGACGCCGGGTCGACAAGGACGATGTCCCGCTTATCCGCCCTGGGTCGCTGTGGCGGCACGGCCCGAACCACTTGTTCCCGTTTCAAGATAGACAGGCACGCATCGAGGTCACCGGGAGGGACCACTACGTCAATGTCCGTGAATGTGCGATGATCGGGTATCCGATAACGGGCTGCGAGTGCCGGACCCTTGAGAACAGCTGCAGGGATCGATGCCCCGTCAAGGGCCTCAAGCAACCGCGGCAGGTGATTCATCATGACTCGCTGTCGAGCCAGCAGTCGCAAGTAAGGCAGTCGGGCGGCAGCCTCTAATTGTGCGTCGCCGGACTTGGCCATGATCCCCAGGAGGCCGTGCCGTCCGGCCAGTGCAACCACTTCGGGCCCGACGTGGTCTGGAACCGTGAAGGGCCTGCCCGCCGCCAGTTCGGTCAGGAGCAATGAAACCGATCGCCGTGGTCGCCAGTCAGTCGTCGAGGCCATCAAGTGAACCGGTTACGGCAGCCGCCAATTCTCTGATCCCGCCTCCGGCCGCGCGCACGGGAACACGATCGAGCAGATTCAGCAGCCCGTCGATGGCTCGTTGGGGCCCATAAGACTTGAGATTGCGCGCCCGACGAAGCGTTTGAGGCACCCAGAACAGACTTGACCGCGGGAGTGTTGATCGAGGGGCTTCCAAAACCACCCCGGCAAGCCGGTAGACGCCGGGCTTAACCGACTGAAATTGAGGATCGCCATACATCCAGTCTCTCATTGGCTCGGGATCCCAGCCGAGACCGGGCTCGGCAACGCGCAACTCACCTCGCTCGAGACTCAGATCGATCCATGGCGCGTCGAGAAACTGGTATCCCTTCTCTTGCATGCCTTTGGACAGGAGCCGCGGCATGGTTGCGATTCCGCGTGGCGCCAGAACCGCCTGGTCTCCCCTCACGACAGCATCAAGGCCGAGCGCGAGTTCGGAAGGCTCTTCGACATGGGAGGCAAGGTGACGCATCGTCGCCCAAACCAGCCGGGTGGTGTCGCTGGTACGAACCATCGATTGGTACCCCCGGTACAAAACGCCCGCCTGCTTGCCCTCCGGAAGGAGGATCGAGTAATTGGCAGGCGCAATCACATCGGGAACAAGGCGAGCAGAGAGAGACCTTGCCATCGCCGACGCCAGGTCACTATCGGAAGACCGCACCCCAAGGTGGAACGGGCCGAGGGAGAAGGTGTGTTGCGCCGCCCAAACTAGGCGGTCGAGCCGAGCCATTCACTGGTTAGGGGGGACGCCCAAAAACCGCGGCCCCACGGGAACTTCGCTCGTTGAGAGGTCGGATGGAATCTGGTTGCCGGCTATCGGTGGCTCGCGCGCCTCCCCCAGCAGGCCCTGAACCGAAAGGTCGTTGACAACCGCCTCAACCCCGGCTCTGGCTTCGCCTGACCCCAGGCCGAAGATCTCGCCGACCATCTCGGCCAACTGCCCGGCGGAGACAACGCCGTCGGCAAGCTCCCATATGACCGCGGCGGTGGCATTCAGCCAATGGGCGCGACCGCTCGCCGGGTCGTAGAGGAGTCGCTCTTGTTCCGACTCCCAGGTTAAGAGGTCCGGCCGGCGTGCGACCGGCCCGATCTTCGAATCTGAGGAGGCGTTGTCGCCTAGCAGGTTGGAGGACAGACGAGCACGGCCCCGCTGCCAGTTGGGCCGGGTTGGCAACAGCCGGTGTCCTCGCTCGCACTCCCGTACTTGACAAAGGATGCCGACACGAAGCAGCCTTCCGGCACGTGCACGGTCACGCAGTTGGCTTCGTTGGGGCCCTCGACAGTGAAACCCAGATCGTCGCCGTCTGCCTTGTCACCGGAGACCATAAACCCATCGCAGTCGGGAAATTTGCCGGGATCACTTTCAAAGCAGTCATCACCGACACACCCTTCGTACTTGAGGGTGTAGCCCATCGCTGCGGTCCCGTCACCACAGGACACTTGAAAACCTATGAAGGAGATATCGCCCTCAACCGGGATGGTGGTGGTCGTCGTACTGGTGCTCGTGGTGGTCGAACTCGTCGAGGTGGTTGTGGTGCTGGGGGGAGGACTTGTGTCCTGGGCGGTTCCCGGAACCAGTTGCATCGAGGTGACCACGGGCGGCACCCAGATCAGACCACTGAAAGCCACCCCGCGACGCAAGGCTTCCCGCCTCGTGAGACCGGACGTATCCGACTCCGGTGCTTGAACAGATCCGTTTGGATCATCGACTGACATGCCTGCCTCCCTGCTCCCTATCGGCCCCAGCCACTCAGGATAACCGAACCTGAGCCCGGCGGAAGTGGCTTTGCTCATATACTTTGCCCGTGACTGGACGGCGAATTGGAACGCGAGCGCGCAGCGTGCTGGAGACTGAGGTCGGCGGCGATTTGAGTTTGTACCACCCGGCCTCAGAAACGGTGGCAGTCCTCAACGCCACAGCCAGTGACGTGTGGCGCCTGTGCGACGGTGATCTCACGATCGATGAGGCGGTCTCGACCCTGGCCAGGGCATATGGAATTGCCGAAGCTGCCATCGCCGATGAGGTGGCCAAGGTTGTCGATGATCTGACCGATCAAGGGTTCCTGTCAGAAGCCGGATTCGATCAGGAACAGGTCCGCTGAGTACCACGTACCGCTACTCGGTACTGGGAACCCGAGTCGAGATCGAGGCGTCGACCGAGATCGGGGCACACTTCGATCGATTGTTCGCTCCTTTCAAGGACGCGGCGAGGAGCGGAGACGCGGCCAGCCTGTCTCTTTCCATCTCGGGATCGCCAGGATCGGGCTTTCGGATCATGAGTGATGGCCGAACCCTGGCTGAAAGCCATTCCGTCCTCGACATGGTCACACGGGCCCTAACCGAGATCAACACGACGGCAGTTGCAGGTCTCAGGCAATTGGCGATCCATGCCGGAGTGGTTGCCAGCCCCTCAGGCGTGGTGGCGTTCCCGGCGCCTTCCGGTGCCGGCAAGTCAACCTTGACGGCCGCGAGCATCCTGGCGGGACTGGACTACCTGTCAGACGAGGCTCTGATCCTGACCGAGAAGGGCTGCGTTGTCCCTTATCCAAAGCCGCTCTCGCTCTCCGCCCATACCCGAAGACTCCTTGGTCTTGGCAGCGTTCAATGGCCCGGAAGTGATGGTGAAGAAGTCGCGATGACCGCGGCGGAGTTGGGTGGATCCATCGGACGTGAAGACAGCGAACTGAGGCATGTGATCGTGCTTTCGCGGGGAACCCACAAGCCGACCCTGACCCGTCTGCCGTCGGTCGAAATCGTGTCGGCCCTCCTCGGCCATTCCTTCAACCACTACCTCCGGCCAGAAGCCGCCTATCGCCTTGCCTGCCGACTGGCTGAGAAATCTGAGATCTGGCGTCTGACCTTCGACCATCCTCGGCCTGCCGCCGAACTGATCAAAGAGCGGCTCACGGCTTGACGATCCTCAAGGTCTAACGGTCACCCTCGTGGGGGGTGTGGTACCAGCCTCGGGCGGGCAGAAGACGAGCAGGCAGCTTCATCAATGGCAGGAGGACCAATAATGGGTAGCGCAGCACGTATCTACCCGGCACGTGATCACGCAGCAGGAACGGAATGGGCGCCAGAATCTGGACCAAAGCGATCGCTGCCCAGAGCCACCAGGGCCACAGGGGAGCCGCTAGGCCTGATGCCAGCGCCAGGAGGGCGCTCAGCAGCGCTACGCCCATCCTCGACGGCTGGATCAAACGGAGGGCTAGGTCCCACGAGGCCGGGCTTCGGCGTCTCAACAGTCTTCCGAGGTAGACCCTGGCAACATGGCGTCGACCCGCCACCCATCGGGATCGCTGCCGGATTGCGACTCCAGCCCCGGCCGGCTTTTCGTCGCTGATGCGCACGTCGTGAAGCCATCGCACTTGGTGCCCGGCCAGGAATAGCCGCACTCCGAGCTCCTGATCCTCCACCAATGAATCGCCAAAACCACCGGCAACAGCCAAAGCGGTTTCGGTGATGCACATTCCGGTTCCCCCGAGGTCGGCCGTCCATCCCAGATTGCGACGGGCCAACTGCACCATCCTGTTGGAGGCCCAGTAGGAGAGGGCCGAGGCAGTGGCGATGGGCGACGCATCCTGGTTGGAGACGTCGAGGTAGGCCTGGAGGACCTGACCGCCGTCATCGATCTCATCGGAGAGTCGCTGGAGAAACTCGACCGGCACCCGGTTGTCGGCGTCGACCACCACCAGGGCCTCCTCGGCGGCCAGGGGCTGAGCCTCCAGAAACCAGCGGAGGACCGCCCCTTTGCCATCGGGGCCATCGGTCCGCTCCAAAACCTGGGCGCCTGCCGCCCGGGCCTTGGCGGCCGTTTGGTCAGTGCAGCGATCGGCCAGCACCGAGACCGTGAAAAGGTCCGGTCGGTAGGACTGGTTTCTAAGGTCGCCGATCAGGCTGGCGATCACAGCCTCCTCGTTGTGTGCCGGGACGGCGATCCGAAACCGCCGCTCGCGAGGTCCCGCGACGGCGATCTTGGGCTGCCGCCAGCCGGCAAGGGCGACCGCGAGGTTGTACACAATGAGGGCGGCCAGAAGTATCTGTGCCAACCACAGGAGACCCCGTAGCATGTGGTGAGGTTAAGCGGAAGGGCGCCAGGCCCCCGCCAAGGCAACAGGCGGAGAACCGGGCCTGAGCCACAGACCGGCAGCAAGTCACCGTGTTGACGTAACCAGGGAGCGGACTGATGGAGCCGTCTGATCCTGAGTGAGATCTCGAGGTCGAGGCGCGACAACTTAGTGCATCGATCGTTGGCCGCTTCCATTTGAGTCTCTCGATGGGTGCGGTTGCTAGACCGACCACTCCGACGGCTGCAGCAGCCCACGGGACGGTCGGTTCATCCGTCGGAGCCACGTAACCCTGACGGAGGGAGTTGAGAGTCACGGCCGCGTAGTAAAGGGTGGCCGTTGCGCCGCAGGTCGCCGTGTCGCAGACTCTCAACAGATCCCCGTAAAGGTGCCGATCGAGGTCGAAGCGGGCCCATGGCCCGAGCCGAGTTCCTCGGCGCTCGGCATACCGCAAAATGTCGTAACCGAAGTCGTGCACCCGGCACGCCGTTTCGAAGGAGTCGGGACCGACTCCTCCAGGCGTCGAGCATGCCCCTCGGGGATGGACCAATGTGCCTTCCGCCCAGACCGGCCTGTATCCAAGTTCGTCCTTAAAGCTTTCCGGCACGAGTTCAAGAGTCGCCCGTCCCTCGACCAAGCTGGTGACGATTTGAGTCGACTCCCCTGAGTCCCCCACTGGATGACGCCAAAGGTGGCCGATGCCGCTCGCAAGTATGACGATGAAGCCGAATAGCGTGATGCGTTTTGGAACGCGGGTTAGGCCCCGAAGCCTTGGAGTTCTGGTGCAAGACGGGAGGTTGTATCCGCCTGAGCATTCCTTGGCGGCGAGGACGCTCGAGCCTGCAACGAACGTGGACGACCCGCGAGCCGACTTGCTGTCCCTGGTGGCATCCTGCCTAGCCCGGGCACTCGTCGTGGGTGTTTGGCTGACGTAGGTCATGCCGCCAAGATGACGCAGGGCCCCGGTTTCGACTATCAGGACTTGCCCCTAGGGGACCTCCCTGGCCAACCAGAGCCAGGCTTCTCCCCTACTCAACGGGGGTCATGATCAACTTCGGCGGCCATTTGCCTAGGGCGAGCGTCCGGGGTCGATGAAGCCGGTTTCGAATGCCAGCCTGGTGACCTCATGGCGGCTGGCGACTCCGAGCTTGTCAAAAATGTGCTTCATGTGAGTTTCCAGAGTCTTGACACTGATGTTCAATTCTCCGGCCACCTCCCGGTATTTGTACCCGCGAGCAATGAGGTTCATGACTTCCCTTTCCTTCGGTGTGAGCGACTCCAGTTCGGAATGGGCCGATGCCACATCGTCGATCTGCATCAGATAGTTGGCCACATACCGGGAGACCGGTCGGCCACCGGCAAGCACCTGGTCGATCTTGTCTGCCAGCTCGAACTCGTCGGCTTGCTTGACGACGTATCCGTCGACGCCGGCGCGAAACATGCGGACGACGTCCTCGGCTGACGTCGAGACGGTGTACGCCAAGAACTTGATCTCGGCGTTGTGACGTTTGACTCCATCGATTACCGCAGACCCGCCGCCACCATCGAAATGCACGTCCAATAGGACAAGGTCTGGTTCCCTATCGAGAATCATGTCGATAGCTGCAGCCGCTTCGGACGCAGAGCCGACAACGTCGTATCGATCTTCGAGGGCTTTCTTGATGCCGTACAGCATCAGAGGATGGTCATCGACGATGAAAACGCGCGGCTTATGGATCTCGCTCATCCTCGTGGCATGAATAGGGACACCTCCGTGCCGAAGCCCGGTGCCGACTTGACCGAGGCGGTTCCTCCGGCTCCTTCGACACGGGCGATGATGGAATGAGCAATTCCCCCTGTCATCCGATTTCGAGAGTCGAAACCCGACCCCCGGTCGCGAACGTTGACCTGGACTCCGTCGTGGAGTACCTCGGCGTAGAGATCGATTTCGGACGTCCCCGAATGTCGGGCCGCGTTGGTCATGGCCTCGTGCGCCGCCGCCACCAGCGAAGAGAGGGGCATGGACATCTCGACGTCGCCCCTGATCACCTGCTCGATCTCAACCCGGTAGCTGTCCTCCACCTCCGCCCTGGCGTCAAGCAGGCGGGCCCGGAAGCCGTCGTGATGAGGGGACTGGTACTCGTTGATCGTGCGTCGCAGCTCGCGCTCCTGCACACGAGCCAAATAGCGAACCTCACCTGCGTCGCCTGAGTTAGACATGATCAACTTCAGGGTTTGAAGCACAGAATCGTGGAGCCGGTTGGCGATGTGGGATCTCTCCTCCAGCCGAGCCGCGTTTTCGCGCTGATCGGCGAGGAGGAGCTCTGCCTGGCGACGATCTGCCTCGGCCTTGAGGCGCAGGTACTCGCGCTGTCGCAGGGCATCGAACGCCCAGCCAGCCACCAGACTCACGACGAGAAACTGGATGCTGCCCACGACGCGGACCATCTCCAAATCCATCGCCAGGTGAAGCCAGGCGAAGGCGGCCGTCAGCAAAAGCGCCGCCACCAACGCTCCCCGCAATGTCGTGGCATAGGCAACGAGAAAAAGCCACGACATGGGATAGCCACCGGCTACGAAGTCAGGGGCCCCGGCCAGCCATCCGGCCGAGAGGAGGAAGAGAGTTAGCACACCGTCGAGAGCCACATACGACCTCGAGTTGAGAAAGCCGCGTCGGCTGGCGAGCACCATTGTTCCCGTGCCCACCGTGGCGACGACCATGGCTGACACGAGCAACGACGTGTCCGGTTCCCGCGTTTCAGCCGCAAGGTCCTGGATAAGGACTGTCGATGCCAACGCCAGCATCCACACCCAGCCAAGCAACCGCATCATGAGAACTACCCAAGTCAGCGTGGCGTCGACGGGTGGGACACGCCCCAGGCTCTCGTCCGCGGGTCTCACCCTCCCAGGCTATTGCGCTTGGACCCGGGAGTGCGGTACGGACGAGATGTGAGATTGCCTCGTTTCGACAAGGAGTCGGCGCGGGTTTTCTCCACGATCGGACGGCTGGGACTTTGGGGTCTCATCGATGTCTCGACGGCGATGAGGGGCCGTAAAGGGCCCCTCATCATTGTCGCATGGGTCGCTATTCGTCGATCACGTCACGGATGATCGATGCGATCTTTTGGTAACCGCTGATGTCGGGGTGCAAGCAGTCTGTTCCGCCGACCCAGTCCTGTGGATCGAGCTGCCCAAACGTGTCGGCGACCTCGACGGCCGTGGCGGCGGCCACCGCCTTGATGAGGTCGTTAAATCCGACCGCAATGCCAGCACCACCCTCGAGCACGACATCGGCAAGTGGCTCGAGCGCCGCCAGATGACAAGCGCCCAACGGGTTGTCATAGGTTGTGATAATGATCTCGGCGTCAGGCCCGGCGACCGACCTCAAACTGCCCAAAATCACTCCCAGGTTCGCGACGTAGGTCGTGAACAGGCTCTGGATAGTCTGGACACAGGTAGGTGTGGGACCACCCGAGCAGTTAGCGATCACCGGGTTGAACAGGTCGTTACCGCCGATCGTCACCGTGATAAGCACCACGTCGTTACCGGGATCCCCGTCCGTCCGACGGTCGGTGATAAGCCCAATCGCCGCCGGCAACTGGCCCGCGATCAGGGTTGCAGAGGTAGCTCCGGGAACGCTGAGGTTGACCAGTTCCAATAGCGGGCAGGCCTCGGGCGATCCATCCCTGCAATCAGTGGCATGCGCCCACCTGCTGAGAAACGGAACGTAGCCGAGCTTGTCCTCTCGCGGGGTGCCGACACCGAAAGCCTGGGAATCTCCCAGAGCCAGGTAGACCGGACCTTCGGGGCTGGCCGCACGGGCCGGCCCTGTTGCCCCCAAGACAACACCGAACAACGCCACGACAATCACAATGCGCCGCATGTTTTCTCCTTTCTTGCGACCAGGCAATTGTTCGACGATCGCCTTTTGGGCGCTATAGGGGAATGCCCCTATGCAAAGATGAGAGTGCTTCCTATGTCGGCGGATAGGGCGATCGTCAGTGTGAGTCATAGGCGGCTAACCGGTTGGAAGCGTTGGGCCCGAGTTGACATCGGGATAAGGAAGTTGGACGATCAAATGTCGAGTCGCATGACCGGTCAAATCACTTTCAATCCCAAGTCAATCGCGGTCGTCCTCGGCACCAGGCCCGAGATCGTCAAGCTCGCCCACATCATCAGGATGCTGGGTGATGCGGCCCGGATCATTCACACCGGCCAGCACTACGACCCCAACCTCTCCGAGACCTTCTTCCGGGAGATGGAATTGCCGCCCCCCGACCACTTCCTCCAGGTTGGTGGCACCTCCCGGGGCCATCAGATCGGAGAAGGCGTCAAGGCTCTCGACGCTTACTTCGCCGAAGACACCCCGCGGGCGGTCCTGGTTCAGGGCGACACCAACGCCGTCGCGGCCGGAGCCCTGGCCGCCAACGCCCGCAACATCTTCCTCTGCCACATCGAAGGCGGTCTGCGCAGCCACGACCGCGCCATGCCTGAGGAGCACAACCGGGTCATCACCGACCATCTGAGCGACCTGAGCTGTGCTCCGACCGAGGCGAGCGTCGACAACCTGTTGCGGGAGGGAATCCCCCCTGACCGCATAGCCCTCACCGGCAACACGATCGTCGAAGCAGTGCAGCATCTGATGCCGCCCCCCGAGGAGCGGGCTCACATCCTCGACAAGTACGAACTGACCGCAGGCAAGTACGCCCTATCCACCTTTCACCGTCCCGAGAACGTCGACGACAAGGAACGATTCACCGCCATCCTCCACGAACTCGCCACCCTGTCGATCCCGGTGCTGCTCCCTCTCCACCCGCGGTCGGTGGCGACAGCGTCGGCTTTTGGCCTCAACCACCTCCTCGCCAAGATCCGGGTCGAGGAGCCGATCGGGTACAGAGAGTTCCTGGCGCTCGAAGCCGAGTCGGCAGTGATGGTCTCCGACTCCGGCGGCATCGCCGAAGAAGCCTCGATCGTCAAGCGCCCCGTGGTCGTGGTCAGGAACTCAACCGAGCGCCCCGAAGTGATGGGCACCTTCGCCACCCGGGTGTCGGCCGGCCCGGCCATCGGCGCCGAAGCAAGGCGCATGATCGACGAAGGCTGGTTCCACCTAGAGGACATCCCGACTCCCTACGGGGATGGAACTGCCTCCCAGAAGTCCCTCGACGCTCTGGCGGAGCGGCTGTAACCCCTTCTTGTGACGGTTGACCACCGTGGCGGTGGGTCAACCGTCACAAGAACGGGTTTCAGGACGTGAGGTGGACCCCGAACGGGGTACTGCGGTAGCGGCGGACGAGGCGGCGGAAGTTGATCACTGCATCCTGGAGATCATCGGGGGTGGCTTTGGCCACACTGCTGGGTTGCAGTCCGGCCCGGTCAATGCCCAGAAAAGAGCAGAGATGGGAAATCGTCTCCTCCTTCCCCTGCTCTGACACCAGATCTTCGTACGCGACGGTGGTTATCTGGTCCGGTCCGAGCCGCTCAGTGCAAACGGTTCGAAAACCGGACATCTGTTGGTCTAGCCAGACGGAGCGGTCAAGCCACTCATCGAAACGCCTGAACTTGAGCCTGGTGGGAGGCTGCATGCCGTCCAGCAGGAACTGGCTCTTTTTTTCCTCTTCATAGCGGTAAAGCGACAGGGCATGTTTGATCCGGTTCCGCCGCATCAAGAAGATCAGCGGGGTCCGAAGATCCGCGAACACATCGAGGAGGTCATCGGTTTGATCCAGGGCAGTGGTGGAGACCTTGAATCCGACGGAGGTCAGGCTGGGCAGGTAAGACCCCGTGACCTGCGGCGATGAACGCAGCAACTCCCACCACGCATCGAGGCCCTGGGTGTCGCCGACCGGAGGATTGAGCGCCGTGCGGATCCACTCCACCTTGGTCTTGTCGTCAGCGCCCCAGGCCCACGGCTCGACCGGCTCGAACCCGGGAACCCAAACCTGGGGAGACGAGTTCAGCGTTTCCAGCAGCCAGGTACTGCCGGTGGCGCCGTAATAGAAGCAAACGAAAGAGGCCAAAGGCCACGGGATCGTAGCCAGATCCTTCGGATCGCGTCGTAGGTGGCGGCTAGCTCGTCTCCAACAGGAAGAGGCTGCCTGCGCTGGCGGGGGTGGAGTAGGGATTCGTCACCAACTCCGTGCCGCCGACGCCGTCGAGGTCGGGCAGAGTAAGACCCGCCATCGCCGCCTCGAATTGTGTGAGGCTCTCATCGATGTCTCCATTGACGTTGAAATGATCATTCGAGTCGTAGCTCAGCCTGTAGTAGTTGGAGGCGCCTATCTCGACCACGTCGATGGTGTTGGCACTGCTGTTGAAGGCAATCACATCGAACTCCGTGTTCCCCGACAGGGTGCCGGCTGCCTGCACCCAATAGTGGGTGAGATTGGCGACGTCACCGAAGTCGAGATCGCCAGGGTCGTTGGTGTCACCGTCTCCGTTCAGGTCGACCTCGGCATCGATCACATCTGGGCCGTCACCGGCGGCCACCGTGTAGGAGAACGTAGCCACACCCGATGCGTTGGTTGTGCCCGAGTTGGGCGAGGCCGAGTCGAAGTTGACCTCGGCGCCGCTGATTCCCTGCCCGAACTTGTTTCGGACGGTGATGGTGATGGTCGTGAAGCTTCCGAGCAGTGTGCTGACCTCTGTCTGACTCAGCACGGCGGTGGTGGCGAGCGGGAGGTCGTCGTCCCAATTCATGTTGCCGGTGTCGTCAAACTCCGAGGCACCGTCATCGACGTTGTCGTTATCTCGATCCCAGAAGGCGGTGACCACATCCGTCGTGACCGGATCGTCACCAGCCGAGGGATCAGCAGGGCCTGTGTAGGTGAGCGTGGCGCTCCCGTCAGCGATGGTCTGAACCGTCTGGCTGAGAATCGTGACGCCTCCGCGCCGCACGATGAATCGAATCGCCTGGTTGGGCATTGGAATGTCGACCCCGCCCGCCCCAATCAGTTGGGCGGTGATCGAGCCCGGACCTCCGTAACGGGCCAGCGTGTTGGCTGGCAGTTCGAGTCCGGTAGGAGGCGGTCCCCAAGTGAGTTGGACGGAGGCCTCGCCGTGGACGTCCTGGAGATCGAAGGTCTCGCCCGTCTCGCCCGTCCAGGCGTAAATCGTGACGGTCTCCTGATTGGAACTGTGGGTCAGATTGAGGGTGATGACTCCGCTGCTGTTGGTCACCGGATCGTTGTTATCAAGAACGCAGTTGGTTCCGGTTCCCTCGTCACCGCTACCGATGTCAGTGTCGGCGTCAAGCACACAGCGACCGTTGTTGTTGATCGAGGAAGCGGCAAAGACATCGACCCGGCGACCGGGAGCAACCGTGCCGTTCGGATTCCTCACCGTGATGGTGAGCACGACGGTGTCAGAAGTTTGGGCGAAAGCCGATGAGAGCCCGAGCGTGATCCGGTAGGGAGCGCCGCCAGCACTATCGACACTTCTGGCCAGGAACAGTGCCATCTGCCACCGGGGAACCTCGACGTTGGGAGCGAAGGTCGTGTTGCTCGTCCCCAGCGATATCCCTAGCTGTCGAAGCTGGTTGATGGCAGCCTGGGTGGCGGCGTCAAAGCCGGAAATGTCGGTGAACCCCTGACCGGCCCCGCTCGTCAACGTCACACCGACGTTGACCAGTAATCGGGTCAGGAAAAGCGCCATCTGCCAGCGAGGAACGGTGCCGTCAGGACCGAAGGTGTTGTTGCTGGTCCCGGTGGTGATGTTCATCTGCTTGAGCTGATTGATCGCCGTCTGGGTAGCTGTGTCAAACCCACCGATGTCAATAAAGCCTTGGCTGGCGCCGCTAGGGAGAGTTTGACCAAGTACTGCCACCGACCGGACCAGGAATAGCGCCATCTGCCAGCGCAAAACCGAAGTGTTGGGGCTAAAGGTTGTGGCCGACGTTCCCTGAGCGATCCCAAAGTGGGCGACGCAATCAATGGCATCAACGGTGTCGGCGGTCTGACCCCCCAGGTCGGTAAAGCCCTTGGAAGGCACGGTGGTAGGGCAGGCCTCGCTCACCAACGCCATGGCGGGCACGGCGGGAATACACATCGCCAGGACAACCAGAACCACATAGATCGACCGGTGGCGGGGAATAGACATCAGACAGCCTCCCTCTCACTCACGCTATCAGAAGACGTAACCCGAGTCCTGGAAGTTCCCGATCAGAGGTCTTCACGAGATGCTCGGCGGCAAATAGAGAGAGCCCCGGCCGAAGCCGGGGCTCTCAATCTCGTTGACCTTGAGATCAGGTCAGCTGGTTGTGGCGTTCCACACGATGTCGACTCCAACCTTGGAGACCGAGACGGTGCCTACAGCGTTCGCGAAGCCGAAGTTAACGGCTGCCTCGAATTGCGCCTGCGTTGCAGTCGCACCGCCGACCGTGTACCTGAGGACACCACCGGTGCCAAGTGTCAGTTTCAGGTCAGCATCGACAACGGCAAATTGGACAACCTCAAGCTGCGGACCGGAGGCCCCGCTTGAGAATACTGCCAATGTGTCGGTTACGGTGTCGTACGCCGAGGCGGTACCCGAGTAAGCCGCATCGACCAAGGTCAACCGTGAGGTCGTGGAGGTTGCGGCATCCGCAACACGGTACGTGATCACGTCTCCTGGTGACAAAGCTGCGATGAAGTTAGCCTCGGTATCCGAGATACCGTTAACGACGATCTCACCCCAAGCTGCTCCGGCGGTCGCTCCCGGGACGTCGTCGTTCGTTTGCAGTTGAACCACTGCCGTACCCACGACGACGTTGAAGTTGGGAAGGACATAGTCGTCAACAGCTTCTGCTGTGACGGCCGCCGGGGCCGCGTCGGTAAGGGCCGCAGTGACGATTCCGGCTGCACGCGAGTAACTGATGGTGTCACCGTTGGTCGTAGCAAGGTCGAAATTCGCCTGCGTTACCGCAGACCCATCCACAGTCAGCACCAAGGCGTCACCGGCCGGCACAGCGAGGTTGTTGACCCCGAGGGTTGCGCCAGCAGCAGTCTTTATGCTGAAGTCATTCGCCGCGGGTAGATCCACAGCTGTGATCGTCCCGGTTGCCGTCCCGTTGGTCAAGCCAAAGACCCTTGGGTTGGCGACCGTTCCGGTCGCTGGACCTGTAATGGCAATCGTATCGCCATTGCTCAGGTGCGACTCAAACGTTATCTCAGTGACCTGAGTTCCGCCGACAGTCCATTGGACCACACCCGCGGTCGTGTAGTTGATGTCGTTATTTACGGTAGGTCCGGTGCTCAGGACAATGTCGAACGTGTTCCCGGCAATCTTGACGTCGTTGACCAAGCCAGACGAAACCGTCACGTTGGTCAGCGCGAACGATGTTCCCGTGAAGGCGATCTTGTCGCCGACCGAGAGGTTCGCCTCAAACACGCCGATCGAGGACGCAACACCGTCCACCGTGAAGCTGGTGCCTCCGGTGTAGTCGACTGTTGCGCTGACCCCATTGTTGTCGTACGTGATTACGTCGTTGACAAGGTCAGGGGCTGGAGGAATGATCGTGAAACCAAGCCCTGTCGGCAGAACGCCGTCGACAGCCAAGGTCCTGGTGAGGAACAAGGCCATCTGCCAGCGCAGTGTGTCCGTGAAGGGTGAGTACACAGTGGCGGAGAAGCCATCAGCGATACCAAGCTGATGGGCCTGGTTGATCGCCAACTGCGCCTCAACACTCAATGTGGCGATGTCGAGGAAGCCCTGGGGTGCGCCCGATGGCAAAGTTACCCCTGCGGCATCCGCAAGACGGGTCAAGAACAACGCCATCTGCCAACGCGAAACGACCAGGTTTGGTTCGAACGTGGTGGCCGAGGTGCCTTGAGTGATGTCAAGCTGCGCCAATTGGTTGATCGCCAGCTGCGTTGCAGCGTCGAATCCACCAATATCGGTGAAGCCCTGGCTCGATCCGTCACCGAGCGTTAGACCGTGGTCCACCGCTTGACGGGTCAAGAACAACGCCATCTGCCAGCGGCTCACCGACAGCGTGGGGCTGAACGTGGTGGCGCTGGTTCCCTGCGTAATCCCATAGTGCACCAAGCAGTTGATCGCCAGCTGCGTGGTCGCATCGTACCCACCGATGTCGGTGAATCCGGAGCTAGGAATTGTGCTAGGGCATGAAGCGGACGTATCGATTGCCGCGCTGGCCGGTACCGCGACTGCCAGCAAGCTGGCGATCACGGCGAGGACGGTCAGCTTGGCAACGAGTGAACGCCGCCGGGTAAGTACCTGTTTTGGCACTAGACCCTCCCTTCCTTTCTTTTTCTCGTGGATGTTCCATCCAAACGACGGGGAACTTTAGAACACATGACGGTCCGGAACTGGTACCCGCCTTGCTCCCCCGAGCCGGCAGGTCCGGGGTAGTCACAAGGTGCGGCAGCCAAAAACATGGCTGTCTTGGCTTCCTTCCCTCCGCGTCTACCCCTCCCGGATCGTTCGAACGGTCCTTGGTCCCTGGAAAGATACCAGAGAGATGTCATCGCTTCGGGAGTTTGGCGCACGCGCCAGGCCCCGAAATGTCATCCACAAGCAATAACGTCACCCGTCGTGGCATAGTTCCCCGCCTCTTGGATGAATATCGCGATTTCCCAGCAGTCAAGGGACAAAGAACGCTCAATCTCCATGACTAGACACCCCCTAAACCGAGGCCCGATAGGCCTCGACCACCTCTTTAGGGTCGCCGAGCATCCGCACATGCCCATGATCCAGCCATAGCACCCGGTGGGAAAGGGTCTCCACGTGGTGCAGATCGTGGGAGACCAATAGGACGGCAGTTCCCCCATTCATAAGGGTCTGCATCCGGGCTGCCGACTTCCGCTGGAAGGATTCGTCACCTACGGCCAGCACCTCGTCAACCACCAGGACGTCGGGATCGACGTCGGCCGCCACCGCGAATCCGAGGCGGGCGAGCATGCCCGATGAGTACGACCTGATCGGCACATCGAGGAACTCGGTTAGTTCGGCCCACTCGGCGATTGCCGGAGCACGTTCACGCATCTCGTTCGAATCGCGGCCAAGCAGTGTGCCAAACAGCACAATGTTCTCGAACCCGGCCATCTCCGGGTTGAAGCCGGCCCCGAGAGCGATCATCGGCGCCACCACTCCTCGTACGACCACCCGGCCACTGGAGGGCGGAAGCACGCGGGCGACGATCTTCATCAGTGTTGTCTTGCCGGCACCGTTGGCACCGATCAATGAGAACACTTCGCCACGTTGGACCTGGAAGCTGACGTCTCTCAACGCGAAGAATTGCTCGGTGCGAACCTGGCGCTTCAAGAGTTGCATCGTGAACTCTTTGAAAGTGCCGGCCCGGTCGTGGGCCATCTGATAGGACAGACTCACCGATTCGACGTCGATCAGTGTTTGACTTCCATTGACCGTATTCATCGGACCACCTGGGTCATAGAGACGACACCAGTCGCTTCCATGAGCGCGAGAAGAACCATACGCCGAGGGCCAGTGCCACCAGCGCCGTCCCGAGCAGCATCGCCCACTGCCACAGCGGTGGAATCTCACCCCGATACATGAGTGAGCGAAATACCTCCAAGAAAGAGAACAAAGGATTGAGCTGGGCGATCGGCAGGAACCGACCGTAGATCTCGATTGGATAGAAAACGGGAGTGAGGTAGGTGAGAAGGGTGACCCCCACTCGTGACAACTCAAGGACGTCGTAGAAGAAGACCGCACCGGCGGCTATGAGCATCCCCAGCCCCGTGACCAGTGCCAGCATCGCCAGGATTGGGATCGGAACCAGGATGATCGTCCAGGGAATACCTTGGCCCGTGATGAGCTGGACGATCACAAGCGGGATCAGGCTCACGAGGAAATTGACGCCGCCGGCGATCGAGGTCGCAAAGGAGAACACCTCGGCGGGTACGTAGACCTTGGTGAGGATCGAGGCCGATCCGGTGATGGCGGCGCCGGTGGCGAGTAGACCCTGTGAGAAGAACGTCATGAAGAGGACGCCGGCGAGGAGGTAGAGGACGTAGGGCTCAGAGCCGGCGTCACCGAAACGTGCGCCGAAGATCTGGCCGAAGACCAGCCACATGATGGCGGTGGTGATCAGGGGATTTAGGAGGGTCCACCAGACCCCCAACGCCGACCGCTTGTAGCGAACCGTCAGTTCCCGACTGACGAGCAACCGGATGAGCCCGCGATAGTTCCACAGGTTCTGGAGTTCGGTGATGAGAGGTCGGCGCGCTTGGGCAGAGTCGTAGACGGGAAGGGCCACTTCAACCTATATCGTGGTCAGCCTGGCGAGGCTAGCGGTGGCCAGACCGAAGCCGATACCATCGAAACATGCCAGGTCGCTCGAAGTGGCTCGATCCGGCCCGGATCGCTCACGGGTTGAGGTGGCGCTCCGAGGCCCTGCGGGCCCGGTTGGGACCGCCGGTGCCAAGCGGTGCGCCGGTTGCTCACGGCAACTCATTTCAATCGAAGGTTCTCTCGTCCTACGAGGTCGAGGACATCGTCGATCTCGACCCGACCAGGCAGATGTGGGCCGAATTCACCCTCACTTCGGCGGAGCGCGGATGGCGGGCAATCGAGATGTTGGGCGGTCCGAGAAATTTTCGGGGTAGAAGAGTTCTGGACGTTGGATCGGCGTACGGCGGATTCCTGGTGGCAGCCGCGCATGCTGGCGCCAAAGAGATGGTGGGTATCGATGTCGATTCCAAGCTGCTCGATCTGGCCCGACTTCTGCTGGCAGACCATCAAGTGGAAGCTCGGCTCGAGGTTGCCGATATCACCGATACGACCTTGCCCGACCGTCTCGGCAGCTTCGACATCGTTTTCTGCAATGACGTCCTCGAGCACGTACAGGATCTCGACAGCACTGCCCGCAACTTGGCCCGACTCCTCAAACCCAAGGGCCGGCTGTTCCTCGAGATCCCCAACGGGATGGCAATCCGCTACATCGAGAGCGATGGCCACTACAAGCTTCCGGGCATAACGCTGCTCGACCACACCGAGGCCGAACGATGGTTCCGGGCCTTCTATGAGGATCAGTACGGATACAACACGTATTTCTACGCACCGGTCGACTACTACCTGGCGTTGTTCTCGCGCATCGGAGTATCACTGAGGCTCTTGAATGCACCATCGGCCGATCAGGAAGCAGTCGCTCTTCTGGCGCAGCGTTGGGACAAGACCCGGATGCGGCTCCACGCTCTCGAAGAAGAATTCCCCGACAAGCCGCAAGACCTCATCGGGAACATTGCCGAACGCGCTGACGAGGTCGGCAAAAGGTTCGGCCGTGTGCTTGCCACGGCTACCGGGTCGCCCATCCCCGAGGAGCGAGAGTTGGCGGCCACCGTGCTTCAAACCACCTTCGGGTTGGAAGCCTTTTTACTGGAGGGTCGGAAGCTCACCTAGAACACGAGGGCTTCATAGGATTTCGCCGTGGCAGAAGCACCCCCACCAACCTCTATGAAGCCGCGTCCCTGGCAGCTTGGGGCCGCAGGCCTCGGTGTATTCATGCTTGCGGTTGCGCTGTTCCTTGGTTTTCGTGGCGGGACCACTCCCCCAACCACGACAATCTCAGAGCCTCCGATCACCACATCCACGACAACGACGACATCGGTTGTCACGACCCGCCCGGTCACGACCTCCACTACGACGACAGCAGGTCCGACCACAACCACGGAGGCTCGGACCGTCTTCGACGTGATCGTCGTTGGAGATGGAATGGGCGGCGCCACCGCCGCCGCCGTAGCTGCTCGTCTGGGCGCCGAAACTCTGCTCCTCTCACCGATCGGCTACTTCGGCGGCCAGGCGGGAGCGTCGGGAGTATCCACGATGGACGAAGGCGGGAATCGAAACGTCCTCCGTCGATCGGGGGTCTACAAGGAGTTGGTCGACTTCATCCGCCTCTGGTACGGAGTTCTCGGCACCGGGGATTGTTACTTCCTCGAGGATCCGCTCTGCCCCGAACCTACCGCGGTCGACGAGTTCTTCCGAAACCTTCTGGCCAATGCCGGTGTCACGGTCGTTCCGGCGGGTCCAATCACCGATGTCCTCCAGGAGGGCACGACGGTGACCGGACTGAATTCAGAGGGCGTCAAATACCAGGCGAGGATCGTCATCGACGCCACCGAGTTTTCGGACCTATATCCATTGATCGAGGGCCTCCAATACGAGATCGGAGATCCGGCCGGGTGCGTGCAAGACACCACCTGGGTGGCTATCCGCAGTTGGTATTCATTCGGGACGGCACCTAACCAATTCATTCCGCCCGAGGACGCAATCGACCAACTCCGATCGGTCTACGGGGCTGAGGTCGATGATTGGCTGCAGCATTTCCGGAGCGAGGTAGTGATTTCGAACCCAGCCGGCACCGGACCGACGGTACTGCCCTGGGACTTATCCACCGAGACCGCTTATCGCGCTTTGCTCGACAGCCGCGCCGACATCTATCTGCCCAACGCCCCTCCCAACACTCGGACCGGAGTGAACTACGCCAACGATTCGGCTCTGAGCATTGCTGCCATCGAAGACCCGGCGGCTCGCGAGCAGGAATTCCGCAAGGCGCTCCACGTCACGTATGCATTCCTGTGGTATCTCCGCTGGGAACTCGGAGTGACCGATTGGGGCGTGGCCAACGATCTCCGATACGCCGGGACGACTCGACTCTTGTGGGATGACCTCATTCCCGATGAACTCGAGATGAACCTCCCGCCGTTCCCATACATACGAGAAGGTCGACGGCTCATCGCCGAATACAACCTCGGTGCGGCCGACCTGACCGATAGCGTTCGGGAGAGGCATCGTTTCGACGATGCCGTCATGCTCGGTGGCTATTTCCCCGACTTCCACGGGTGCTTACCCACCGACGAGGTCTCCGGGTACGGGTTGTTCGAGGTTCCGATCGGGGTGTTCATCCCGGCGCAGATCGACGGTTTCCTCCCCGGCCTGGCCCGAGCGGCCGGAGTCTCCCGGGTCGCCTCGGCGGCGATGAGGACTCAGCCGGAAGAGATGTGGGGCGGCCAGGTGGCCGGCACCATCGCCGGCCTGGCGGTTGCCACCGGAGTGCAGCCGCGCGACGTCCCAACGATCGACGTCCAGAACCAGTTGAGAGAAGCCGGCTTGGTCTTCTTCTTACCGGGATAGAGCAAACCTTCCGCTCTACCCTTCGATCCATTCATGAAGAGCCCACGAGTTCTCATATGTGGTTATTACGGGTTTGGGAACTCGGGGGATGAGGCGATTCTCTCCGTCCTGATTCGAGACCTCAACGAAGTCTTCGACAAACCATTGATCACGGTGGTGGCCGGCAACGTCGAGTCGATCGCGGCCGATCATCATGTCGATGCCGTTCATTGGACCGACATCGGCGGGCTTCGTGAACATGCCCAGTCGTCGGACCTGATGGTCCTCGGTGGAGGCGGGCTCTTCCAGGATCAGCAGGAGTTTGAACCGGCGGCAATCCTCACCCCGGCCCACGGCGGCATGAGCTACTGGGCCGGATTCGCCCTGTTGAGCCATCTGGTCGACAAGCCACTGGCCATCTACGGCGCTGGAGTCGGCCCCCTGTCGACGGGGGAGGGCAAGAGGCTCACGACCGTGTCCTTTACGGCAGCGTCGGCCGCGGCAGTGCGCGACCAGGAGTCATCGCGCCTCCTCGATGAACTCGGGATCAACGACGTGCCCGCGACCGCCGACCCGGTGTTTCGCATGACAGCGGATCGAAAGGTCGGACTGGAGATCCTGGCCAACGAGCACATCCCGGAAGGAAAGACGCTCATCGCGGTCGGGATCCGCTCCTGGGCCGACGACGGCCACGTCACCGGTCTGGCCGAACAACTCGACCGGTTGGTTGAGGCTCACGATGCCCGTGTGGTCTTCGTCCCTTTCCAGACTTCGCCCCATCGAGCCGAGAACGACCCGGCGGCTGCCCTGCGGGTCCTGACAGCCATGGAGCAGCGCTCGCAGGCCGCCATCCTTCGAGGCACCTACACACCCGAAGACAAGATGGCCGTGCAGTCGGCGGCCGACGTCGTCATCGGCATGCGGCTCCACTCGGTGATCATGGCCGCGGCCGCCGGAGTGCCGGTGGTCGCCCTGGCATACGACCCCAAGGTGGTCAATACCATGAAGGCTCTCGGCGCCGACGCGATGACACTCGACCTGGCCGAGGTCGGGGCGCTGGCCGAGAAGGTCGGTGAGGCGATGTCCGACTCGCGATATCGCAGCACAATTCATGCAGTGGGATTGGTGGATAGAGCCGGTCTCAATGCCAAGGTCCTTACCGATGCTCTTGAGCGCCATCAGCCTGACGATGATCCGGTGGCGCGGGAAGCAGGGCTGCTGGCTCTACGCCATCTGGAGATTGGCGCCCTGCTCCAGGACCAGGAAGTACTGGCGGGACGGGTGACGAAACTCGAGGCGGATCGGGACAGGCTTCAGGGGCAATGGGACCACCTCATCGGCAGCAGGTCGATGCGGGTTGTCAACAGTTGGTGGACGATCCGCAACCGGTTGAAGCGGGACCCCGTTGAGGCTGACGCCGATTCGGAGTTTCGGCGTCGATACGAAAGAGAACTCGACGAGATTCTCGACACCCACAAGGACGCTGCGGGGATTGTGATCTACCCGCCCACGATCGGATGGGCGGCACAACTGTTCCAGCGACCGCAACAGATGGCCCGGGCGTTCTCACGGATGGGATACCTGACTTTCTTCGGGGTCGACTGGGGCGGACCCGAAGAAGTGAGAGGATTTCGCTACGAGGATGACCGGTTGTGCCTCACCGGTCTACCGCTCAATCTTCTGCCGATTCTCGAACGAGTGCCCAATCCCCTGATGATCTCCTACGTCTACAACTTCGAATTCCGAAAGTACCTCTCGAACCCGACGACGATCTTCGAGCACATCGATCATCTCGACGTGTTCGCATCATCGTTTCCGATCGCACAACTGAGCGCCTGGTTCGACGAGGCCGCCCGGGATGCTGAGGTGGTGGCAGCCAGCGCCCGCGATCTCCATGTGGAAATGCTGCCAGCGAGACCCGACACGATCCTGTGTCCCAACGGTGTGACCTTTGAGCACTTTGCCGGGTACCGCCTGGGGCCGGTGCCGCCAGATTTGGGACGGATCGTGAAGCGGGGCCGGCCGATCGTCGGTTACTACGGCGCCATCGCCGAGTGGGTCGACTACGACCTCCTCGACTACGCAGCTTCGCGTCTCGGTGACTACTCGTTCGTATTCATCGGCCCCAATTACGACAAGACCATGGACGAGGCCGCCGTTTTCAAGAGGGAGAACGTGTGGTGGCTGGGACCGAAGGGCTACGACGTGCTCCCGGGTTACCTCCACCACTTCTCGGTGGCGACGATCCCCTTCAAGGTGAACGACGTCACTCACAGCGTGTCGCCGTTGAAGCTCTTCGAATACATGGCGGGCGGCAAACCGGTGGTAACCACGGCGATGCGAGAATCCCAGCACTACGAGAACGTCCTGATTGCTCACGACCCTGAAGAGTGGATCAAGCTCCTTGTGGACGGTGTTGCGCTGGACCGCGACCCCTCATTCGTTGCAAGACTGCAAAGAACCGCCCGAGCCAACACCTGGGACCAACGAGTAGGCACCTTGATAGAC
>DATLEZ010000156.1:0-8300 GCA_035525055.1 Acidimicrobiia bacterium | reverse complement strand
CCGCGAGGCGTGTTGACTCGACCGGGGCATCCGGTCCATGTCACAGCACGGCTGGCCAGTGCGGATTCGGCATCGACCACCACGACGCCGAGCCCTTGATACTCGTCCATCGCGCGTCCATCGCGCGAGAGGGTGCGATGGGACGGGTAGGGACGCGAAATGACACGAACCAAAAACCCGCTCTGAGCAGACGTTTCGCGTATTTCCCCAGGTCAGGGGGTCCCCCACAATCGGGCTCATAACCCGAATGTCGCGGGTTCAAATCCCGCCCCCGCTACTGAGAACCCTCCGGGACACCACTCCTGGGGGTTTTCTCTTGTCTAGGCCCATCCGACACCCTGCCTCTGGAGACTCCATCGCGCGAGCCGACCGTGAGACTTGAAAGGATTCCGAACCTGTGGTTGCATCGAATCTCCCGGGCTCCTGTGTGCGCCTCGCTAGCACTCACGGGCAATCCGGTGCCCAGCCGTTCTTCACGATTGGAACTGGGTTCGAGCCGTCGCGCTGCACGGCCCAGATCCCGACCGGTTCCAACTCGGAGGTGAAGAGGATGTGGTTGCCGTCTGACGACCAGGTGGGGTTGGAGTCGTCACCGGGGTTGGATGTCAGGCGAATTGGATCCGATCCGTCAGCGTCCATGAGCCAGATCTCGAAGTCGCCTGTGCGGTCCGAGGCAAAGGCGATTTGAGAGCCGTCCGGCGACATCTCCGCCAAAACGTCGCGGGATGGCGAATGGGTCAGGTTGACCGGATCGGCTCCGGCGGACGTCATCGAGTAGATCTCCTGTGACTCACCGTCCCGCAGCGATAAAAAGAGGATAGAGTCACCATCGGGTGAGTAGATTGGTTTCCCGTTGGGTTTGCCCGCGGTGAGCTGGGTCGGCTGCGACGATCCGTCGGAGGGAATCGTGTAGATCTGGAGGGCGTGGTCAGGGCCGAACTGGTCAAAGACCAGCGTTTCACCGTCGGGTGACCAGTCTACGGACGATTGGATGGTGTCACCAGCCCAGACGATCATTCGGTTCGACCCGTCGGTGTTCATCAGGACGAGGTCGAGATTTTCCTGGTCGCCAGGACCCGAGGTGAATGCAATCCGGAGCCCGTCGGGGGAGATGGCCGGGTTGACGTAGACAACATCGGGCTCGGTCAGCCTGGCGGCCTGGCCCTCACCGGTGATCCAGATGTCCTCCTCGCTGCTGGAAACCTTGGCGACGTAGACCATCGGATCGCATGCCACACCCGCCTCCGCCAACGGATCAGACACACATCCCACAACGGCAAGGACCAACAACAAGAGGACTGTCGCCCTTACTGCGATCGATTCGAGGCAAACACGATCATCTGCCCGTCCGGTGACCACGCGGGAGTTGTCTCGATGCCCCGCCTGTCGACGAGGGACACGGCCCGTCGGCTTGGCTGTCGGTGAGATTGGTCAGCCCCGAACCGTCAGCCTGGAGGACGTAGATGTCGCAATTGCCCTCTCGGCTTGCCAGAACGCAATCTGGGTTCCATCCGGAGACCAATCCGGGAAAGCCTCTGCACCTGGAAGGTCATTGAGCTGGTCATGTCTCCTTCGAGGTCGGATATCCAGAGGTCGAATCCGGGCTCACCAGTGCAGACACTCACCCTGTTGGTCTGCACGCAGCCGATGAGGATCAACGCGAGAGCCGATACGAGCGGGGATCCGCTCACTCGATTCCGTCCACGCATCGGTTAACGCTCCGGCGATCTCGGCGAAGGCTGACCCTGTTCGGTCTGGCGTTCTGCCAGCCCGTATTGGTATGCGTAGACAACGGCTTGCACCCGATCCCTGAGTTCGAGTTTGTTGAGCACGCTGGCGACGTGTGATTTGACGGTTGCGGGGCTAATGAACAGTTCGTTTGCTATCTCTCCGTTGGAGAATCCGCGGGCGAGACATTCCAGGACGTCTCTTTCGCGCCTGGTCAGGTTTTCCAGCTTGGGTGCGGTATGGGGTGTCGGTCTTTGTGTGAACTCTTCGATGAGTCTGCGGGTTATCGACGGGGAGAGGAGGGCATTCCCGGAGCTTGCCACTCGAACGGCCTCGATTAGCCGATCCGGTGGCGAGTCCTTAAGGAGGAAACCGCTGGCACCGGCCCGTAAAGCATCGAACACGTACTCGTCGAGGTCGTAGGTGGTGAGGATGACCACTCGAGTCTTGTCTCCACCTGTGGTGATCTTGCGTGTCGCGGCGAGACCGTCGAGTTTGGGCATGCGGATGTCCATCAAAACCACATCCGGTTTGACGCGTTTGGCCAGCTCCACGGCCTGTCTTCCGTCGCCGACCTCTCCTACGACTCGGATGTCGGCCTCCGATTCGAGTAGCCGTCTGAACCCTTCTCTTACCAGCGTGTGATCGTCAGCAATGGCTACTCGGATGCTCAATTGGTTTCTTCCCTGGTTGGTAGACGCGCAAAGACCCGGTAGCCAACAGAATCGGCTACCGACCCGGCCTCGAGCACGCCCTGATAGAGCTCAACGCGCTCTCGCATGCCGATCAACCCGTGGCCGGACTGTGAATCGGTCGCCCCCTGCCTGTTGTTTTCGGCGCCTCGACCGTCGTCGGTCACTTCGACATCGAGATGACCATTCTCATAACGGACCACTACGCGAGCACTGCTCGCATCAGCGTGCTTGAGTGAGTTGGTCAAGGCCTCCTGTACGACCCGATATGCACAGAGTTCAACACCTGCTGAAAGCTGTTTTGGCTCTCCCTCCACAACGAGCTCAACTGGAAGGCCTGCCCGTCGAGCTCCGTCCACCAGTTCAGCGAAAGTCGCGATTGTGGGTGGCGGTGCGAGCGGCGGCCGTTCCTTGTTACTCCGAAGCACTCCCAAAATGCGTCGCAGCTCACCGAGGGTCTGACGCCCGTTCTCCTCGATCGAAGCGAGAGTCTCGACAGTCGAATTGTCCGGGGCATTCGCCAGACGGCGCTCAACCGATGCCTGCAGCACCATGAGGCTGACGTTGTGTGTGACCACGTCATGGAGCTCACGTGCGATCCGTGTGCGTTCCAACGCTACTTCTAGCTGGGCTTTCTCCTCCCGCTCCTGCCCCAACTCGGCGACGCGCTGGGAGAGTTCGATGGTCAGGAGCCGCTGGCGATGGACAACACGGCCCCCGATAAAAGTGAGACTGAAGAAGATCCAAGCCGGGAAGGCGTTTCCGGGAGGCTTCCCGATGGCGACCAGAGGTACCTCCGCAAGAAACCCGAGGATCAGGATGCCTACAGCAATCAACACTCGCCGACCCGTCGCGTTCGCGCCTACGGCGTAGACCGTGAACCACAAAGCCAGAAACGCCTCAAACGGTGGCTGGACTGTCAGGTCTCCGAAGGAGAGAACCCAGGTGTAGGACACGACCAACACGACCACGAGAGCGACCATTGGTGTCCTCCGGCGCCAGACCACCGGCAAACAGACGAGAACCAGGAACAGAGTGTTGAGCGGCTTTGGCCCGTCGATGGTGAAGAAGTCATTGGGCGTGAACACCCAGATGTCGATGAGACCTACCACCAGAAGGGAGCCAGCAATCAGTGGATCTAGTACTCGATCGAGCGCCATCGTAAAACGCTCCAGTCTCATGGCTGGAACGTTAACGCTTCACCCTTGATCCCGCCTCGTCCGCGAGGCCGATTTCTCGAGATCCCGATTCCGCCTCGGGGCTGATCGCCGGCACCATCAGATCGGCACATTGGCCGATACGAATCCAGCAATCCGGCCGATGACTCCACGACCCACGTCGCATAGGTTCCCCCTGAAGGAGTCGCAGACGCGACCCAATAGCAGGAGGTGCGAAGTGCAACAGACACATGATGCGACAACGTCGGACATCCGGATCCGTAATGCTCCTGGCACAAAGCGATCGAATCAGCTGGGCGCGGCTGCCGGCGCCGCCTACGTCGTCCTCTCCCTGATAGGGAATTCCATCGTCTCAGGCGTGACCTTTGACGCCGACCCGACGACGTTTCGTGTCGGCGCAGGGCTCGAATGGGCCGGTTTCGCGCTCTTCGTCGCCTTCGTCGCCTATCTGTACACAGACCTGTCACGCCACGACGAATCCTGGCTACCGACCGCTGCGTTGATCGGCGGCATTGCCACTATCGCGGTGAAACTCTCCACGAGCGCAGCATGGCTGGTAACCGCCACCATGAGAGTCGGAGAGCTGAGTGCCGAAATGGATCAGACTCTCGACGACATCGGCGCCGTCGGGTTCAAGATGACCTTCTTCACCTTCGGACTGCTTCTTATAGCCGCATCGGCTTCGCTTCTCCGGAGCAGACTAACGGCGAGATGGATCGGCTGGACCGGGCTCGTTCTCGGCACAGCCGACATGGCGACAGTCAACCTCGATTTCGACTCTGACATATCAGTTCCCCCGTTCCTGCTTTCGCTCCTGTGGCTGATAGTGTTGAGCATCGCTCTCGTCGTGCAACAAAGCCGCGATGCGACCCGCTCGACCAGATGAAATTCGTGTTCTCGAGTATGCAGAAAGACCGTGCTTCGACGCTTCAAGGAAGTGTGAAAGACATTGAACCCGAGAGAACCCGGTTACAAGGGCTTCAAGGATTACACGCCCCGCTTTCTGAAGACCTATGACACCTGGGTGCTGGGATTCATGGCCCCTCGCGTCTGGAAGATGGGAGACGAGCCCGGACTCAACCTGTACAGAAAACACACGGGGCGTCGGCACTTGGACGTCGGACCGGGAACCGGCTACTTCATCGCCGAGTCCAAGCCTCCGAAAGACAGTGAGCTGACTCTCGTCGACCCCAATCCCAATGTCCTCGACCACTGTGCCGAGACGTTGGCCGCGTGGAAGCCCACCATGGTCAGGGCTAACGTTCTGGAACCCCTACCTCTGCAAGGACCGTTCGACTCGGCAGCCCTCACCCACGTAATCCATTGCCTACCCGGACCCATGGGCTCGAAGGCTCTCGCGATCAAGCACATCGCCTCGGTCCTGACCATCGATGGTGTGCTGTTCGGGGGAACCGTCCTTGGACTTTCGGCTAAACACACGTGGGCGGCGCGCATGTTCCTTCGCCTCGCCAACCTTCAGGGAGGATTCGACAACCGCGATGACGACGTTGATGGTCTCCGGACGATGCTCGAGGACCACTTCCGTGAAGTGGAGATAGAGACTCCAACCGGCTCGGTGGCGTACTTCGTTGCGTCGCGCCCGCGGTCCGCCAGGCCGACGGCTCAAACCTCTTGAACTCCTTGAGCCAGCGTGCTTTCCGGCCGGTCGTGGCGTAGCGATGCATCTCGCAGGGGCTATCACCCACTCCGTCAACATTCCGGCCGAACCAAATGAGGTCTTCGCAAAACTGCTCGCCAAAGCGCGCGACGGCAATCTCGACTCGAGCTTCGAGTATTGGGAGCCGCGTCAATGGCCTCCAACGGTGGGAACGCACAACGACTTCAAGGCGAGAATGGGCCTGATTTCGATGAAGGGCGTGTCCCGGTTCGCCGAGTTCGACCCGCCGCGACGTCTGCTCATCGAGTCCGTGAAGCCGACCTTCCCGTTTTTCGCCCGTATGTCCTGGGACCTCGTTCCGGTAGGTGAGGGCACTCGCTACACCTATCGGATGGAGATCAACGCTGCCTACGGCGTCGGGTGGCTGGCCCGATCGACGCTGCGACGATACGACAAGCAGATGGCCAAGGATGTCAACGCACTGGCTTCGCTGTTCTGAAGCTCGACTGATCTTGGCCAAGGACCGGGATGAGGCTTTTTCGCCCGAACCGAACTCCCACATTGTGCAACTAATGATGTCTGTTCACACCGGCGCTGGGCTTCGGGTCGTCGTTCCGGTGCTCGGCCCCCAGCTCTATCGCTTCGATGAGCTGCTGACGCTGTTGAAGGTGCCGAGGCGTAGCCGACGTTCGGTGAGCAGGTGGAACTATCCCTCGACCAGGTTCAGCCACGACGACGAGATGGCGTGAAGGGCAGATGCCATTTGCGTCTCGGGTGAGTGAGTTAAGGACTGGGTTACTCGCATCCGATCCCGTCGCCGTCACGATCCAGTCCGTAGACGTCGGGGCCGACCACCCGGACCCGACCGACGTAGTACGGGACCGTTGCCGGACCCGCCCCGACAATCGACGTCCGATACTCATCGGGGACGCAGGCCCCGGTTCATGTGCCACGCCTTCCGGGACTCGGTGCGTTTCTGGAGGGGTTCGACCAGTGCATCGGATCGTGCGGCCGGCCAAGAAGACCAGTGGCTACATCACGAGCGAAGAGGGAGCCGCCCTTATGGGATCGAGAGTTCAGCGACGACCCCGAAATGGTCGGATGCCCAGAGGCCGTCCGGGGTTTTGGCCGTGGAGCCCACGAGGGTTGCTTGCACCGTCTTGACGGCGGGAGTCTTCGTGAGGACCAAGTCGATGCGGATCGAAGCGGTCGACGTTGGATTGAGCAGATCGGCCGCCTGTCCCCATGTGAAGCCAGGGTCGGCGCCGTTCGATTCGGTCCAGGAATCTCGCATCATCCCGTGTGACTGGGTAGTGAGGATCTCGTAGGCACCGCTGTCAGGCCCGGTTGGTGGCGAGTTGAAGTCGCCGACGGCCACCACCTTGAGCGTGGTCCGCAGCGGGTCGGCCACGAGTTCCCGTGCCTGGGCGTCGCGCACTGGGGCGACGAACGACTCGAGGTGTGTATTGACAAAGCGGAATAGCGTACTCCCCTGCCGAACATCGACGGAAGTCCAACCACGCAGATCGACGATGTCGTTGCCCGGGATGCCACCGATGTCGCGGAGGACAACGTTCGTCTCGAAGTGGCCGGATCGTGGGTTCGTGAACGACACCCCCTCTCGGACCAGGAGGACGTTGCGGAAAGTCAACCGAACGTCCCTGAGGACCGGCGTCCCGTCCGATGTGAACGCTGCCGGGGCTTCAGCGTCGAAGTTCTCTTGGATCACGGCGGCCGCATAGTCCAGTCCAAGCTCATCAATCTCGGCCAGCAGCAGGACCAAGAAGTCGTATTCGACCGTCAACGCAGGGGCGGGGTCGTTAAAGGGCCCAGAGCGCCACAGTGCAACTTCTTGCAATCCAATGAGGTCCGGCGAGGTGTCGGCGATCTCCTGTGCAATGAGTTTGGCACGGGCTGGGAAGTTGGTTTCCACCATCCGTTGATGGATGTCGGCCACGGCCCCGACCAGTTCGCCAGGGTTCGAAGCGGTGATCGCCGGGGTGAGATCAGCACCCACATACACGTTGCGGGTCATGACAACCACGTTGCTCCTGGCGGCGGCGATGGACGGCAGCAAGGCGAACAAGGCTGCTCCCGCGACGAGCACCGCGATACGGTGGCGTTGACGGATTGACATCGGACTCCTCCCTCGAACGGCCTCGGTCATAACACCCTCTCTCGATTCTACTGATTCCGTTCGGCCCATGCCCGCAGAACTGCCACCGTTTCCTGCCCGCCTCCAACGGGGTCCGGTCCTCCTCCTTGGAGTGGCCTGGCTGCCACCCGTCACTCCAGCGGATAGGGCCGTGAGTGTGGCGCTCACCAAAGCCGGGGAGGCGAAGGGACTGACAAGCCATTAGCTCCAGGGGCTGCCTCCACGGCGTCTCGATCCACGACACATGGGAGCCTTTCGGCCCGGCAGTAACAAGTGGAGTACAGATGAATCCGATCTCCACGGCGGATGCTGGCGCCCTCTCCTCTACGGCCCTTCGCCGCTGCCGAAGTCGGGTCAAAGGGGCGGGGTCGCAGTCCTCTCCAGCGCCACGAACAGCATCGGGTCAGCAGAGGCCCGTGCGGCTAGGACACCAGCAAGGCCTACCGTGTCGGGCAGGAACAGCAGCCACATCCCACGCTGGAACTCCCGTCTTGCCGCCGTGCCTGGGCCTTTGTTGGCAACCAGCCTTCCCTCATGCCATCGTCCATCTCAACACTGAGGAAATCTTCCCCGTGCGGAAGGTTGGCGGAGGCGGCTGAGCAGCATCGGACCGAAAGATCTGGATAGCTGTAGATGGCTCTGGCGACGTGCACCACGTTGCAAGCGAGAGGGATGTCCGTCCGCTGCCGGTGTCGTCTGGGTCGTGTCCAGGTTAGGTCTCGCGGTACGGGTCGTGGACAGGTACCCCAGCCCGGAGTCACCTCGTTGCTCCACGGCACCGGATCTTGCCCGGTCTGCCAGGGTTTCGTCCTCTCCAAACATCGGGGTGTTACCCGCCGGTATTGGGGCGGTGCGAAGGGGTCACCTCCGCTCATCGGGATGAGGTATCGCGACACGGTTAGGCTCCCCTGTTATTGTCAGCGCTAGGG
>DATLEZ010000155.1:0-5014 GCA_035525055.1 Acidimicrobiia bacterium | reverse complement strand
CGACATTCCTGGTGCTGCACACGCCGGTCACCTCGGCTCCCCACGCCTTGGCCAACTGGACTGCAAACGTCCCCACGCCTCCCGCCGCACCGTTGATCAATACCTCTTGTCCGGTCTGGATCTGGCCCCAATCGCGCAGGGCTTGAATGGCGGTGAACGCCGCGATGCCAACTGCCCCGGCCTGCTCGAACGTCACATTGGCCGGCTTCCTGGCCAGCGAGGACTCCCGAGCCGTCGCGTACTCGGCAAACGCACCCTGGCACACTCCGAATACCTCGTCACCGGGTCGGAATTCCCTCACGTTGCGACCCACCGCCACAACGTCGCCAGCCATATCAACGCCCAATCGAGTGGTCTTGGGCTTGCGGAGGCCCCCTAGCTGTGGGCGGACAATGATCGGTTCCCCTCTCATGAAGTGCCAGTCGTAGGGGTTGACGGAAGCTGCCCGAATCCGGACCAACACGTCGTCATCACCGACGACCGGCATTTCGACTTCCTGGAGTTTGAGAACATCAGGCGCGCCGTAGCGGTGGTAGACGATGGCCTGCATCTTGTTGGTCTGGTTGGGGCCGGGCTCGGCTCCCGTTTCACCGGCGATCGTTGCTTCCCGGCTTTCTCCGAGACTCATTGCTGAACTCAACTCACTTCTCTTTGCTCGTCCGCCTTCGTACATCGTAAGAAGTACAACGTAAGGTAGTCATACGTCGTAAGGTTGTCAAGAAACTCGTGGACAAATTTGGCGCTCCAGTCCCGGATCAGACGAAACCCTGGCGTCACGCTCCCGGTTTCCGGGACTCTCAGACCGAATTACGGATTTACCGAAACTCGGGCAACTTACCTTGTACGGCTAGAATCGCGGGAGGGTGAATACCTGAGTACAGCAACCGAGAAGTCGACAGCTGAGCCGCGAACCCCGCTGAGCAGAGAGCGGGTGCTGCGCGCTGCGATCGCCGTGGCCGACCAGGGTGGGATCGCGACGCTGACCATGCGCAAGCTCGCCCAGGAGCTCGGGGTGGAAGCGATGTCGCTGTACTACCACGTGACCAACAAAGACCAGGTCCTCGACGGCGTGGTCGATGTCATCATCTCGGAGATCAATGCCGTCGTGAGCCCGATAGAGGTCCCTGCCGGCGGAAACGACTGGAAGACGGCGATGCGCGCGAGGATCCTGGCGGCTCGCAAAATCCTTCTTCAACATCCATGGGCGCCGGAGGTGATCGAGAGCAGGGCCACCATGAGCTTTTCGATCATGAGCTACTTCGAAGGGGCTCTCGCCGTCTTCCGTAGTGGAGGCTTCTCTTACGACCAGGCCCACCACGCCATGCACGCCCTCGGAAGCCGAGCCCTTGGATTCAGCCAGGAGCTGTTCAAGCCGGACAATGACGATACTGGCGCCGACGACAAAGCGGCGGAACTCATCGAGGAGATGGCGAGTCTCCTTCCCAACCTCGTCGGGATGATGTCGGAGATCGCCCATGACGACCCCGACTCCACCTTGGGGTGGTGCGACGACCAGACCGAGTTCGAATTCGGGCTCGATCTGATCCTCGACGGTCTCGACAAGCTCCCCCGGTGATTTCGAGGAATGAGGCCGGATGACTTCGGCCACCGCCCCGATAACGGATGGGCAGGGTCAACGTGAAGATCGAATGGGAGCCGTCGTGGGAGTAGGCGACGTCACCGTCCATCAACCGGCTGAGCAGGCGACACACCGCCAGGCCGAGGCCTACCGAGTCGGTACGGCTGGTGGGCCGGCCGATTTGCTCGTACGCCTCGAAAATGCGCTCGCGGTCTTCTAGGGGCTCAACCGGGAGCGATTGCTGCGCACTGCAATAGCAATTGCCGATTCGGCCGGGATCACGGCGTTGACGATGCGGTCCCTGGCCCAGGAGCTCGACGTCAAGCCGATGTCGCTCTATCACCATGTCGCCAGCAAGGAAGAGATCCTCGACGGCATCATCGACGTCGTTTTCGGGCGAAATCGAACTCCCGCCACCCGAGGTCCCCTGGCGGTCGGCGATGCGCCCGTGTGATCTCGGCCCGTCATGTCCTGGCCCGCCACCCGTGGGCGACGCCACTGATGGAATCGCGAAGGAACCCGGGCCCCGTCACTTTGGGCCACCACGACGCGGTGATCGGAATTCTCCGGCGAGGCGGCTTCTCGATTCCGCTGACGGCACACGCCTATTCGCTCCTTGACAGCTACATCTACGGCTTCGCCCTGCAAGAAGCCGGCCTGCCGTTCGACAAGGAGACGGCCCCTGAAGTGGCGGAAGGGATGATGGCGGAGTTCCCCGCCGGCGCCTATCCCCACCTGACCGAGTCGGCGGTCGAGCACGTCCTCCAACCCGGCTACGACTACGGCGATGAGTTCGAATTCGGACTCGACCTGATCCTCGACGGTTTCGAGAGATTGCTCCACTCCTAGTAAGGCAGGATTGCGTCCCGAGGACATCAGCGGATCTTTAGAGCACTTACCCGCTCGCTGGTGATGGCAGCCGCCTCGAGAAGAGGTGGAAGGTATTCCTGACGCATCTTCGTAACCGTGACCCTCGACACATGACAGGACACGTTCATGGCGGCGATCACCGCGTCGCCCGCAGTGATAGGGGCCGCGATGGAGCGGACCCCTTCTTCTAGCTCCTGGTTCACGAGGGCGTATCCCTGTTGGCGCACGCGGTTGATCTCCCGGCGCCAAGCGTCGACGTCGGTGATGGTGTGCTTGGTCAGCGGCTCGAGTCTGATGGTGGACAGGTACTCATCCAGTTGTGCTTCTGGCAGGGCCGCCAGCAACACCCGGCCCAACGATGTGCAGTAGGCGGGGAGTCTCGAACCCAGTGCGAGGGAAATGGTCATGATCCTCTTGGTTGGGACCCGTGCCACGTATACGACGTCAGGCCCGTCGAGGACAGCCATCGACGACGACTCCTTGATCTGCTCGACGAGACGCTCCATCGAGGGCTGGGCCAGGTCGACCACCCGGAACGATGAGAGGAAGGAGTAGGCAAGATCGAGGACCTTCGGGGTTAGTGAGTAGGTCCGCCCGTTTTGGGCGGCATAGCCCAGAGCAACCAAAGTGAGGAGTGCCCGCCTCGCCGTTGCCCTGGTGAGGCCGGTCTCTTGTGCCACCTCGCTAAGAGTCTGATCCGGCCGCTCCCGGGAAAAGGAGGCAATCACCGACAGCCCACGCTGCAAAGACTGGATGAAGTCGCGAGAAGGTTCGGCCGTCATCGCGGCAGTGTAGGACCTCGTTCGCACAGCGAACCAGTCCTCCGGCTCATCATGTACGGTGCGCCGCGGTGGTCCGTGCCTTCAACTCGCGGAGGACGGTGAGCTCGACCTCAGTGGGCGGAGAAGTCACGCCGACGTCCTCGGCAATCGCCAGGTTCCATCCGGTGGCTTCTCGCGCTGCGTCAACTTCGACACCAGGGTGCACCGAAACCAGGGTCAGCTCGTGGCTCATCGGGTCGGGCCGAAGCACCCCCAGATCTGTGATGACGACCGTAGGCCCGGCCCCCCGATGACCATTCCGACCCGCGCCGCCCCGACCGAACCCGACCGAGGTGACGAAGTCAACCGCGGGAACCATCGCTCGCACCGAATGGCGGAGCATCACGATTACCTCGCCGGCCGCAGACGCGATCTCTGGGGCACCGCCTGCTCCGGGCAGGCGGACCTTGGGGTCGTCGTAGGTCCCGATCACTGTGCTGTTCAGGTTCCCGAACCTGTCGATCTGGGCGGCTGAGAGAAATCCGACGTCGACCCTGCCGGCCTGGAGCCAATAACCGAAGATCTCGGGGACGCTTACCACCATGTCGGCGCGCTCTGCGAGTTCGCCATCACCGATCGACAGCGGGAGGATCTCGGGGCGGGTCCCGATGGTCCCCGATTCGTAGATCAACACCAACCCGGGAGCGTGGGTGAGCCGGGCCAGGTTGGCGGCCTCGCTTGGCAGGCCTATCCCCACGAAGCACACCTGCCCATTGTGGAGTTGGCGTGCGGCGGTGACAGTCATCATCTCGTCGCTGGTGTACTCGTTCATCGGCTCATCACATGCTTGTCCATCCAGGCGGAGAACGAATCCCGTTCCCGGGAGATCGCATCCCACTCGGTGTAGAAGGCGTTGTCGCGTTCCGAGTAGCCCATGGTGTAGGACGGATGAGATCCGCCCGGAACACAGGCGACGGCGGTGACCGCCCACGAGGGGAGGACCACATAGTTCGGTGCCCGGGGCTCGAGACGATCGACGATCTCTTCGACAGTGACGATCGAGGCTCGGGCGGCGAGTACTGCCTCCCGCTGTACACCGGTAATCCCCCACAAGGCGACGTTCCCACTGCGATCTGCCTGCTGAGCGTGGATCACGGTGACGTCAGGATTGAGGGCCGGCACTGCAGCCAGCTCCTCGCCGGTGAACGGACTGACGATCACTGCTACTTCAGTGTGCGGAACCAGATCGGTTCCCAGATAGCCCCGGAGCACGGCGAAGGGAAGGCCCGAAGCCCCGGCGACGAAGCGAGTAGCCATGCCGGCGTGGGTGTGTTCTTCGAGTTCCAACGGCTGGGGGTACCCATTCTCGACAGCGTCGCGGAAGCGGTGGAGCGAGCCGACGCCCGGATTGCCACCCCAGGAGAACACGAGACGGCGGGCACAACCCATCCCGATCATCTGGTCGTAGATGACGTCGGGAGTCATCCGAATAAGGGTCAGCTGGCGTCGCTGCTGCCGTATGATCTCGTGGCCCGCCGCCATCGGGATCAAGTGGGTGAAACCTTCCATCGCAATGTTCGAGCCGTCGGCGATGAGTTCGGCGACGGCTTCTTCGAGAGACGTGACCTCAGCCATCCGCTCCATCCGTCGGGCTCGGGCTACACGAAATTGTGCGGGTCAATGTTCAAATAGCGTACATTGGTTCGGTGACCGAACGCATGTCGACCACTGATCGGGCACCGGTTGTGATCGTCGGGGGTGGTCCGGCGGGCTCGCTCCTCGCCCTGCTCCTCCATCGCGCCGG
>DATLEZ010000154.1:0-20993 GCA_035525055.1 Acidimicrobiia bacterium | reverse complement strand
ACACCCCCGCCAACAAATAGAACGTACTCCCCGCCGGTTTCGAATCCACCACCGCCTGAATATTCGAACCAGCCTGAACAACCACAGACCCCGCCGGAGCCCCAACAACAGCAGTCGTAGAAGTAACAGCCACCGTCGACGAACCAACTTCGGGGCTTTCCCGGGCGCAAGACACCGCAGCGAGCCCGTGGTCGCCAAGGGGTGACTGAAGCGCACGCCCGACGGCCGCCAAGGCGATCAAGATCGTGACGAGGACAGAAAGTCGCAAGTATCGACCAGCCATCCAGCCCACCCGTCTCTCACTAGAGGTCCCGAAAGTCAGAGTACCTACCTCCTTAGCCACCGCAAGAGAAGTGCTCTCTACGAAGGGGTACCGAGGGATAGCAGGCAAGCGCACGTGGCGGCTCGTCTGCAGGCCGTCGGATTGCAGGTTCCTTGGCATCACCGGCTCGAATCCGACCCGTGGATATGACGATCTCGGGCCTACCCGGCTTCCATAGCCCCTATTGGGCCGTACCCTGGGGTCGGGTACCCTTACCTGGTGGGAGTTCATCTGGTGGCGGGCAAAGCGGATACCCGACTCAAAGGCAGCGAAGCTGTTTTCCTCCTGGTCGCCGCCGCAACGACCTGGATCGGCAACGAATTCGGCGAGGGGGCGAAATCGTCCGCTTGGTTCGGGCAGACTGCGTTCGGAGTCCCGCTTCAGTACGGGTTGTTCGGGCTACTTTTGATCGGGATCAGTCCGTTTGTACTGACGATGCCGCCCTATTCCCTGAGTACGCGACTCCGGCGCCTGGGACTCGTGCCCCCGTTGTTGGCGGCGTCGGTCGTACTTGCCTTCTCATTGTCAGTGGCCATTGTCAGGGGCGTCCCCGAACTTTTTGCAGATTGGAGGAACCTGGCCGTCACCGGCATCACTGCTCTCTACGCGAGTAAGTGGCTGGCCGGTCAGAGCTGGAAGCGCTTCGTGCTAACCGACCTCGCCACCCTGTACGGACTTCTCAGCATTCCAGACCTCGTCTCGTATGCATTGGGCTACGGGTCGGAACTGCTCGGCGTTCGAACCACGGTGTTCGAGGGCACCAGCCTCTACCTCGGTTCGCTCGCTGCGATTGTTGCCGGGTGGCATCTTTTGCGTGGCGACAATGACATGGGGAGGATGCGGACCGCTCTGCTCCGGGTGGGGGGGGTGGCGGGATCGCTGCTGGTGTTGTTGAGCTTCAGGCGGTCCTTTTGGCTGGTATGGGGGGTTGGGCTGGCGACACTGCTCCTTCCTTATTTGCGCACGCGCAATGCTCGGCCGGCCCGCGTCCTGCTCGCCGGGTTGGGCGGTGCCGCCTTGGTGTTCATCGCCGTCGCATCCCTCGGCACCGACAACGTGACCGCGCGGTTGGGGAGTTTCCTTCCCACCAGTACCGGAACGTACTCCGCAACCAACGAGGACCACGTCAACGACCTCATAGATGCGTGGTCCATAATCGAACAAGATCCGCTTTTGGGCTACGGCATCGGCCGGCGCTACGAGACGCAACTGATTTCGGCTTGGAAGACCGAATCGTTTGAAGTCCACAGTGCCGTACTCCACGTATGGCTGAAATTCGGTATTTTGGGGGCCATTACCTACGTATGGTTTCATGCGGCTTTCATTCGGGCCGCGGGAAGGTACCGAGTCAGCGTGCCGATCGCGGCTTTTGTCGTCGGACAGTCCGTCGCCACAATTTTTGGGACATGGCCGTACGGAAGATTCCATATGGCAGTGTTCCTTGGCTTGGCCCTCGCCATTGTGTGCGTGGCTGAAGACGATGAAACAGATGTCGAGCTCCTACTGAAGCGAGTACCAGAGCGTGCGGGGTGGATTCCTAGATGACGGATGCGTAGAGCGACTCGTAGCGCTCGGCGATCAGCGTGACTTCCCATCTTGCGACGGCCGTGGTACGAGCCCGCGTCGAGGCCTGGGCCCGGAACGAGTCGTTGGTCGCCATCTCAGCGATCGCATCAGCCAGGTCGCCGGTGTCGAAAGGGTCCGCCAGGAGTCCGTTGTCGCCATGGTCGATGACTTCGGATAGCCCTTCCACTCGGAAGGCAACGCAGGGCGTCGCACAGGCCATCGCCTCGATTGCCACGAGGGACTGGGCTTCGTAGAGGGAGGGCACGACCACGATGTCCACTGCGGAATACAAGAGCGCCAGCGCCACATCATCAGCCAGCCGGCCGACATATCGGGTCGGAAATCGGGATTCGGCCTGCCCACGAGGGTGAGATGACCCAAAAACAACCAACTCGACGGAACCCGGTGGGATGCGACTCTCGAGTTTGCTCACCGCCTCGAGCAGAAGGGCGCCGCCTTTCCGTTGTTCGGACAAGTCGAGCGCTCCGAAGGCCACGAGAGTCTTGTCCTGCGGAAGCCCCAGAGCCTCCCTTGCCACCGTCTTCGGGAGGGGATGAAATCGCCTGGTGTCGACCCCGTTGGGAATGACGTGGATTTGAGAGTCTTCAAACAGGGAAGAGCTGCGCGCTGCCTCCGCCAGCCAATTGGTTGGGCTGACAACCGCGATCTGGAGGTTGCCCCACGATCTCGACTTGCGCTTCCAAACGAGTCGACTCAGATCGGCCGGCCGCTTACTCCCGAGCTCAGGGCAGGTTCCGCATGCGCGGAGGTAACCGTCGCAATCGCCGGAATAGTGGCACCCACCGGTGAAGAGCCACATGTCGTGCAACGTCCACACGATGGGTCTTTCCTGGCGCCGGACATCCTCGATTGACAAGAACCCGGCAGCAACCCAATGCAAGTTGAGTACATCGTGATCAATGTCACGAATCCTTCCACCAGCTCCGCCTGGCAGCCATGCGGGGCTGAACATCGACGTAGTGCGGTCGGGGTAAAGCCCGAGGACCGAGCCGTCCAACACCGGTCGCAGTCTCGCCCAGGCCCGTTGGCGTCGCCCGGAAGGCCCGATCACATTGTCTGCATCACCGGTCTGCATCTGCACGAGCAAATGACTGCTCACGCCCGCCCTCACCAGGGCCTCATGCAGCCGATGAGCAGCTCGAGCGGCTCCCCCCTCGAGATCGAACGTGCTAACGAGTAATGGTTTCATCGCATGCCCTTGGTGTGAACGTAATCAGCCTCTTGTCGTGCCGGCCAGCCGGGCAGCTACGGCGTCGGCCAGGCTCGACACATCCATTGAAGAGTCGAGTACCCAGACATCGAGTGGGAGAGTCTCCCACTTCCGTATCTCCACCTGTATCTCGGCGGCCGTGAGATCCGACTTGCGTTTGGCAACGATCTCGGCCGGAGCAGTGAGCCGGACCACCAGGTCAGGGTGGGGAGCTATTCGTGTGGCCAGCCTCGCCAACCACGGAGGCCCTCCAAAACCGAGAGCGACAGGCTGACCTACATATCCGTAGAACCATCGATCGCCGACAACGAGGGTGCCTCGAGCCAGCGCCGGCCTGATCCAGCGCAGATACCCGAGCCAGAACATTCCGACCGAACGAGCCAGCCTGAGCCAACCGAGCGGCCGCGGGCCGGGATCGTTCTGTTTCGGAGGGGGAATGCCCGCTTCGATAGGCGACGACGGGGGCGGGGTCCGCAGACTGGGCCGAAAGTGCAGATACATTGTCGGAGCTCCATGGTCCGCGATGAGACGGGCGGCGAGTGACGTCTTGCCGACGCCGTCGGGCCCTATGACAACAACAAAGGCTCCCCTTGCCGGTGCCATGACGTAGTTCTACTCAGCCAAGAGGCGCGGAGGGTGGCTGAGCATTCTGATCACGAATTCTGGGTTGTTGCGGAGGTATCGGCGCCACAATCGCCGAGGCTCCTGAATCAAACGATAGAGCCACTCAAATCCGGACCGTTGGACAAATCGCGGGGCCTGGTTGAGGCTGCCCGAGTTGATATCAAACGCGGCGCCAACTCCGATCATTACGGGCGTGTTGATTAGACCGCGATGAGCTGCCATCCAGCGTTCCTGTTTGGGAGTCGACAATCCCACCCACAACAAGTCGGCTCCGGCCTGGTTGATGCGATCAATGACCAGAGCGTCCTCGGCCGATGTGAGATCACGGAACGGTGGAACATGAGTCCCGGCCACCTGGAACCCGGGGAATCGTTCCACGAGATTCGCGGCCAAACGTTCGGCAACTCCGGGCTTGCCGCCATAGAAGAACGACCGCCAACCCAGCTCGACCGACCTCCGACACAGCTCCAACATCAGTTCCGGACCGTACACACGACCTGCAGCAGAGACGCCTGCCCACCGGCTGGCCCAGACCATCGGCATTCCATCCGGTGTGACCATGCCAGCCGAGTTGTGTATCGATAAAAGGTCGGGATCGCGCTGGCACTCCATGACCCCGTGGACGCCAGTCACACAGACATAGTTCGGAAGACGCGATGTCAGCCATTCCTGCACGGTGTTCACGGCGACGTCCATGTTGATTGCGCTCACATGGACGCCGAGCACATCCACCCTTGGGTGGCTTCTAGTTTCCACCTTAGGAACTGGTTACTTGCTTCTCAATCCAGCGGTAAGTTGGTGCCAGACCCTCCTCCAAGGAGATCTCGGGCTCCCATCCCAGCACGTTGCGAATACGGGAATTGTCGGAGTTGCGACCGCGGACCCCCTGCGGTCCATCGATATGACGCAGCGCAATGTCGGTCTTGCTGGCGATACCGATGATGATCTCCGCGAGCTCGTTGATGGTCACCAAGCGATCGGTACCGAGATTGAGGGGACCGGAAACATCCGACATCATGATCCGATAGATGCCTTCGACGCAATCGTCGATGTAACAGAACGAGCGGGTCTGTTCACCGTCGCCCCAGATTTCGATCTCGGATCCGTCGGCTGCCGCGGCTACTTTGCGACAGAGCGCCGCCGGGGCTTTCTCTCGGCCGCCGTCATATGTCCCATACGGCCCAAAAATGTTGTGGAATCTGACGATCCGGGTGACCAGGCCGAAGTCGGCTGCGTAGTACTCCGCGAGCTTTTCTGTAACCAGTTTCTCCCACCCATATGCATCCTGGGGATTGGCGGGGTAGGCATCTTCCTCCCGCAGTGGCTTCACATCGGTTTCGGTCTGGAGCTCGTCGGGATAGACGCAGGCCGACGAGGTGTACAGATACCTGCTGACCTCGTGGACCCGGGCGGCCTCCATCGTGTGCAGGTTGATCAAGGCATTGTTCCGCAGAATTACTGCGTGATTGGCCGAAATGAAGCCCATCCCGCCCATGTCCGCCGCCAACGCATAAACGTGATCCGCCCCTCGCAAGGCTTGCAGGCAGTTGTCCCATTTTCTGAGGTCGAGAATCTCGAATTCATCGGCGTCGACCGGCGTGTACTCGGGATGTTTGAGGTCGACACCTCGGACCCAGTAACCCCGCGATTTCAAATATGTGACTAGGTGATGGCCGATGAAACCACCGGCACCTGTAACTACAACCCTCTCCAATCCAACCTCCCTTTAGTGAAAAAAGGCTATCACGACCCCGAGTTTTTGGAATAGGTCGCAGAGCCGTAGGAGCTGAGAAGGTTCTCGAGGTGCAGGTGCGGCGTGAAGCGGTTCTCCCATTGCCGACGCCCTGCCAGTCCGATTGCATTTAGAGCTGAGGCGGGCCATTCAGTGAACGAAAACGACGCCCACGAGTCGACAACGACCCCTCCTTGGCCAAGTGTTTCGGCGGTTCCGCCAAGGTCGGAAGCAAAAACCGGGAGGCCGGCCGCGAGTGCCTCCAGAATTACCATCGGTTGACCCTCGTACCAAATGGATGGGAAGGCCAACGCCCTGGAGGTAAGCATGAGCCGGCGGACTTCTTCCCTTGGGACGAGGCCCCGGAAGGAGACACCCGCAATCGCCCGTTTCCGAAGCATTGCCAGCATCGGGCCGTCTCCCACCACTTCGAGGTTGAGTCCGGGCGGCTTGGAACGTTCCCAGGCACGGAGGAGAACGTCGATGCCCTTCTCGGGAGCCAGCCTTCCGACGAACAACACCGTGTTGCTTTGGCCCGGCAACGACGGTCGAGGACCGGGATCATCTACAAAATTGGGCGTCAGGTCGATTCGGCTGGCGGGAAGCCCGGATCTTTCGAGGATCTCCTTCATAAAGTCGGTGAGAACCAAGAACCGGTCGACCCGGTTTTTCCATGTCCCGAGCAACCGGTTCAAAGAGATGGTCGCGGCAGCAATCGCCGAACTTGCAACGGAATCCCGGTAACACCTGTACCGAACGCCATTCCAGGGATGGGTCCCCACACAGATTTGACAAGGCTTTCCCTGGCGAAGCAACTGGCCATTTATGCAAGCAAGCCTGTAGTTGTGAATGGTCATTACCGTCGGGACACCCTCGCGATGGAGAGCCTCGAGTACCGACGGGGACAGCGAAAACCAGGTGTTGTGCACGTGAGCCACCGATGGCTTGTGTGCTCTAACGAGTTGTCGAACCTGCAAGGCAGTTACGGGGTTCCATGGAGCCGCGAGCAGCGAACTCGATGTGGCGGTTACCCCTATTGGATTGGTGCGTTCGAAGCTGACTACCTCGTGGCCGGCCCCCTCCAGCAGGGTCCGTTCAGCGCTTACAACCGCATCCTCTCCGCCCGGTTCGCGATAGTGATTGTGGAGTTGAAGGATCCGCAAGTGCTAAACGACGTTCAAGAGCGGCCGCTCCTCCGGCTTGGAACAGGTTCGACTATGCCCCGATCACCCAGTATGTCTCGCATCGAGCCACCGGTCGAGTCGGCCACCTCTCGTAAAGGAGCCTGGTTGTAGATGTAGCCGATCACGTTTGTATCGAGGAAATGCAACCTCCGGGCTAGCTCAGACCCGCTGCGAACCGATGCTCCATGAGGAATGACGGCCACGGTCACACCCGCCAATCGACTCAAGGTACTGGCATAGGCCACCTGCAGCAGCGGCGGCCCATCGATGAAGATGAGGTCGTAAGAGGTCGAAAGATCGCGGATAGCCCCTTCGAAGTTCCTGCTCCCGAAGAACTCCGGCGCAGTTACCCGCTCCATGCCGCGTCCCAGAAGATGAAGCTCGACGCCCTCCGAGAGAGGAACGGGGGTAATCGCGGCCCGGACGCCAATCCTCCCCGCCGTGAGTTCGGTGAGTCCCGGGTGCATAGAGAAGTCTCCGACGAGGATCTTGCTCACTGCCTGGCTCCCGAAGTCGGCGTCGATGACGAGCACCTTCTTAGTGCGCGCAGCCGCTGCCGCGATGTTGGCTACCAACGTGGACTTTCCATCACCCGTCACAGCCGACGCGACATACACAGATTTGAGACTTTCGCCCTTCAGGCGGAACTCGATATTCGCCGCCGCGAATCGGAAAGCTTCGGCCATCACCGAGCGGGGACTATCTCGAACCGGAAAGACAGTCTCCGCATCGGCTCCAAACTGAGGTATCTCCGCCAGGAATGGGATTCCCAGCAGGGACTCGGGCTCATCCCAAGCTGCGAAACCCCGGCGCCAATTGGCGAGTGTATACGCAACGCCCAGGGCCACAAGCGCACCGACGAAGAGCCCTCCCAGGCCTGTAAAAACGAGTCCGGCCCCGGATGACACCTCCGCGGCAGCAGCAGGTGAGTAGAAGGAAATCCCGCTGCCTTCGATCTCAGTCTGTAGTTCGATGTCGCTTCTCTGAATTTCGATCCCTGCGAGTCGGGCCAACACAGTGTCTCGGCTGTCGATCAGGCCTGCCAAGTCGGCGCCCTCGGATTCGACTTCCGCAGCGCTCCGAAGGATCTCAAGCTGGCGATCTTCTTGGTCCAAGACGGCAAGAATCGATTCACGAATCGCGGGGTCGTTAGTTTCGGATAGTCGTTGTTGAAATTGGGAGATTCGCGTAAGGATCTGCTCGATCTTTAGGCCCAACGACCTGTCTGCCCGGAGCATTTCGATTTGCTCGTTGATCAAAGCGAGCTCGTCCTTCAGAAGCGCGTCCGCCTGATCAAGTCGAGACTCAACGGAGGCATTGGCTTCTCGCCTCTGTTCGCGTTGCACCTGGTCGTAGGCGCCAACGATGCTGTTCGCAATTGCCTCGGCTTCGTCCGGGTCCGGGCCGGTGAACCCTATGACAATCACATCGGTTCCCCTCAGTGTCGAAAAAGTGGATCGCCCAAGGATCTCGCCGGGCGAGAGGTCATACCCCTCGACACTGGCAAGCTCAGCCGCCCTCGTAGCGACCAATCCTGACTGGACGACTTCGAGCTGATTCGCCACCAGTCGATCACCTGACACCGCCTGATCGGTGCCTAAGACGGCCGTTGCCTCTGGATCCTCCAGGACGATTGTGGCCAATGCCTCGTAGGACGAAGGGCGTAAAAGGCTAAGCAGGATGGCCGCCAGAGCGAAGGCCGTGATGATGATTGCTACCACCACGCGGTGACGCCAGGCGCTCGCAAGAACGCCGGGCTGCATCAAAGTCGGTTCGCCACCGTCTGTCACGCTTGCCTGCCTGTAAAGAGAGATCCCGCAAAGGTGGGTGCCGGCTAACGGCCAGTGCCCATGGGTTCACCATGGTAGACGCCTCTAGTGCGCTCACAAGACCCCACATCGCAGATCGAGGCCGACGACCTAGCGGCCAAACTCCGACCCTCCGGGTGGCGCAAACCCGCGGTTGGCAGCCTCGGCGAGATCATCAGGGGCGAATGCCTGCAACAGGTTTTTCACCACCAGGTCACGATCGCGAACGGACGCTTCCAGTTCCCGAAAGTAGGTCTCATCATCGCAGTCGAAGACGATCATCAGGTCGCGGCGGCCTATAAATCGATTGTCAGGAAACCGGTGAAGTCGACCCATCACTGTCGCTTTCCGTCGCCCGACCGGTCGATACTTCGGACCCGCAATTCGGACATTTGGCCTTTTCGACGTTGCCGACGATGAAAGTGAACTCGCAAACCGGGCAAGAAACGCGCGGTGCCGGCGGATCCGGTGGACGCGGAGGTGGCGGGGTCGAGTTCGTCGCGGTGGGCGGTGCAGCCGGGCTGCCGGGCGATGCCCTGACCATGTTGACCGAACCGCAGACCGGACACGAAAACCGGCCCGGCCCAGGGACATCGAATTGTGTGCGGCAAGAACCGCAACGGACCATCACTCGCCTAACCCTCCTGCTACTTCGCCGACTGCTCCGATGGACTGTAGATAGGTGACTCCCAATGCCAGAACTGCCCCGATGTCTTCGGCCGAGTAAGTGCGGTCGCTGACTCGGGCGATCTCACCCCCTATGAACTCTACGGCCGGCCCGTAATCACCCGCAACGGTTTCGACCGGTTGCCTCCGGTCCTCCTGAGCAAGACCCTGGAGGTAAAAGACCTCCCATTCGACGACTCGTCGAACTCCGTCGGTCCCGAGCCTCTTCTGGACCTCCCCATCGAGTCGGGCAGTGATGAACGAAACGGCGTTCTCGATCCCGAAGGTGACTTCCTTCGGTCCCTCCCTCTGAGCATGCTGCCAAATGACAAGAGCAACGATGACGAGGAGCACGGCAACGAGAGTGAGGGCAAGAGCCATAGGAGCGTTCTACGTGGTACGTAGTAGGTGGTACGTCATGATGCGTTACGTTCTACGTCAGGTTACGTTTTACGCTTTTCGTCGGAGCCACCTGACGACTTGTCTTACGTAGAACGTAGAACATAGAACGCCTTACAGCCCGAGGCGGTCGGCAAGCCGGGCTCGGTGGTAAGCGGGGTCGCCGAATAGGAGTTCCGAACTCTTGGCCCGCTTGAAGTACAGGTGGGCATCGTGTTCCCACGTGAACCCAATTCCGCCGTGGATCTGAATGTTCTCGGAAGCGCAATGAAAGAACGCCTCGGAGCAGTAGGACTTGGCCATCGGCGCGACGACCGCCAATTCGTCGTTGTCTTCTGAGGCCGCCCAGGCCGCGTAGTAGCACGCCGACTTGGCCGATTCGACCTGAACAAGCATGTCGGCGCACTTGTGTTTGATCGCCTGGAACGACCCGATCGGGCGGCCGAATTGGTAACGGGTCTTGGCGTAGTCGACCGACATCTCGAGACACTTCTGAGCCGCACCGACTTGTTCGGCCGAGAGGTTCACAATCGCCTTCTCGAGCACCCTTTCGATGACAGCCCACCCTGCCCCGGGAGAACCCACCAGGTGATCATCGGATACCTTGACGTTCGTCAGGGTCACCTCGGCCTGCTTGCGGGTCATGTCCATCGTCTCCAGGCGTCGGCGGCTGATTCCATCGGCATCGCCCTCCAGGAGAAACAAGCTCACGCCCTCGCCAGTTCGAGCCGCGACAACCAGGAAGTCGGCGGTGTGCCCATCGATGACAAAGCTCTTGGTTCCGTTGATCGACCGGCCGTTGGTGGACGGTTCGGCGACGGCCTCGACCCCGCTCTCGTCCCAGCGCCCGTTTGGCTCTGTAAACGCCAGCGCGATGGTGGTCTCGCCGGCCGCGACCCGTCCCAATAGGTCGTGCTTCTGCTTGTCGGAGCCCGCCTCGAGAATCGCCGCCGAGCCGAGCGCAACCGTCGAGAAGAACGGAGCCGGCAGAAGCGACCGTCCCATTTCTTCGAACAACACCGCTAGCTCGAGCTGGCCGAACCCGGCGCCTCCGTACTCCTCCGGGATGGCCATGCCCTGCCAGCCCATTTGGGCCATTTCTGCCCACATGGCCTGGTCGAATCCGCTCTCGGTCTCCATGAGGCCCCGCACGACGGGCGAAGGCGACTTGTCGGACAGCCATTTCCGAGCCAGGCGGCGGAGTTCCTCCTGCTCATCGCTAAAAGCAAAGTTCATACGTCAGACGGTAGACGGAAGGCGGAAGTCGGAAGTCGGCTCAGAATGCACCGTCCGCCAGAGACATGAGGGAGCCGTCTTCAGCCTCGGCGGCAAGGCGTCGGGCTGCGACCTTGGGAGCCACGTGGCGAACGAAGAATCGGGCCGACACGACCTTGCCCGCTAGGAATTCGTCATGTCCAGCTCCTGGGGCGGCGACCTCGGCGTGGCGCAACAGCTGCCACGAAATCACGACCTCGGCCATCGACTCCAGCAGCGAAGTTAGGTGAAGGCCGGCCTTGTAGATCTGGGAGTGGTCGTCGCGGGACGCAAACAGGTGACCCACGGCAACTCCGAGGTGGGCCTGAGCGTCGTCGAGTATCCGACCGAGGATCTCTCGTTCCTCGCCGATGGGATCTTCGCTGTCGCCACCCTTGACGAAATCAGCCACCTCGACGGACAGGTTTGCCACGGCCTGACCCTGGTCGCGGACGATCTTGCGGAAAAACAGATCCAGCGCCTGAATCCCGGTGGTGCCTTCGTAGATGCTGTCGATCTTGGCGTCCCTGAGGTATTGCTCGATCGGGTAGTCCTGGGTGTATCCCGAACCACCGAAGACCTGGAGCGACTGAGCGAGAAGTTCGAATGCCTTCTCCGAGGAGTAGCCCTTCACCAGCGGCAGCAGGAAGTCGGCGCGCCGGGCCCAACGCTCCTCGCCGGTCAATTCGGCCTGATCTTTGGACCAAGCCGCGTAAGTCCACAGCGCCCGCAACCCTTCGGCATGGGCCTTCTGCAGTAGCAACATCCGCCGGACATCGGGGTGGCGAATGATCGGCACCCGCGCCGCGTTCTTGTCCGCGGCTTCCGCCAGATCGGGTCCTTGAACCCGGTTCAGGGCGTATTCGAGAGCATTGAGATAACCCGTCGACAACGTCGCTGCCGACTTCGTCCCGATGGTCATCCGGGCGTGCTCGATGATGCGGAACATCTGCCTGATCCCGTCGTGGACTCCACCGACCAGGTAGCCAACCGCAGGCCCGTGTTCACCGAGGGTCAACTCGGCGGTGACAGATCCTTTCAAGCCAAGCTTGTGCTCGATCCGTGTGGCGACGATCCCGTTGCGATCGCCGAGAGTGTCATCAGCGTTGACGAGGAATTTGGGAACGATGAAGAGAGACAAACCCTTGGTGCCCGGAACCGCCCCATCCGCTCGGGCCAGGACGAGATGAATGATGTTCTCGGTAGCGTCGTGCTCGCCGCCCGTGATGAAATGCTTGACGCCCTCCAGGTGATAGGTATTGCCGTCGACCTGGTGCGCCCTGGTCACTCCGGCACCGACGTCGGAGCCGGCATCGGGTTCGGTCAACACCATCGAACCCGCCCATCCCCGGTCGATCATGAGCCGGGCCAGGTTGCGCTGCTCTTCGGTGCCCTCTTCGAATATCACGCGGGCGAACAGCGGGCCGCCGGCGTAGAAGGTCGCGGTGGGATTGGCGCCCAGCAGCAGTTCCTGGGTGGCCCAGAAGAGCAGGTGGGGAATCGGAGTCCCTCCCATCTCCTCGACTAGTCCCAGCCGGTCCCACCCACCGGCCCGCAGGGCGGCGAGACTGGCCTTGAGCGACTCGGGGAGCTTGGCATCGCCATCGACGAGTTCGATGTCGGCGCGATCCGCATCGACAAAGCTGGCCGACCACTCCTCCCTGGCGAGCCGCTCGATCTCCCGAACCACATCCCGGGCGGTTTCGCCGTCCAAATCGGAGGCCTGGGCGATGTACTCGCCAAGGCGGTGCACCTCGAAGAGGTTGAACTCGAGATCACGCAAGTTGCTGCGGTAGTGAGTCAAGAAAGCCTCCGTTCCTATTTTGAGCTTTCATTCTAATTTGATTGAACGCTCAAGGGAAGCCCAAACCGGAAGTCAGAAGTCAGAAGTCAGAAGTCAGAAGTCAGAAGTCAGAAGTCCCTATCCCGTTTTGGCGCGGAAGATCGACACCAGGGGAGCAGAACGACGCGCCAAAACGATTGGCTTGGCTTCCGCCTTCCGCCTTCCGTCTTCCGTCTTCCGACTGTCTCGCCTCGCTAGCGTTCTTCGCGTGACTTATCGGGCCGGGATCGCTACCCGTTCTCGGATCCTTGACGCCTCCCGGGGACTTCTGTCCGAGGGTGGATTGGAGGCCGCCACGGTCAAAGCGATCTGCGCCCGGGCGGGCATCCTCCCGGGAAGTTTCTACAACCTCTTCAAATCAAAGGAAGAGGCAGTGCTCACCGTGGTTCGCGACGCCATCGCCGCTGCCGAACCAGTAACGGCGGGGCCTGAAGAGACCGTTGCCGACCTGGTCAACGCCTTCGTGCGCTTTGTCAACACCGAACCGGTCATCGCCCGGGTCTACCTGATCATCGCCGTATCGGGCGGCGTGACGGACCCGAGCATCCGGAGACGAGTTCTGCGCCACCATCAAGCCAGGGTGGAGCGTTTCAGCAACGCCCTCACCCGTCTGCAACCGCGGTTGAGCCACCGCGCCAACGAGAGAGCCGAAGCCCTCGTCGCCGCCCTCACCGGATATGCCCTTCATGCCACGCTCGACTCTGACTTCGATCTCGCCAAACACGCCGAAGGGTTGTTGCAGCTGTGAGCATCGGCTCCACCCCCAACCTGTCGGTCCTGGCGGTAGGTCCGTACGACAACCGCGTCTACATCCTCTCGTGCCCGAGAACCAAGAAGGCGGTGGTGATTGATGCCGCCGATGAGGCCGACCGGATCATTGCTGCCTGCGACGGCCTCCATGTGCAGGCCATCCTCACGACCCACGGTCACTCCGATCACATCCAGGCGGTCGACCAGGTCAAAGCGGCGTTCGATGTGCCTTTCCTGCTCCACCCGGCCGATCGAGAGATCGCCGGCCGGACATTTGACGGACCGCTGCAAGATGGTGACGAGTATCCGGTAGGCACGATCAACATCCATGTGATCCACACGCCTGGCCACACCCCGGGCTCAGTGTCGTTTGTGGTGGAGCCGGTCATCTTTTCGGGCGACACGCTCTTCCCGGGTGGCCCGGGAGCGACCAGATGGCCCTACAGCAGCTTCGGTCAGATCATGGACTCCGTCGAAACGAGACTGATGGCCTACCCCGACCCGACGGTCGTGTATCCCGGGCACGGATCCGAGACAACGCTTGGCAACGAACGACCCCATGTCGAGGAGTGGCGAAAACGTGGCTGGTGACCGATGGGACGTTGCGATCCAGGTCAGGGGCACCTATCAGGAGATCCTCACGGCCGCCCGGTGGGCCGAGACGTCCGGGCTCGCAGCCATGGCCGTCCCCGACCATTACCTGTCGTCGGCGACTGACCTCGAGGAACCCGCCTGGGACAGCCTTATCCAATTGGCTGGCTTGGCTCGGGAGACCCGGACAGTCGAGCTTATTGACCTCGTCTCGCCGATCACCTTCCGCCATCCGGCGGTCTATGCCAAGACCGCCGTCACGATCTCCGACATGTCGGACGGCCGTTTCTGGCTTGGGCTCGGCACAGGCTGGATGGAAGAGGAGCACCAGTTGTTCGGGTTTGACTTCCCCAAGACCGCGGAGCGTTTCCTGATGTTGGAGGAGGCCCTCGGGTATCTCGACGCCCTGTCCCGCGGGATCGGATTCGAAGGGAACTACTACCGGCTGGAGAGCTTCAAGGCATCGCCCCGGTTCCAGGTGCCCATCGTGGTCGGTGGCACCGGCCTCTCCAAGACCCCGGCCCTGGCGGGACACTTCGCCCGCGAGTTCAACCTCTTCCCCGGCAAAGCGGGAGACATCTCCGATCGGATCGCACAGTGCCTGCAAACGGCAACCCTGCGCGGCCGCAGCCCCTCCGAAATCCGGCTCAGCTTCACCTGCATCCCCGTCGCCGGCCTGGACGAGGCCGAGTATCGAAAGACTCTGGAGAAACAAGCCGGGTTGCTCGATCGAGAGCCCGATCAGTTGGAAGGGCGCCTGGCTTATCGCGGAATACCCCATGGCGACCGCGATCAGGTGAAGGACCAGATGGGCAAGTTGGCCGACCTCGGCATCTCGCGCCTGTATCTCCAGTGCGGGAGCACCGATCCGGCGGAGTTGGAAGAGATGGTGGCTCCCTATCTGCCATGAGGGCGCGAGGACGGATGGACGGGCGTTGGAAAGCTGGGACGCCACACGCCAGAAGCCAGCCAAAAGCTAGGGAGCTTCGATTTCGGATACTCGCGCGACGGCTTCCTCGCCTCTTAGATAGATCAACTCGATCACCTCTTCGGTGACAAGCGAGCCGACGGCCCTGGCCAATTCTCCTGACTCGACGAGGGGATAGAGGTTGTCGCCGGGGCACGACGTTTCGCCGGGGGCGTAGTCGCGGTGGGACTGAATCGTGCCCGCACCGACCGAGTAGCGGCCGACGGCCCAGGCAAGTAGGCGTCTCAGCGAACCAAGCTGCGCCTCGGCGGTCGGTTCGACGTCGAAGTTTCCTTCCAGGACTACGAGGAAGTGGCCGGTGGGGTCATAGCTAGTTGCCGTGTCTCCTCGAAACTCCGGCCCGCGGCCCTCGTAGATGTTGCCATTCCGGTCGATGGCAAAGTGGTACGCGAGATCGGGCCAGCCACGATCCGTCTGATGGAATACCTGATGGGCACGCAATCGCGCCGGAGCCTCCCGATTGTCTTCGAGCGCCACTCCGGTGTGATGAATAGTGAGGCGCTCGACGACATGCTCTTCCATCCCCGCTCCGGCCGCAGCCGCTCCCCAACCCGCCCGCTCAATTACCTCGATGACCCGGACCGGCACAGTGGTCGTGGGAGCGGGTTGGGTTGTGGTCACGACAGGAGGCAGCGTCGACACAGTCGTGGACGCAGCCGTCGTCAGTTCGTCTGGCGTCTGGCGTCTGGCGTCTGGCGCCTCCCCGGGTTGGCAGCCCGCCAGACCGGTCGCCAGCATCGCCAGCAGCTCCCGCCTCTTAATTTGCACTCCCTCAGAATGCCAGCCAGGAGCTCTCTTCGAAATCAACCATGTCGTAGCTCTGGATACCCGTGTCCGAAAGCGTCAGGAGATTCGGGCCCACAACCAGGGTTCGGTACACGTAACCGGGCTGTTCCATCTCGGCCAGGGTCCGGATTCCGTCGGCTCCGGCATGGACCGCCAGGGCTCCGTTCCACCAGTTGAGACCGTTCGACTGCTGGATCGGGATCACCAGAGTGGCCGTCTCGGCCCAGTAAAGGAAAGCGTGATGGTCCCATTCGGCCTGTGAGTAGGCGCCGGGGAGGGTCAGCTTGTCGACCTGGCGAGGATTGAAAGGATCGGAGACATCGAACACCGCCACCTGCGTGCCCTTGATCTGGCCATTGAGATCGGCGTCCTGGCCGACCCCGACGAGGAGGTTGTCACCGATCGGGTGCAGATAGGCCGAGTAGCCCGGGATCTTCAGCTCACCGGCCACCTGCGGAGAAGTCGGGTCACTGAGGTCGATCACATAGAGCGGGTCGACCTGGCGAAAGGTGACCACGTAGCCGGCATCGCCCACGAATCTGACGGCGTAGATCTGCTCGTCGATACCGAGACCTGCCACCACACCGATCGTCTCGAGCGATCCATCGCTCGGTTCGAGAACGGTGACCAGGCTCTGGCTGCTGGCCTCGCGGAAACCCCAGAACGGCGACTGGGTGGTTGAGGCAACCCTGAGTAGTCCTTCATGCTCGGACATGGCCCATTGCGAGTACAGCCAGCCGGCCACTTCACCCGAGCCGGTGAACTCGACCGCAGCCGGGTCAGTGGCATCGAAGCGGTGAATGGTTGTCGTGACCATGTCCGCCATCCGATCCCTCTGAAGTTCGGGAACGACGTTCCAGTCCTGCCACTTCTGGGTCGCGATGTAGATGGCGTCGGTCGAGGCGTAGACGGTCTGGGAGTCGGTCACGAGGCCGAAGCTGTCGACCGGTTGCAAACCCTGGTTGGCGTCAAAGGTGAGGATCGAAGTGATACCAAGCCCTGCGAACTCCTCGGGATGAGCGATCGAACCGCAGTCGGCCAGGGTCCCTTCCTGGATCTGATTGAGCCCGCCGTTCGATTCCAGGGTGTAGCGGGGAAACCAGTCCTCGATGACACTGGAGCCGACGATGGCCCGGTTCTGGGCGAGAGCGATCGATTCTGCTCTGGTCCAGGCATTGGGATCGTTCTGTTGGAAGAGCGGCCAGTTGGCCATCACCTGATCGGGAGTCACAAACGGGAGCTGCCAGGAGCTGGCGCTGACCACCATGCGGATGCTGTCGCCCACCGCCCGGGAAGCAACGACCCAACCCTCGAAGGTCAGTTCTTCGACACGCTCCGGCGCAGTTGGGTCTGAGAGATCGACCTTGACAACGGTTGCCATCGGGTTCCACCACAAGCTGTCGGGCATCATTTCGGCGGCGATGCCTTCCCCGACGGCCGGGTCCATTAGGCGCTCCTGGGCGAGCATGTTGGGGGCGGATCCGATTACGAACGCCTGGCTTCCAATCAGGAAGAGGCCCGAAGGTGCAACGTCACCGAGGTCCACTGATCCCAGCAGGCGCGCTTGCCCAACAACGTCGACAACGAACAGCTTGCCCTGGGCGATCGCAACCAGGATGCGGCCGTCGGTCTTGACGAGGTCGGGCTCGTCGACCCCGATCTCCTGAAGGTTGGTCGTCGAATACTCCTGGGGAGCGGCCGCGTCGCCTCCGGCGGCCGATTCGGCAGCTCCCATCATGTCGCGGGCGAACATGATCGGGCCGCCGAGTCCCCACGCTGTGACCATCGGCAAGGCGTTGGTCTGCAAATACGAGAGAACGTCGTCACACGATGAGAAACCTTGGAGGCCGAGGACTACGGCCAACTGTTCGATTGGATTGGAATTTGGGGGATTGGCATTGCGGTCACCGTCGGGCTGACCCTGCACCTGGGGGGCGCCGTCGCTCGTGAAGAGGGAGCATGCGGACACCATCATCATCAATGTCGCTGCTGCCACGATTCGCCGCATCCGGACCTCCTGTTGTTAGTGATGGGACGGAGAAACGAGGGCTACGGTTCCCTCATGACGGCCGGATTCGCTTCGGTCTTGAGAGTTATCGGCCAGGTCCTGGCCACGATGACGCTCTTTGCTGCCTGCACGGCTGATCTCCCCTCCTCCTCATCCTGGGTGCAGCGGGCGTCGATGGAGATCGCCCGGTCCGAGATTCCGGCAGCCGTCATAGGGGAAACCATCTATGTCCCCGGTGGGCTGGTCTCGACAGCCCAGGGAGTGGGCGTGGCCGCCTCGATGGAGATTTATCACACAGACACCGACACCTGGGAGTCGGCCGCCGACCTGCCGGTCCCTCGTCATCACTCGATGTCCGTGGCCGTCGAGGGACTGGTGTATTTGCTGGGTGGCTTTGGCGACGCCTTCGATCCCTGGGCGACGGGGTGGGTCTTCGAACCGCAGCCCAACGGGTGGAGCGAAATCGCCGACCTTCCCCTCTCCGTGGGAGCGGGGGCGGCGGTCGAGATCGACGGCATCATCTACGTAGCGGGTGGAGTTCCTCTGGGTAACTCCTTGTACGCCTACGACCCCCGTGCCGACACCTGGGAGACCCTGGCTTCGATGGCCCAGCCCCGCGAGCACACCGCGGCCGTGGCGTTCGATGGCGATCTCTGGGTGTTGGGTGGCCGTTGGGACGAGGCGATGCTCAATAGCGTCGAAATCTTCGATACAGATTCGGGCTCATGGTCAAGCGGCCCCTCCATGCGAGAAGCTAGGTCCGGTTTCGGGGCGACCGCATTGGACGACAGCATCTACGTAGCCGGAGGTGAGGTCTTCGACCAATCAAATGGCTTCGTGGCCACGGCCCTCGACACGGTCGAGCGATTCGACGGCGACAGTTGGACCTTTATCGAGCCACTCCCCCGCCAGCTTCACGGTGTTCCGCTGGTGACCGTAGGTGACTCGATCTATCTCTTGAGCGGTTCGATCGAGGCCGCCGCTGTCAACAACACCGGTGAGGTCTGGTCCCTTCAACCGTAATTCTCCGAGGCCGGGGCTCTGGCAGCACTAGCTACGGTGGCGCCATGCGATTCGTGCTCATGACTGAACCACAGCTTGGCGGGAGTTACGACGACCTGCTGTTCGCTGCTCAAGCCGCCGAAAGAGCCGGCCTGTTCGGATTCTCCCGGTCCGATCATTACTACTGGTCGGGTGAGCCCGGCCTGCCGGCCACCGATGCCTTCACCACACTGGGCGGTCTGGCCCGAGAAACGAAGCATGCCCGCCTCACCGTCCTCGTCAGCCCTATCACTTTTCGACACCCCGCCGTGATCGCCAAGGCCGCAGCCTCGATCGATGAGATGAGCGGTGGCCGATTCGACCTCGGTGTGGGGACCGGTTGGATGGAAGCCGAGCACACCGCCTTCGGACTTCCGTTCCCACCACGGAAAGAGCGGTTCAGCCGTCTGGAGGAGTCGCTCCAGTATCTGCGGGCGGCGTTTACTGGAGGAACCTTCGAAGGAAACTTCTATACCTTCGGTGCCGATGCCCGGCCACGTCCGACCGGAATCAACCTGATCGTCGGGGGTCAGGGACCACAGAAAACGCCGGCCCTAGCGGGCCGATTCGCCGATGAGTACAACCACTTCGCCATCGCTCCTGACCAGTTAGCGATGAAGATCGAGGTGATGAGGGAAGCCGCCAGTGCGGCGGGTAGAAACCCTGACGACATCACCGTCTCGGTGATGGGGCCGGCGATGCTGGCTCCCGACGAGGCAAGGTTGTCGGACCTGTTGAACCGGGCGGCGGCCTTCCGCAACGTCACCGGCAGCGAGATCGAAGAGCGTTGGACCACCGCGCGGGTTCCGTACGGCACTCCCGACAAAGTCCTGGATGCCTTCGCCGGGTTTGCCGCGGTGGGTGTCACGAAGTACTACCTCCAGTGGTTTGACCTTCCCGATCGGGCCGCAGTCGAGGAACAGGTCGGGTTAGCAGCCGGATTGAAACTGTGACCGCGGACCTGCCACCGGCCTCCCGGCGCGTGGCGGACGCGGCACGGACGCTGGGGCTCGAACTCGATATCCGCCAGTTTCCCGAGGGCACGAAAACCGCCGCCGACGCTGCCGCCGCCATCGGCTGTCCTGTCGCGGCCATCGTCAAGTCACTGGTGTTTGTCGTCGGTGTAGAGCCGGTAGTGGCGCTGGTTCCGGGTGACCTAATGCTGGACCTTACGAAATTGGAAGCGGCCGCCGGGACCGGGCCTGCCCGGCGAGCGACCCTGGAAGAGGTGAGGGACGCCACCGGCTTCGCCGCGGGCGGGACCCCACCCTTTGGCCATGCCCAGACCCTGCGCGTCTTCGCCGACGAGGCTCTCCGTCGCAACGAACCCGTTTGGGCCGCCGGAGGCACTCCGACGACGGTGTTCCCGATTTCCCTGGACGATCTCGACCGAACGTCCAAACCGATCTGGGGAGAGTTGAGCAAATAAGGGCCTGAGGGGCCAAACCTCGTTTTTGGCGCGTAGTTCTGCTCCCCTGGAGTCGATACTCCGCGCCAAAACGGGTTTCTGGGACCCACCACCCACCACCCACCACCCACCACTCCGTCAAATCCGCATTTCTCCTATGGGCATGGTGGAAATTACGATGGAGGCAATGACCGACCCGCTTCTTCAGATCGAGGGCCTTACAGCCAACGCAGAAAACCTCGAGATTCTCCGGGGAATCGACTTGACGATCAACCACGGGGAGATCCACGCCATCATGGGGCCGAACGGGTCGGGCAAAAGCACCCTCGCCAACGTCCTGGCCGGGCACCCCCAATACCGGGTCACCGGAGGGCGAATCCTTTTCAACGGTGAAGATCTGCTGGCGATGCGGCCCGATGAACGGGGCCGCCGCGGATTGTTCCTGGCTTTTCAGAACCCGGAGGCGATCCCCGGGGTGTCGGTTGTCCAGTTCCTTCGCCAGGCACTTTCCAACCGGACCGGTATCGACCTCACGGTCCTCGAACTCCGGCTCAAGGTCATGGACGCAATGAAGTCGCTCGGAATGTCTGCTGGCTTTGCCGATCGCTACTTGAACGAGGGTTTCTCGGGTGGGGAACGGAAGCGCAACGAGGTGCTGCAAATGGCGGTGCTGCAGCCGGAGTTGGCGGTTATGGATGAGACCGACTCGGGTCTCGATATCGACGCCCTCAAGACGGTTGCCGAAGGGGTCAACAGGCTCACGGGACCCGAGCGAGGGTTTCTCATCATCAC
>DATLEZ010000153.1:0-4434 GCA_035525055.1 Acidimicrobiia bacterium | reverse complement strand
CTGTTCGGCCTGTGGCTGCTGGTCGGTCCGGGGCGTGACTGCGAACGGCTTCGGCGCGAGTGGGAGGCGTTGCAGCGGCAATACGACCAGATACGAGAGGCCTTCGACAAGGCCTTGGCTTATCTCGAAGAAGGACGGGCGGTCCGCGCTGAGATCGAGGCCGAAATTGCCGGGATCGAGCGAACCGGCAGCATGGGGGGATCTCTCGAGGGAAGCACCCGTTTCAAGCTCATCCCAGAAGGAAAAGTGACCGACGAGGGCTACGACGCGATCCTGAGAACTGTCCGCGAGCAACTCGACAGCGCCCGGGACGGAGAGCGAATGGCCGAGGAATCGGTGGAAGAGTGGAGGCGCCAGCTCGAGGACGCCGCTGCCAAGGCCGACGCAGCTCGACGGGCATACGAAGAGTGCATAGGCAAGGCCGTGGCCGGTCTGACGCCACCGTCCGAAGGGTCGACCACCGGTGGCGGCCCGAAGGTTGCGACTGCCCCGGAGCAGTCGGGGTGTCCCGAGGGAACTCGCGAGGCTCGCCCGCTGGCGGCTCCGAGGACCTTCCGGTTATACGTGGATTTCGCGGCCATCGTCGAGGTCGAGGAGGGTTCCGAAAGAAATGTCCAGACCGGTCAGGACCTTGCAATCAGCCTCGGTCAACTCGGCCTGGATCTGGCCGCAGTCGGGTCGCTCCTGGGAGCCAGGGGGGCAGGTGGCAACGTTGCTTCCGGGGTCACCGGTCTCGGGACCGGTAGCTACGTGAAGGGGAGCCTGGGAATCGCCCGCGGAACGGTTGAAGGATTGCTTGCCGTCAAGGGCAATCTGGGAACCGCTTCATTCCCGATTCCGGTGCCGACCTCGCCCGAGGAGGTCCTGGTCGGGCTCCTGCAGGTGACGGCCCAGCTCGGGGCCTTGGTCGCCGGCAAGGTCACCGAGTGGATGAAGATGAACCAGATCTATCGAGTGCGATCGACGCTTCTATACCAGGAGGTTTCGGTGCAGCCGATCCAGATCTGGGAATGCAAGGCGGGCCAGTGGGTCTGCGTCGAGAAGGTTCTCCAATACGAAGTCTCGGGACTCGAGCGCCAGCCCGGAGCCTCCCAGTCCTTCCGCATCGAAGGCGACGTGTCCCAGCATCAATTCGAGTCCTATATCAATGGGGCGACTGCCAGAGCGAAGCAAACGATCGAAGCTTCGGCCCGGGCACTCGTCGAGTTCGAACAATCCAACGCACCCAGGCCCTGCTCGTGACCCGTCGGCAAACGGGTGCGGTGGCGGTCGTGGCCGGGGTGTTGTTGAGCGGTTTGGGGATAGCCGATCTGATGGGATCTCCGGCTCCAGATGAGGGCATTGAAGCGATGGACGCGACGACGACGGTTGTCGCCACCGTTGCGACATCGGCTGAGACCACGACGGCGCCCACCACGACGACGACTGCTGTCACCACGACGACGATTGTGCTGGGCGCGGGTGCCATCGAGGCATTCGTTGAGGACTATCGCGCAGCCCTCGACAACGACGACGTCGCCTTCCTCTTCGATTGGCTACACCCGGGCGTCAAGGATGGGTACGGGTCCGACCTGTGCCGCGAATGGGTGGCGCGGGAGATCGCCGCCCTCGAGGACTACGAACTCACCGGGCCGCTGGTCGGGCCCAGTTCGGCCACGATCTCAACCGAGAGCGGGACGTTCGAGGTCGACGATCTCTACAGCGGGCCGATCAGCTTCGTCTACCAGGGCGCCACCTTTGAAGGGCCGGCCCAGTTCGCGGTCCAGGATGGTTCGATCTACTGGCTAGGAATCTGCCGGTAGGGCATCGGCGCGGGCTGCCGGGGCGCGGCCGGGGCCGGGGGGACCGGCGAAAATCTGCGCGACCTCCATCCAGCTTCGAGCGACCTCCCCTTCGATGGCCAGCGACGTGTCGAGGTAGTTGCGCCGCTGAGCAACCACCAGGCAGAACTCGTCGACCGGACCTGTGATCGAATTGGACATCTGGTCGTTCCAAACTCTGGTACTGCCGTTGGGGCCCCGCAGCGCCACTCGCACTCTCTCGGCAGGCACCTCCAGACCGCGGTTGATATAGCTCCAGGAGAATGTTTTCACCCCGAGTTCGGCGATGCGGAAGAGCCGCTCCGTCGGTGCTCTCGTGACCCCGAGGGCTTCGGCGACGTCGTGGCCGTGAGCCCAGGTCTCCATGAGGCGGGCAATCACGGCCGAGGGAGCCTTCATCGGCGGTCCGTACCAGGGGAGCTGGGCGTCGGGGTCGACGGCTTCGAATGCCTTTACTTCTGCCGCCCTGGCGGCCCGCCACCAGGTCAGTACCTGGGAAGGCGTCATCGATCGACCTCGATCGAGGCCGAGCGCCATGTAGCTGTCGATGCCACCGGTCAAGCGTTCGTTGATTTCATTGGCGAATGCCTCCGGGTCGGAGATCGCCTGTGTTTCTTTTTCGTCGAAGAAGGCAAGGTGCGAGACCGTGTCGCGAATCGTCCACGGCTCCGCTGGTGTCATCGTGTCCCAGGTGTGATCGTCCATTGCCGCCAGGAGCCGGTCGAGGTCTTCCTGCTCGGCGCGAAGGTCGTCGATCAAGTCGCGCATGCTCATTCGTCGTCCATTCCGGCCATCTGCTCCAGCGCCTTGATGAGGGCGTGGTTGCCTTCCTGACCGTGACCGCTGGCCTGAAGGGCACGGTACATCTGGAAGATGAGACTGGTGGCGGGCAAGGGAGTTCCATGATCGTCTGCCGCGTCCAGTACCAGACGCAGGTCCTTCTGTTGGAGATCGATGGTGAAACCGGGACGCCAGTCGTCGGCGATCATCTGGGGACCGCGATTGGCCAGCATCCACGATCCAGCGGCTCCACTCTTCACCGCGTTCAGGGTTGCCTCGAGATCGAGGCCCGCTCGTTTGGCAAAGAGGAGCGCCTCGGAGACCGCCATTTGATTGCCGACGACGAGTATCTGATTGACCAGTTTGACCAGTTGGCCGGCGCCGATCGGGCCAACGTGGGTGATGGTGGTCGAATAGCTTTCGAGATAGGGACGGACCCGGGCGAGGTCCTCGGCTGAACCGCCCACCATCGTCGAAAGGGTTCCCTTGAGAGCCCCTTCCGATCCACCGCTCACCGGTGCGTCGATCCAACCCACTCCCTTGGCCGCCACCCGTCCGGCCAGGTTCCGAGTGACGGCAGGGCTAATGGTGGAGTGATCGACGATCAGCTGGCCATCCCGGAGTCCGGACAACAGGCCGCCTTCGACAACAGCTACAACGTCGGGGCTGTCGGCGACGCAGATCATGATGATGTCGGCGGCCGCGGCCAGATCCTCCAGCGTGTCGGCTACCCCGGCGCCCTTGATGGCTTCGGCCTTGGCTCTAGTGCGGTTCCAGACTGTCAGCGGATGACCCTTGGCGATCAGGTTGGAGGCCATGCCCGATCCCATGATCCCGATGCCGGCGAAGCCGAGGCGATCCGTCATTGGAGTTTGCTCATCGGTAGAGCACGATATCGGTTAGCTTGAAGGCCCGTGACCGAACAGGAATCTCGCCCACGGGGCTCCAGCCTGAGTTGGGCGATGATCATCCTCTGGGTGCTGATGATCCTGACTGTGCTGGGTGTCATCCTCGGCATACGCGCGGTCATCAATCGCATCCCGACGATTGACGATGTCACTTCGGCTCTGGCTCCTGAGCCCTTCGAGAACATCGGCCCAACCGTGGTGCGGAGCATTCGCAGCCTTGCCAATCTCACCACTGTCGAATACGTCGAGTACACGATTGTCGAGAAGGGCACCCAGTCGGGAATCCTCAACTGGGCGACGGGCGACTCGCTGACCCTTCTGGCCGTCGCCCGCATCGGGGCGGGCGTCGATCTTTCAACGCTTGATGCGGACTCCTTCATCGTCAACCATGACTCCGGGGTCGTGACCATCTTCTTGCCGGAAGCGGAGATCCAGTACATCGCCGTCGACAACGAAGCCACCCAGGTGCTCGATCGCTCCACCGGCCTCTTCACCAAGGGTGATCCCCGCCTCGAGACCGACGCCCGCCAGGTGGCCGAAGGGGCCCTCCTCGACCAGGCCCTGGCGACCGGCATCATCGACGATGCCGCCGACAACGCCATAGAAGTCCTGACCAACTTCCTGCTCGGACTCGGCTACACCGACGTTCGTGTCCAACCCGAAACCTAAAGGTCTAGGCCGCGGTTTCGGCGGCTTATCGCCGTGAGATTCGGACGCCCCGGCACCCCGGTTCAATCCGAAGGCGATTAGCCGCGCTTAACGCGGCCTATAACCTTAGGGGGCTAGCGGATAGGTGGTGATGTCGGGTCCCATCGGTCTCGCCAGTTGATCAGTTTGATGGTGATGATGATGGTGGTGGCGAGGCAGAGTTGGGCGTGGCGGTGGTAACTGTGCCGGTCGGTGTTGCGGCGGAGTTGGCCATAGTT
>DATLEZ010000152.1:0-16610 GCA_035525055.1 Acidimicrobiia bacterium | reverse complement strand
TCGGCCTCTACAAGACCGAACTGATCAGACCCAGAGGACCCTGGAAAGGACTCGAAGAGGTCGAATATGGAACCCTGGAGTGGGTCGATTGGTGGAACCACCGTCGCCTCCTCCAACCGATCGGAATGATTCCCCCAGCCGCAAAGGAGGCCCTCTACTACCGTCAAACCAACCCTGAGCTAGCAGCCGTTACACACACGACTGAGTCTCTATGAAAGTCGGGGTGGTTCAGGTTCATCTTGTGGGTGATGTAGTCGTTGGCGGGGCCGTGGTGGCGGAGTTGGGTGAGGGCGATGGTGTGGATCGCCCGGTTGGCTTGTCGGTTCCCTCCCCGGTTGAGCCGGTGGTGTTGTTCACGTCCTGAGCAGGCGTCGAGGGGGGCGGTCCCGGCCCAGGCTGCCGTTTTGGCGTCGGTGGCGAAACCGTCGGTGCCGGCCATCTCGGCGAGGAGGGCGGCAGCGGTGATGACTCCGATCCCTTCGATCTTTTCGATGAGGGCATGACCAGCTGGTGGTAATAGCTGTTCGAGGTCGGTTTCTAACTGGCGGATCTGTCCGAGTCGGTGACGGCAGTCGGCTCCGATCCGGCGGATCAGAGCTGGCACGGTCCGCCGGTGTCGGTTCCCGCCGTATCGGACTTTGGCCAACCGGTCGAACTGGGCGAGGCTTCTGATCCGACCCGTCGTTTGGGCCCGTTCCGGGTCGATTTCGGCTAGTAACGCTCGGAGCCGGTTGATCTCCTGAGTTTGAGCCCTGACCAGCTCGGCCCGCCGGTGTGAGACGATCCGTAACGTTTCGGCGTCGGGATCGTCTCTCCATTCCGAACCTTGCCCGGAGACGACCGCCCGGCCGATCGCGGCGGCGTCGCCCGGGTCGCTTTTGGCGGACCCGTCGACTTTACGGAGCCGGGCGGTAAGACGGGTCGGGACTTCGATCACCAACAACCCCGCCCGGAACAGGGTTCGGGCTAAAGGCAGGCCATAACCGGACGCCCCTTCGATCCCCACCGTCGACACTCCCCACCGGCCGCACAGATCGAGGGCGGTTTCCCAACCCGAAACCCGGTTCGGCAGTTCGGTCGTCTCCCACCGGCGGCCGGTCCCATCGACCACCGCCACCGTGAAACTGTCCAGATGCGGATCGCAACCCGCCACCCGCTCTATACCCTGATCCATACTGTCCTCCTTGTAAGGGACCCGAAACGTTCCTTGCCAGGGGTGACCAAAAACGCGGACAGCCCTTTGTCGAGACACCTCTCGGCGACGGTCACCTATCAAGTCACGCGTTGATGGGAACCGGACCTCAAGACGACAAGCCCGCAACCAGTCACATCAACCCCCACAAAGGAAGACGGACACGGGGACCGAGAGTCAAACTTGAGGTCCGGTCACCCCACCCCAACAATGACACAAAGGGAGACCGACCGAAGCGAAGCGAGATCGAAGGGGAGTGCGCGAACTCCAGCGGCAGGTGCATCGTTGGAGCAGGGCCGGTTCGCCTCGCCAGTCCTAGAAGAATCCAGACGAACCGGCGGCGCTTTGAGGAGGGATGCGTGGGGATTTCGCGCACCCCCTCGACCTCGCTTCGCTTCGGTCGGTCCCCCCGCAAAGCGGAGGGACAGGGCGCGCCTACCCTCTCGCGCCACTGCAACGAGAGGAACGTGGTGCTGACCCTCGATCTTGCCAACCGGATCATCGACGCTGCTTTGGCCGAGGGCCGCCGGCTTGGATTGGGGCGTCTGACGGTGGCGGTTCTCGACACGGGGGGCCACCTGATCGCACTCAAGAGGGAGGACGGTTCTGAGTTTCTGCGGCCGCCCATCGCCATCGGCAAAGCGTGGGGCAGCCTGGGGATGGGTCATGCCGGCCGGGTGCTGGCTGAGCGCTCGCAGAAGATGCCGGTCTTCTTCGGGGCACTGTCCGACATGTCCGGAGGACGGGTGGTCCCATTGGCGGGGGGGGTCCTGATCCGCACTCCCGACGGTCAGTTGATTGGAGCCGTCGGGGTTTCAGGCGACACCTCGGAGCAGGACGAATTGGCTGCGATAGCGGGGATCAAAGCCGCCGGCCTTGAACCCGACATAGGCCAAAACCCCGAATGGCGAAGACCGTGAGGAAGCTCTTAGCGCTCGATGCCGGCCATTTGCTCTAGGACTGCGTGGACGGCGGCTCCGTCCAACTCTGCCATCCCCTGAGCCATCGCCGCGGCATAGATCGGCCTGATCGCCGCTAGAAGCGGTGTCGGACATGAGAGCGAATTGGCGAACGAACCGATCACATCGAGGTCCTTTACGAACATCGAGACTTTGGCGGTCGCCGGCTCGTAGACGCCGTCCACCATGAAGGGTCCGCGGAGCTGGAAGATTCGCGACGTGGCGGCACTGTCGTAGAGGACGTCAAAGACCATCGCCGGATCTAGCCCGGCCCTCGCCGCCAGGACCATCGCTTCGGCCGTGGCGACGTTGTAGATCGAGACCAACAGGTTGGCGATGTATTTGACCTTGGACCCGGCACCGAATGGGCCCACCTCCTTGACCGACCTGCCGAGACGTTCGAGCAGCGGACGGGCGGCGGCCACGGAGTCGGCGTCGCCGCTGGCCAGAAAGACCAGATCTCTGGTGGCCGCCTGAGCTCCGGTCCCGCTGATCGGGCAATCGATCATGACGGCACCTTTTTCCGCCAGAGCCGCCCGGGCCGCCTCCTTGTCGACTAAAGGCAAGGTGCTGGCCTCGATCACTACCAAACCCAGTCTGCCGGCGCCATCAAGCCCTTCCCCACCGCTCACGACCTCTTGCAGAGCGGCCGACGACGCCACCGAGATCAGAACCAGGTCGGCGGCCCTACCAACCTCGAACGGCGACGAGGCCAACGTGCCCCCGGAATCTCGGAACGCCGCGGTGGCAGCCGGGGCGGGGTCATATCCGGCTACCTCGATCCCATCGGCCAGGAGATTCCGGGCCATCGCCCCACCCATGATGCCGAGGCCGATGACGCCTACTTTGGATGTCATTCCGTCTTCCTTTGTAGCGATATCCGGGTCTCCGGAATCTGGGATACAGCAACCGTGTATTTTGCAGGGAATCTATTCAGAGGAGGATGCCATGGCCGACCAGGTGAACCTGGCGGTGGTTGGACTCGGTTGGTGGGGGGCGGAACTGGTGAAGGGAGTTCGCAGCACCGGGATCGCCGACGTCACTGCCTGTTTTGCACGGACGGCGGCGTCCCGCGATGAGTTCGCGGCTCAACACGGGATGAAGGCTGCCACCTCCTATGAAGGTCTGCTGTCGGATCCAGACATCGACGGTGTGATCCTGGCCACCTCGCACTCGAGCCACGGCGATCTGACGGTTCAGGCGGCGTCCGCCGGCAAGCACATCTTTGTGGAGAAGCCGTTCACGCTGACCGTTGAGGACGGTCGTCGGGCGGTCAAGGCCGCATCCGAGGCCGGAGTCGTTCTCCAAGTCGGTCACAACCGCCGGCGTCAACCGGCCAATCGTCGGATCAAGGAGATGATCGACAACGGCGATATGGGGCTGGTGGTGGCGATCGAGGCCAATCATGCTGGGGGGCGGGGTCTCGCCCTCGATCCTGCCCATTGGCGCGCCAGCCGATCCGAAAGCCCGCTGTCGGGGATGACGGGCATGGGGGTGCACCAGATAGACAGCATGCTCTGGCTCATAGGACCGATCAAATCGGTGTCGGCGCGGAGCAATCGCCTCCTGAAAAGGACCGATCTCGACGACGCCACCGTGCTGGCGATCGAGTTCCAAAACGGTGTCGTCGGGAGTCTCGTGACGAGTTACGTAACTCCGTCGATCCAGCGCATCGGTGTCATGGGAACAGAACGGTCAGTGTGGAACGAGGTCGACGGCAAGCGCCTCATGGTTCAGGAGCTCTCCGACAAGGAACCGAACTCGGTGCCGATCGACTCCCTCGACACGGTGGCCGATCAACTGCACGAGTTTGCCGCAAGCATCCTGGGCACCACCAAACCCGAGACAGGCGGACTCGAGGGGTTGCGGGTCGTGGCAGTCATGGAGGCCGCGATCACAGCAGCCGACACTGGTGTGGCGGTGGAGGTCGAGGATGTCGGCTGATACGGCCGCACAATTCGAACGCACTGCCGTCGAGGTCGCCGGCGTGGCGCCCCCGGCCGGTCACTACTCACACGGAATAATCGCCGCTGGCCGGATTCTGTTCGTCGCCGGGCAGGTCGCCCTCGACGAAGAGGGCAAGTTGGTTGGACGGGGCGACGCCGCCGCCCAGGCTCGCCAGGTCCTGACGAATCTGAAGAGAGTCATCGAAGAAGCCGGAGGGTCAATGGCCCACGTTGCCCGGACCACTGTGTACTTGACCCATCTCGACGATCGCGGCCCGGTAGGAAACGTGAGGGCCGAGTTCTTCCCGGCACCGGCTCCTGCCAACACGCTCCTTGTGGTTGCGTCGCTGGCCCATCCGGACTTCCTGGTCGAGATAGATGCGATTGTGCCGTTGGAGTAGGAGCGTTCTACGTAAGAGCGTTCTACGTTCTGCGATCAGCGAAAGTGAGGGACCCGGGCTCCGCTCGCAAATTTGGCGGGCCAGTCCCGGCTCTTCTCAAATCTGGCGCAGCACTCCCGGGTTCCGGGAGCGTCAGGCCGAATTTGGAAATGGCCGGGAGTCACGCGCCAAATTTGCGTGAGACCGGGCCCCTGCCTTTGCTGATTCTTCCTCTCCACAACGTGACCACCAAACCTCAACCTGTGTGGCCCTCGCCCTGAAGGAACCGGCCCTCGAACTTATCCAAGGGCTTGCCATCTTCCGCGATCTTCTTGCCTCTCAGATACGTAGCCGCTATTGCTCCTCTTCCCCTGCGGCCCGCGTAGGGGGACCAGGCAGCCTTGCTGATGATGGCTGCGTTCTCGATCAGCCAGGTCTGTCCTGGATCGACCAGCACCATGTCGGCGTCGGCGCCGATTCCCAGGTGGCCTTTGCGGGGGAACAGGCCGTAGCGCCGGGCCGGTGCCTCTGAGTAGAGAGCAACTACATCCTCGTAGCTCAGCTTTCCGGTGGCAGCCGCGTCGAGCAGGAGACGCAAAGTGGTGTCGAGGCCGGGGAGGCCGAAGTGGACATCCCAAAAGCTGCCCCGGGATTTCTGATCGAGGTTCGACGGGGCGTGGTCAGTCGAGATGTGGCTGAAGCCCCGGTTCCGCAGGAGGTCCCACATGTCCGCTTCCTCCTGATCGTCCCGGATTCGGGCGGGCGGGGTGAACTTTCGCAACGCTCCTTCGGTCAAGACTTCGTCTTCTCGGAGCTCGAGATACTGCGGACAGGCCTCGGCAACCAGGTCGGCTCCGGACTCGCGGGCGGAGGCCACTATTGCCGCCACCTCGGCCGTGCTGACGTGGGCGATCGTCGCCCGCGCCTCGGCGTGACGGGCAAGAATCGCCACCGACTGCACCGCCACCTGCTCTGCCGGACGGTTGCGCCACTCGATCAGAAGCCCCGGGTCGGTCCGGCCTTGTTCACGCAGCCTCCGTTCCGCCTCAACGGTGAGCGATTCGTCCTCGCAATGAATCAGGCAGTTGCCACCGAACCGCGCAATTTCGGTCAGCACTGCCGTCATCGTCGCTCCCTCGACGGCAGGGACCCCGTGGGTGGTGCAGGTGAATACCTTGAAGAAGGCGACTCCGGCCTCCCACAGCCCCGCGAGGTCCCCGAGGTGTTCCTTCCAGACGTGGGCCGCCAGACCGAAGTCGACCCGGGAACGCGTCTTGAGGTGAGCGAGCTTTTCCTTCAGATCGGGCACGGTCTTCACCGGTTGGCCGTGGGTGTGTTCGATGATCGTCGTCACGCCATTGGCCGCGGCCGCGGCGGTTCCAGTTGGAAAGTCCTCGCGGGTCGAATCGCCCGGGTCCATCAGGTGGACATGGGTGTCGACCATTCCCGGCATGATCATCAGGCCGGTGGCGTCAACGGTCTCGGTCGCGGCATGCACTCCCTCATCGACGAGGGCGATAGTCCCGTCGTGGACGTAGACATTGACGCCGGATCGACCGGTCGGGGTGACGAGCGTCCCGCCGATAACGGCCAGATCGAACGCGCTCAACTCACTTCGAAAAGGATCTTGAGGACGAGCGGATCGTTGATCAGGTCCCCGAGTGCGCCAGGGGCCTCCTCGATCGGCAAGCGATGGGTCACCAACGGCGCCAGCTCGACCGAGCCTTGAGCCACGAGTTGGACGGCCCTGGAGTAGTCGCGCGGCAGGGCGGCGCGGGGGTTGAGGATTGTGAGCTCTTTGTGATAGAGGTGGTAGTAGGGAAGGCCGGAGTCCCGATGGGTGACGGTTCCGAATGCGGAGATCGTCCCCCCGTGGCCGGCGAGTTCGATGGCTTGGCTCAGGGTCGACTCGTAACCGGCGCACTCGACCACCACTGCCGCCCCTCTCCCCTGGCTGGCTTCAGCGATGGCCGCCTTGGCGGCGTCGGGGCCGACTGCCGCAGTAGCACCCCAACCCAGAGCCATTTCCTGCTTCCACTCCGACCGCGTCACCGCCACGATCGACGTAATGCCTCTCGCCTTGAGAAGTTGCAGATGAAGAAAGCCGGTCACCCCGAGCCCGATCACCACTGCGGTGTCACCGGGGAAGACCGAGAACTGGGTCTGGGCATGTACACAAGTTCCGAGCACCTGCAGCACCGGTGCATCTTCGGGCGCCACCGTGTCCGGCAGCGGATGCAGGAAGGTCTCGGGAACCGCCAGATAATCCGCAAAGACCCCGTCGAGGTCCCGGCCGAGCAGACCACCATTGAGACACAGGTTGACGCGATCGGCCCGGCAGAGATGGCAGTACCCGCACGCCGCGCCGGGATCGGCCAAGACCCTGGTGCCAGCCGGGAACAGACCCATCGGCCCCGGAGACTCGATCACCCCGACCATTTCGTGGCCCATGATGCGGGGATAGGCGACCTTGATCTTGCCTTTGAAAATGCTGGCGTCGGTCCCACACACTCCGACCCGTTCCACCCGCACCACAGCGCGGCCGTCAGAATCGGGTTTGGGGACCTCCCGCACGTTGGCCGAACCGGCTGCTTCCAGGACGAGGGCTCTCATGCGGCTCCTGTTTAGTTGAGCCGGGCGGTGTCCCCGCCGTACCAGTCAATCGGGCGGGGATCGGTTCTGACCGTGACCGAACGAATGTGAGTGAACTCGTGGAACGACTCCCAGCCGCCTTCGCGCCCGAGTCCGCTCTCGCGGACCCCGCCCCAGGGCACGGCGGGATCCAGGCGATGATGGTCGTTGACCCAGACGATGCCGTGGGTGAGACGCCCGGCCACGCGATGCGCTCGGCCGATGTCGCCGGTCCAGATCGCAGAACCCAGCCCGAAGGGCGAGTCGTTGGCGAGGGCGATTGCATTCTCCTCGTCTTCGAATGGAATGACGACAGTCACGGGACCGAAGATCTCCTCCCGGGCGCAGCGCATGTCGTTGCGGACGTCTCGCAGAACAGTCGGCTCGACATAGAACCCACGCGCCAATGCCTCGTCAACCGGAACTCCGCCCCCGGAAGCGACGACCGCACCTTCGTCCTGGGCAATGTCGATGTAAGAGAGGACGCGCTGGCGAGCTCGATCAGAGATGACAGGCCCGAGCTGGGTGGCGGGATCGGACGGATCGCCGATGCGGATGCCCGCCGCGACTTCGGACAGGCGATCGACAAAATCGTCGTAGATCGTGCTCTGCACCAGGATCCGGCTGCCGCATATGCAGGTCTGCCCGGCGGCGATGAAAGCCCCGAAAGCCGCTCCCCTGACGGCAGAGTTGAGGTCCCCGTCATCAAAGACGATGACTGGCGTCTTGCCCCCGAGTTCGACCGTGACCCTGGCGAAGCGAGCGGCGGCGGCCACGGCCACCTGTCGACCGGCGGCGGTGCCTCCGGTGAACGTCACCTTCCCTACCTCGGGATGCTCGGCGATGCACTTGCCTGCCACCGGGCCTAAGCCCGGAACGACGTTGAGAACCCCGGCCGGGATTCCGGACTCCAAGGCCAGGTCGCCAAGGATCAGGCTCGTCAGCGGGGTCAGTTCGGAAGGCTTGAGGAGGACGCTGTTTCCCGTCGCCAGAGCCGGGGCAAGGCTTTTCGAACCGATCATCAACGGATGGTTGAAAGAGCTGAGGATGCCGACGACTCCTATGGGAAAGCGGCTCGTATAGACGTGATATCCCCCCGGCATCGGGATGGTGTCCGTGCGGTCGGCGAGGAGGAGCGCGGCGTTGTAGCGAAACCACCCCGACAAACGCGCTACCTGAGCACGGGTCTCGGCAATCGGCCGCCCATTGTTCAGCGTCTCGAGTCGAAAGAGCTCCTCGATGTGGTCATCGATTGCGTCTGAGAACCGGTTGAGGACCTTGGCCCGGTCCCAAATCGGCATTTCCGACCAGACCCCCGACTCGAAGGCCTCGCGGGCGACGGTGACGGCGGCGTCGATGTCGGCATCACCAGCGGCGCCGACATGAGCCACCACCTCTCCGTTGGACGGATTGATCACGGCGAGGATGGCCCCATCGGCGGCATCGACCTCCTTACCGCCGATTATCAGCCCGCGATTGATGATGGACCCGCGAGAGCCTGCGCTCACAGCTGCATGTTCCACTGCATCGTGTTCGGGTTCCATTGCAGCACCAGATAGACGACCGAGAGGGCGAAGAACGACCACGCAAAGATCGTGCCGGCACGGTTCTTGATCATGGGGCGCATGAAGGTCCGGGTCTTATGTGCACCGTACCCACGGATATCGAGGGCCATCGCCTGGGTCTGTCCGTTGCGAAGACCCAGGACCAACATGGCGAACGCCAGATGACGCAAGCGGATCCACTTCCGCTTGAACCAGTTGGTCTCCTGGCCGAGGTCACGGATCCGCTGGGTGATTGAAATTTCTCGACCCATAACAAGAAAGGCAGGAAAGAGAACCAGTCCCAGCACCGGTGCATGTACCAGTCGGTAGTCCCAGCCTCGCTTCGAGAGACCTTGCACCAGATCGCTGGGATGGGTTGTGAAGGCGAAGATCAAACCGCTGACTCCGAGAGCCATGAACCTGAAAGCCAGGAGGGCGCCGAACCCGATGTCGGCCCAGGTGAGGTCTTTGACCGGTGTTCTGAGAGCCACAACGTCGGACCCCGTCGTTGCCTGACCGTTGTAAAAGAACGGAAACACTATGAACAGGATGATGACGAACGGCAGGATCACCTTGCCCAGGGTCCAGTACGTCGCCAGCGGCACTGCGGTGAAGAAGGCGGCGAGGATCATCATGAAAACGAATAGGCCGATGGCCACCCACATGTTCGTGTTAAAAATCGCCACAAACGAAACCGCGATGACGAATATCAATTTCGAGGACGGCGTCATCCGGTGGAAAGGGGAGCTGGCGGCCCTAAACGACAGTTCGAGATTCGGCACCGAAAGCCTCCTTGAGACGTTGAGTCAACTCTTGGGCATCGAGCAGGGCTTCACCCACCAGTCGCTGGGAGAAGCTGTGAATCGGTGGAGCCTTGAGTTTGGATCGAGCCAACACATCGGGTGATGAGAACAGCTGGGCTGGACTACCTTCGAAAGCGATCTCGCCTGACGAGAGAACGGCGCATCGATCGGCGTACTCGGCCACCAGACGCATGTCATGGGTGATGAACACCACGGCGGCCCCCTCCTCGGCAAGGTTCCCAAGGAGTTGCATCAGCCTCTGAGCCTGCTGGTAGTCCTGGCCGAAGGTCGGTTCGTCGAGGACGATCACATCCGGTTTGGCAGCGACCATGCATGCCACCGAAAGCCGGCGCTTTTGGCCGTGACTGAGGACATAGGGGCTTCGGTCGCGGTCCTCGAGCAGTCGCAACCTGTCGAGAAACGAGACCACCCGCTCCTCGATCTCCTGATCGGTCAGCTTCAGAGCCCTGAGCCCGTGGGCTATCTCGTCGAAGACGGTTGTTCGGATGAACTGCTTCTCCGGCACCTGGAAGATATAGGCCACCCGCTTGACCAGGTGGGCGAACTTGTAGTCGGTCGTAGGTTTACCGTCGACGAGGATCTGGCCACCGGTCGGGGTGAGAATGCCGTTGAAGAGCTGAGCCAGCGTCGACTTTCCGGAGCCATTCTGACCGACGATGGCAAGCATCTCGCTTCGATATGCCTTCAAGTGGACTGCCTTGAGCACATCTCCGTCGCCGTAGGAAAAACTGACATCCCTCACATCGATGGCTGGTTCGGAATCTCGAGTCGAAGCGGCGGCAACCGAAGAAGCGGACGGCGACATCATGGGGCCGTTGGGTGCCAGGGCTTCGACCAATTCGTCACCATTGAGCGGCACCCTTGGAATCGCCACTCCGGCGTCACGAAGCTCGAGGGCGACCTCGACAGCCTGAGGAATCCAAAGACCGAGGCCATCGCGGACATCGAGTCCGTGACGATCGAGGAAGGTTCTCGGGTCGTGGGGACCGTGAACGGTCTTGCCGTCGACCAACAAGATCCGGTCGGCGCGGTCGAAAACGGCGTCCACCTCGTGTTCGATCACGAGGAGAGTCAGGTCGACATGCTCTCTGATCCGGTCGATGGTCTCGAGGACGTCGGCTGTCCCGACCGGGTCGAGGTTTGAAGTCGGTTCATCGAGGATGAGGATCTTGGGCTCCATTGCGAGCATTGCTGCCAGCGCTACTCTTTGCTTTTCCCCACCCGACAGCTTGAGCGTGGAGCGTTCCCGAAAGCCCTTGAGCCCGACCAGGTCGAGCGCTCGATCGATCCGGGGATGAATCTCGGGGGGATCCATGAGGTAGTTCTCTAGCGCGAAGGCCACCTCCTCTTCGACACTCAGGGTGACGATCTGGTCCTCAGGATTCTGAAAGAGCATGTTGACGATCTGAAAGCGCTCCCCCGGCTCCAGCTCCCGACGATTGATCAACCCCCGTTCCGGGTGGTTGATCATGACCTTTCCCTGATTGCGACCACCGAAGTAGTCGGGATAGATCCCGACCAGGTTCAGCGCGAGAGTGCTTTTGCCCGAGCCGCTGCGGCCCAACACCAGCACGAACTCACCTTGCTCGATGGTGAAAGAGACGTTTTCGAGAGAGGGGGGAACGACCTCGTCCATTGGGGCACGGAACCAGAACGTGTAGTCCTCAACGACGAGGGCGGGCGGGCGAGTCATCAATCTCCTTGGACGCTCTTCACATCACTTGGGGCTCTCCGAAGTCAAAGGCCTCGGCCGTCAACGGGAGAGAACTTCGAGTGTGAGCGCCGGGCCAATCCCGGCGCTCACACTCCTGGCTCAACAGTCGCCGGATTATCCCGGTCACCCGGGGCATCCGACGCTGGTCAGGCCATTGCGCTCTTGGTAACTCCCCACGACGGAGGTTGGTCGACGGCAGGCACACCTGCCTTCTCCAGACCCCGTCCGAGGAACCAGGAAAGGGGACCCCAGATCAAGCCGCCCAGGAAGCCGATGATGATGGAGAACGTTCCCCATCCGGCACCCTCGGCGATCTGGAAACCGCCTTGGCCTACGAAGGTGGCTACCTGGTTCATCGCCGCTGTCACTGCCAGCGAGATGGCAAAGAGCGTCTTGCCTCCTCGCCATTGCATCAGGGAGAACACGACCATTCCGAAGATGGCCGGGAAAATGCCGTAGAACAGCAACACCGGACCGTCGGGATCTCCGAAGAACCAGCGGACCAACGAGGTGACGGTGGCTGCCAGGAGGATCACTCCAGAACGCTTGCGCAGGTACGCGCCGGCGTAGAACAGGATCCACGTCATCCCGTTGTAGAACGCATAGATCGCAAAGCCCGCCGGACCGGTCGCCCAGACCAGACGCTCGGTAAATCCGAGGGCTCCCACGATCTCGATAGCGGCTTCTATCGAACCAAGGAGTACCGCCACCACGATGTCCATCGTGTTGAGGGTGATGTCCTCCCGGATGTCGTAATAACCGCCGAAACTTGACCTCTCTGCCGCCGTCATTGGCAGAACCTCCTCCGATAGGTCGGCGAAGCCTTGCGGCTCCTTGCTCCAGAACGCGGCTTTTGCCGCGCCGTTCCTATGGCGGGGGGCCGGTGCCCTACCGCCTTCTCCTCAGGCGGGGGGCCGGTGCCCTGCCGCCATCCCTCTCAAACCGTGGCTGAGAGACCTCCTTCAACGCGATTAGGGTAGAAATCCGAGCTCAGGTTGGCCGACTGATCGAGCGACTCGACCTGATGCCGCAGGATCGAGTACGCACTGATCAAGTGGGCCTGGACCAGCGCCCTGACCGCCGCCGGGTCGCGTCTTTCCACCGCGGCGAGAATCAGCAGATGTTCGGCGTGCAGATCTGGTTGGCCGCTGTCGAGCCGCACCGCCGTGTAGCGACGGGTCTGGGCCCGGGCCTGGTCCAGCAGTGCCACCATGCGAGGTCGGCCCGACCGCCGATATAGCGCCCCATGAAACTCGTCATTGGTGTCCAGCCAGACCGCATGCTCCTGGGTTGCATCCATGACCTGGAGCAAATTTCGCATCAACATGAGATCGCTGGGTCGCACGTTCGGGACGGCCAGGGCCGACGCCTCAGGCTCGATGGCGATGCGGATCTCGTATAACTCGGTCAAGTCGTCTGCCGAGATCGGTGCCACCACTGCGGTTCGCCTCGGGAACTGCAGGACCAGGCCCTCGGCGACAAGAGTTCGTATCGCGTCGCGGATCGGTATACGACTCATCCCCAACGAGGATGCGAGCTGCTCCTGGTGGAGCTTGGTTCCGGCCGCCATCGATCCGGACAGAATCCTTCTACGAAGCTCGTCAAGCGCTTCTTCAGCCGACGTCATAGGCTTGCCCCGCCTGCGACGTGGATCCCAGCAAATGCTGCACCATGTAGAATGTACGTATACAAGTCGTGAACGTCCCGTGTCAACTGATCCTGGGGCTTTCGTTGGGGCCGGTTCGTATTTTTTGCCTGAAGTGCCAGATCTGAAGTGCCAGATCTGAACTACCCGATGTCATGAACGCTTCCGATGAAGACGGCCGTCGTCCATCGATTTCGGGCGAGCCTTCAGCGATCGTCGTGGGTGGCTCAATCGGAGGTCTGACCGCCGCGTTGTTGCTCCAGGATGTCGGGTTTGAGGTAACCGTGCTCGAGAGATCGGAGACCGCCCTGGAGGGCCGCGGCGCAGGCATCGTCCTCCATGGCGCGACTGCCCGCTATCTGATCGAGAGAGCAGGTCTAACCGTGGAGGCGATCAGCGAGGGAGCTCAATGGTTTCGCTTCGTTGATCGGACCGGGACCGTAACTCACGAAGAACCTTGTCGCTATCGCTTTACGGCGTGGACCACCCTCTTCACCAATCTCCTCGACAATCTGCCGCCCGACCGCTACCGCTTGGGCAACGAGGTTTTCGCGATTGAGACCGCCGGTGATCGGGTCCGGGTGGTGACCGTCGACGGATTCTCGATGTCGGCGGATCTGGTGGTCTGCGCCGATGGCATCACCTCTTCGTCGCGTCGACGTTTGCTGCCCGGTGTAGAAGCCACTTATGCCGGATACCTGGGGTGGCGAGGGGTCGTCAGGGAATCTGATCTAGACCGAAGGGTATTCGACCGCCTCTATGAGGCGATTACCTATTCGACGCCGCCTCTGTCCCACATCCTTGCCTACCCGATACCGAACCATCGCGGCATCAGCCTGGAGAGAGTCCTCAACTACGTCTGGTATCGAAACCTCGAGGAGGGGCCGCTCCTCGATGATGTGCTGACCGACGCCGGTGGAGTCCGGCGGAACATGTCGGTGGCGCCCGGAAGGCTGCAGAGCCGGCATGTCGATGATCTGAAGAGCGAAGCCAAGGCAGCCCTTCCCGATGACCTCGCCAGGATGGTCCTGATGACCGAGCACCCCTTCATCCAGACGGTCGTCGACGTTGAGGTCCCCCGGATGGCGTTCGGACGGGTGTGCCTCATCGGAGATGCTGCATTCGCCGCTCGCCCCCATGCCGCCGCCGGCACCGCCAAGGCCGCTGCCGACGCCTGGAGCCTTTCGGAATCGCTTAAGAGCGCCGTGGGCGATGTCCCCGCGGCGCTGCGGTCGTGGGAGCCGGGAGCGCTGGAGCGGGGAAGACGACTGACCGATCGTGCTCGCCGCCTTGGAACCATCGCTCAAGTCGACGGCACCTTCGGCGGAGGTGACCCGTACACCCTTTTCGGCCTCGACCACCCCGGTGATAGTTGCTACCCGACGTCCAGTGAAAGGCTGTAACGAATGGAAGAGCGCGGAACCTTCTCGCCCGACGACTTCGCTGAAGAGTTGGCTGTCGCCTCCGACAACCGCGAGTTGGGAACCAGAATCGTTTTCGAAAACGAGGCCATCCAGGTCTGGGAGGTCCGCCTCGAGCCAGGCCAGCGCGGAGCCTTCCACGTCCACGACCAGACGTACTTCTGGACGGTGGTCGACCCAGGCCGCGGTCTCCAGCGTTTCAACGACGGCACCTTCGTCATCCGGGACTACACGCTTAGTGAGACCAGGTACCTCGAGCATTCCGCCGACAATCGGCTCATCCACGACCTCGAGAATGTGGGCCACACGACCTTGCGATTCGTGACGGTCGCTTTGAAAGCGCTGTGAGGGTCGGGGAGCGTTTTACGTTTTACGTTTTACGTTTAGCGTTTTACGTTCTACGTCAAGAACCGTGGATCAGGGCAAGCCGCGGGTTCGGACGTAATACGTAGAACGTAAAACGTAGAACGGGCTTCAGGCAACCTGGATCGATCGCTTCGAGAGCCCCAGGAAGTACCCGGTGATGGTCTGCAGGGCCGCCGCCTCTGGATTCGTCGCAGCCCCCAGCGTTACAAAGAGCGGAGCGAAGTGTTCGACCGTCGGATGGGCGTAAGGCATCCCGGGGGCGCTGTGCCAGAAGTTGGCCAGCCCGTCTATGTCACCCTTAGCAAATGCCTCAGCGGCCCAGGCGTCGAACTCCGCCGACCAGCCCGGCGGGGGGGCGTCGACCCGAAAGTCGCGGAGAAACGGAAGGCCGTGGGTCAGAAACCCCGAGCCGATGATCAGCACCCCCTCCTCGCGCAGCGGCCGCAGACGTCGCCCGAGGTCGATCAACCGGTCTGGGTCCAGAGTCGGCAGCGAGACCTGGAGGACCGGAATGTCGGCCTGGGGGTACATCGCCATCAACGGGACATAGGCGCCGTGATCGAGGCCGCGATTGGTGAAGGCCACGTGCTCCCGATCGGGCATGAGGGCCGCCACCTTTTCGGCGAGGTCGGGGGCGCCAGGTGATGGATACTGAAGCCGGTAGTACTTCGGATCGAAACCCCCGAAGTCGTAGATCAGCGGAGCAGCAGATTGGGTCGAGCCGATCCCTAACGGGGCCGATTCCCAATGAGCGGAGACGATCAGGATGCTGGTCGGCCGGGATAGTTCGCCCGCCCAGGTGGCCAACTCGCCCATCCATTTCTGATCATCGAGCAGCGGAGGAGCCCCATGACCCAGATAAATCGCCGGCATCGTCATGGTCCTATTGTGCCGTTTCCGCGCATCAATCGCGGCCGCCACGCCGCGCTTGATGCGCGGAAACGTCGAGGGCGATATCTAATAGGTGACTGCCCCGGATACAGTGGGAACGGAACTGATGAACGACACCGCCGACCCCAGTAGTCGACGCTACCGCTTCAACGCCCGGGTACTTCTCTCCTGCGCGATCTTCGCCCTTTCGGTGTTGCTGGTTCCGGCCTACGTCGCAATGGTCGGGGTTGCGACGATCGGTGAGACCGAAGCAACTACCCACGTTGAAACGACCGAGGCGGTTGCGGATCCGAGGAGTCGGCATAAGCAGCGGCGACGCACGGTTTCCAAACGGAAGCTCTGGTATCCGTCCTTCCTGCCCGCCAGACGAGACGGCGCCCGAAGACATCGTCGCCAGGGTGGGCGGCTCCGAACGAGGCCATGGCCCAAGTCGGCCCCGACCAGGGCGCCTCCGGCCTTCCGGTAACCGACGTTTCTATCGCGCGGCCTCGGGTCGCTGATCTCCAACTCTCCCAAAGGAGACTTTCGTGGACGGAATTTGGCCCCAGCTGGGGCTCTTGGCAATTCTCATAGCGGTCAACGCCTGGTTCGCCGGAACCGAACTGGCGTTGGTCTCGTTGCGGGAAGGACAACTTCAACGGTTGTCGGCCAGGGGTGGTGCCGGACCCACCCTTGCGCGACTAGCTCGTGACCCCAGTCGGTTCTTGGCGACAATCCAGATTGGGATAACCCTGGCAGGCTTCTTGGCTTCTGCTTCGGCTGCCGTGGCTCTCGCCGAGCCCCTCGAAGAACCCCTGAGCTTCCTAGGTGGTGCCGCTCGACCGGCGGCAATAATCCTCGTGACAATTGCGCTCGCCTTCGTGACCCTGGTATTTGGTGAACTGGCCCCGAAGCGCATTGCGATGCAGAGAGCGGAGCGCTGGGGGATCTTGGCGGCTCGACCAATTGCGTTCCTGGCCAAAGTGGCTCGCCCGGCCGTCTGGATACTCTCAGTCTCGGCCGACGTCGTCGTCCGCTTGATGGGGGGCGATCCGAGCCGGGGACGGGAGGACGTCACCGAACAGGAGATTCTCGACATGGTCGCGACACAGTCCCAA
>DATLEZ010000151.1:0-35566 GCA_035525055.1 Acidimicrobiia bacterium | reverse complement strand
CGCTCCTTACGGCGATGCGGAACAGGCCACCCCCCCGTTGCATGAAGCTGACGAAGGGGTCACTAGCTGAGGCCTTCTCGCCCTCACGGACGGCGCGCAGCTCGAGGTAGTCGTCTTCGAAGAATGCAAAAGCGGCCGCCGTGGTGGCCTTGGGATGGGTCCCGCCATACCGAACGTCAAAGCCGATCCGGCGGTAGATCTCAATTCCCTCCTCGAGATTTGGCACCCCGATGACAGTGTGGTCAATGCGAGTCAGCACCGCCGCTAGTCCTCTTCGCTGGTTCGCTCCGACAGTTCGGCCCGGAGGCGTTCCTGGATCACGGTGGTGGTGAGATCGGCCCGCGACCGCTCGACCAGCGCACGGGAGACATCTGTGGTCCGCCTGAGACCGCCGGTCATGCCGTCGGGGTCGTCGAGTTCGGCAAGCAGGTCGACGATCTGGTCCATCTCGACCAAGCACGCTCCCGCGGTCTCGAGATCACCATCCCGCAGCTGGTCCAGCATCCGTCGGCGCAACTCCCCTACCGCCTCCCCGAGCCCATGCAAGTACGCGACCGGATGGATCTCGAGGGCCGACGGAGTAGGAAGCGGGCGACCTCGAAAAAGCGCGGTGCACAAAGCTGCCTCGGCGTACTCCTTGGCTGCGTCATGGACGAAGCCAGCATGAAGGATGTCGGGATGATCGCCGAGAACCCGTTGCACCTCGTGCAGAGTCGAGGCGGCTTTGGCTACCAATTCGTCGGCCGTTTCCCATTGGCCGCGATGGAGGGACCGGATCGCGTTAGCCGACGACCTGATAACTTCTCGACTCTTTACGAACCCCGTCTCGCGAGCTGCGAACTTCGCATCGAGTTCGACGCGGATCGGTTGAGTCAGCTGGTCGAGCTCGAGAGGGTCCACGCCGATCGATCAGCGGTTGGCGATGACCCGGACCGGGAATTCCTCCCACACGGTCTCGCCGTCCGAAAAGTAGCGATTGGCGACACGCTGTGCATGCCGCTGCCTGAGTTGAGCCACCATCGCCAGATACCAGGCGAAGCAAGCGTCGATTCCCAGGTGCAGCAACAACCAGTTGAGCGAGCCCTCTCGCCAGGCCAGAAAGGCCGAGGCAGCGGCCAGGATCACGAAGATGATCGTCGCCCGCCGCCTCCGGATCCTGATGAGATCACGGGCCGAGGCGACTCTGGCGTCGTAGGAGTGCCTCTGGATGTCGGCCATCTTCCGGGTGACGCGGTCGAACTCCTCGGTGGAGTTGATTGGAGTCGTCCTTCGCTCACCAAAAATGCCGGGCAACAAATAGAGCCCCCACACCGCGGCTATCACGAGTCCGGCGACAATCATTGGTGTCAGCATGTCATATACGAAAGGCCCTCTGCCCCGCGGGAGAGTAGCGAGACGCTGAGCGGTAAACAACCACTGTCAGCGTTCCCAGGTCCCCGAGCGCCCACCGCTCTTGCGAATCAGGTGAATTGGACCGATTACGGCGCCTCGGTCCAGGCCCTTGACCATGTCATAAAGGGTCAGGGCGGCCACAGAGACCGCAGTCAAAGCCTCCATCTCCACTCCAGTTCGGCCGGTTGTGACAACCGTAGCGGTGATCATGGCTCCCTGGCCGGTCGACTCGACTTCGACTTGGACAGCGTCGATCGGCAACGGATGGCACAGAGGGATCAGTTCCGACGTCCGCTTGGCACCAGTGATGCCGGCCAGTCTCACCGCGGCCAGAGCATCGCCTTTGGGAAGGTCGCCGGAGAACAGCGCATCGCGCACCGCGGCGGCAAGAGTCACTCCCGCAGTCGCGACCGCCTCCCGGATTGTGACCTCCTTGGCGGAGACGTCGACCATGTGCACATCGCCCGACGCAGTCAGATGCGTGAACGGCTGCTCATCGCTCATCGAACGTCCTCTCCTCGGGCCATCGGAACATCTCCAGCATGACCAACTCCCCGGCCTTCACCTCTCCGACTCCCTCCGGCACGACCGCGAATGCGTCCCCGGCGACAACCGCCGAAAGCACATTGGAACCTTGGCCGCCGGATGGTTCGCTCCAACGTACCTCGCCCTCGCTCGAGGTGCGGACTCGAACGAAGACGGTCTTCTCGGGATCGGTCGCGAGTTTCACTCTGGTTCGACCCTGCACTCGCGGACGGAAGAGCTTCCTCGCTCCCATCATTTTCAAGAGGCCCGGACGCACGAACTGTTCGAAAGCAACAAACGACGAGACCGGATTGCCCGGCAGCCCGAACAGGGGCTTGCCGCCAATCTTGCCGAACGCAAATGGCTTGGCCGGCTGCATTGCTACCTGCCAGAACTCAATGTTGCCGAGCTCACCGAGCACCTGTTTGACGAGGTCATACTCACCCATTGAGACCCCACCCGAGGTCACTATCACATCGGCTTCGTCCACCCCACGGGCGATCGCCGAGCGGAGCGCTGCGGCATCGTCCGGAATCCGGCCAAGGTCGATCACCTGCACACCGAGTTCGATGAGCATTGCCGCCAGCATGGGCCGGTTGGAGTCGCGAATCTGACCGGGCTCCAGAGCCGGCCCGTCAACGGGCACGAGTTCGTCGCCGGTCGAGGCCAGGGCGACTCGGGGCCGGCGATGGACCGCCACCTGGGCGATCCCAAGATTGGCGAGGACCCCGATGTGGGCCGGGGTAAGTCGGATCCCGGTGCCGATCACCTCGGTTCCAGCCTCGACGTCCCCGCCGGCCGCACGCACCGAGGTTCCGCTGGGAACACCAACGTTGATCGTCACGATTTCGCCGGATTGGCTGGTGTCCTCGACCCGCACCACGGCATCGGCGCCCTCGGGCATCGGAGCGCCGGTCATGATCTTGATGGCGGTTCCGCCGACCACGCGCTGAGTGGCCACCCGTCCGGCCGGGACATCTTCGAGGACGGTCAGGTCCACCGGGGACGAGGAGACGTCTTCGGCCCGAACCGCGAAACCGTCCATGGCCGAGTTCGTGAACGGCGGAACCGGATGAGGGGCGACCACGGGGGTGGCCGGCACCAGGCCCAACGCATCTCCTATCGCAACCAGGGCGGCGGGGAGCTTGCTCAAGGCGCCCAGGACCTCGGCCTGGGCGTCATTCAAGGGACGCATCAGAAGATCTCTGGGAAGAGATCCCGACCAAGAACTGTGGTTGCCTCGACCAGGCCCCTAGGCGTGCCGACGTCGAGCAGGTCATTGTTGGCGATATAGCCGCGCACCCGCCCGCGCTTGGCGAGTTGGTCGATGGCGTCGGTGAGCTGGATCTCCCCGCCGTGACCCGGGGTGAGATTGGCCAGGATCTCAAAGATCTCGTGGGTGAACACATAGCGGCCGATCAGCCCCAGGTTGGAAGGAGCCAGCTCCGCTCCCGGCTTTTCGATCGCCCCGATGACGTCGAGAACGCCATCGACCTCTTCGCCCCCGGGAACTATGACTCCGTAGTTGGACAACATCTCGTTCGATAGTCGGCGCAGGCACACCGCCGATTCTCCGGCGGCCGCGGCGGCAAGGGATGGCAGAACATCGTCGTGAGGACGGACGATGTTGTCGGCGAGAAGGCAGAAGAAGCTCCGGTCGCGCACCGCCTCGACGGATTGGAGAACCGCGTGACCGAGACCGAGCGGCTCTTCCTGAACCACCATCCTGATCTTGACATCCTCGAGGCCCGCCAGCCGCCCTTCGACGAGAAAGTGCTGTTGGATGAGGTGACCGGCGTCGAGATCGACGACGATAAGGACCTCGTCGGCTCCGGCTCGTGCAGCTTCTTCGACGACGTATTGAATGGCGGGACGGTCGATGACTGTCAGCAGGCCTTTGGGCACGACCCGGGTCGCGGGCCGCATGCGGGTCCCCCTACCGGCGGCCGGAACTACAGCAACTGAAACGGTCACGAAATCACCTTCTGCTCAGCGCGCCGGAATATCCGGGATATGTTCCCACGGTGTCGGTAGGTGACAAGGGCCAACATCGCAACGAGGACCCCGAGGGCGGGCCACCGCACCCCCTGCCAGTACGCCAGGGGCAAAGTGAGGACCACAACGACCAATGAAGCGATGGAAGCCACCTTTCCGACCTTGGCGACCAGGGCCCAGGTCACGGTCAAAATCAAGGCAACCAGAGGGATGCAGAAAGCCAGCACCCCTCCGCCGGTGGCAACCCCTTTGCCGCCCTTGAAGCCGTGATACACGGGGTAGCAGTGTCCAACGACTGCGGCCAGACCGGCGGCGAAGGCCCAGACGCTGAGGGGATCAGCATCGGCGATCAGGAAAGCACCGATCGCAGCCGCGATGACTCCCTTGATGGTGTCACCGACGAAAACCATGATGGCAGGGCCTCTTCCCAGGGTCCGCATCACGTTGGAAGTCCCGGGATTGCCGCTGCCGACCTCGTGGATATCGACCCCGTGCATTCGGGCCACGACCACTGCGAAATCGACGCTTCCGATGAGGTAGGCCACGACGAGCGCGCCCACGACGACTGCCGGATTCACCCAACCGAGTCTAGAGGTGGGCGCTTCCTCCCACGCGGACGGCGGAATGGCCGGAAGACGCCCGGCGTTAGAATGACAACAGTCCCTCTAGCCCCCTGGTAGATCGCGTTATGCCCACCTACGAGTACCGCTGCGAGAAGTGCGGTGAACAATTCGAAGTCTTCCAATCGTTCTCCGATCGCGCCCTGCGTCGCCACCCAGATTGTGGAGGCCCGCTCGAAAAGGTCCTGCATCCGCGCGGGATCGTCTTCAAGGGCTCCGGGTTCTACGTGACCGACTCCCGGGCCAAGAGTTCGAGCGCCACCGACTCGGGAGGGTCGAACGGATCTTCTGAGAAGTCCGGATCCAGCTCCCAGTCAGGCGACAAGTCGGGCTCGAGTGAGAAGACCGGGTCAGGCAGCAAGTCGGAATCGAGCAGCAAGTCGGACAAGCCCCGATCGGGCGGCAAGTCGTCCGACAAATCGTCAGGCGATAGGCCGTCGACCTCGTCCGCCGGTCGCGACTGACTTCGACACTCTTCCCAGAGAAGAGGAGGTCCTATACGGTCGTCCGGTGTACTGGCTGGCACGACCGTCCTACTGGCGCTGGGCGGTGGCAATCCTCCTGGTCGGTGCATCCCTTTACTTCGAGCTTCGACCGACCCCAAGCATTGAGCATCCATTCGCCGGAGCCGATCTGACGGCGGGTTCGGACATCGGCGAGGCCGTCGTTGACTGGCGCTCGATCCCGATCGGGGTGTTGCCGGAGACGATCCTCGACGGCTTCTTGTTGGTCGACGTCGAGGCCGGGCAACCGCTGGTTCCGGCCATGCTTGACGACGCTCCCCTGATACCGACCGGTTGGTGGGGAGTGTCGGTGCCGGTCCCCGAAGGAAGCCTCCCAGGGGCGGAGGTTCGAATCGTGGTCGACGTCCGCGGCGCCCCGAGGGTTGTGCCTGGACTCCTAATTCGCACCTTCGAGGAAGCGACCATCGAAGGGTCCACCGCACTCGTAGCGATCCCCGAAGGCGAGGTTGGGGCTGTGGCAGCGGCCTTGGCGGACAACGCCCTTTCGGTCCTGGTTGGTCCTCATGGGTAACGTGCCGCAGTGCTCGAAGCCATCATCTGGGGATTCGTCCAGGGCGTCACCGAATTCCTCCCCATCTCCTCGGATGGCCACCTGGTCCTGGTGCCGGCCTTCCTGGGAATCGACCCACCGGATCTCGCTATTACTGCCGTCCTCCACCTCGGGACGCTGACGGCGGTCCTCGCCTACTTCTGGAAGGATCTGATTGCTCTCGCCGGGTTCCGACGGGATCCCGACGCCCGCCGCCTCTTGACTCTGATAATCATCGGATCGCTGCCGGCGGCGCTGGCCCTGCTGGTGGTCGATGAAATCGAACGCCTACAGGAGTCGGTCACCGCTACCGCCATCTTCCTGATAGTCACCGGCGTCGTGCTGGCAGTAGCGAGTCGCATTCCGAAGGGAGATCGAACGATCGCCGACGGTCGGCCAACCGATGCGGTATTGATCGGCTTCGCCCAGTTGTCGGCGGTGCTGCCAGGCATCTCCCGTTCAGGAATGACGATCGCCACCGGCGTAGCCCGGGGCTTCGACCAGGTCGAGGCCGCCCGATTCTCCTTCCTGCTCGGCATACCGGCCGTCGCTGCCGCCGGTCTTCTGGAGTTGTGGAAATTGCTCGACAACGGAGGCGTCCCGGGATCGGCCTGGGTTGGAGTTGTGGTGGCGGCGGTCACCGGATACGGCGCTATTGCTTTCCTGCTGAAGATGCTGGCCCGAACCGGCCTCGCCCCCTACGCCGTTTATTGCGTTGTCGTGGGAGCCGTCGCGCTCGTTGTTCTGTGAAGCCCAAGGCGAGGGAACTAGCGCGAAAGTGATCCTTGACGCCTAGTCACGAGGTCTTAGCCTCAGACGTGCCAGGGAAACAAGGAGTCAGGGAATGTTCCGTCGGAAACTGCTAGCCGCTGCTATGTCGGTGGCGATTCTGCTCACAACCACCGCCGTTCAGGCGGCGCCTGCTACCACCGCCACCCTCACGGCCGAATGGACCTCGGGCGCTGAGGGCGACATTTCCGTAGAAGTGGGATCGGTCACGGTGACGCAGGCAGTGAACGGGGACGTGACACTGTCGTTTGATGTCACCCGCACCATCGCTTGCCTCGGTGTAGCGGGCGCCTCGACTAGGGAGGTCTGGCAGGCGATCGACGCCCCGGCCTCGCTGGCGGTCAAGAACAACCTCTCTTCGGCGACCGCTACGGCGACCGTTACGGGTGGTTTCAGCGTGACCAGCAACTGTCCCGGCGTGATACTTGATAGCGGCGACGTCGGCCTCATCATCATCGAGGCAGTGGCAACCGCCAGGACGGTGCGGGAACGGACCGCCGACGGCATCCGGATTCTGACACGAAGCGTTGACGTCGCCATCGTGGCAGGCTCACTTATCCGCCAGGCTCCAGGGGCGCTCGAGAAGAGCATCGGCTGAGTAGGCGAGCCACCGGTCTCGGCTTCCATTCAGGTCCACCCTCGGACCAACATGCGGCGCTGGGCCCCGGGTCAGCGGTGGCGTTCGCTGAATCCTGCTGGCCTCTGCGATCTGTGGCGGGGTGGGTAATCATGCCCGTGGTGCAATGAAATCCCTGCCATTTGGCCCTGGCACCTCTCCGGCCGCCGGCGGATGCTGGCGTGTGATCGAAGGAGATTGAGATGACGCTTACTGCGTGAAGTTCGGTGGTTCGGAAGCATTTCGTTTCCGCGCAACCTGGCCATATTTCTGTTGGGCCTCCTCGGGATCAGCGTCGCCGGCGGCAGCCTGGCCCTGCTCTTCAGTCTCGGAGGCGGCCAGCCGCCGATCAGTTGGATTGAGGACTTACCGCTGGTCGACAGCTACGTCGTCCTCGGCTTGGTCCTGGGCATTGGGTTCGGGCTGGGCTCGATCCTGACGACCTACGGAATGATCCGGAGACCGCGCTGGAGTTGGCTGGGAGGACTCGAACGGGTCACCCGCCATCACTGGTCATGGCTCGCCACGATCCTCATCGGTGCCGGACAGGTCGCCTGGATTGCACTCGAAGTCGCCTTGTGGCCGAGCTGTCGTGGCTGCAGCTTCTTTATGGGCCGCTGGGGTTGGCTCTCGTGCTGCTGGCAATGCTCCCGACGGTCAAGGAGTACCTGAAAGCCTGACGCCTTCCCTTATTGAGAGTAATTGCTCGACATCCGCATCGTTTCGGCGATGTGGACGTTGACCAGAGACGGCAGGCCTGACTTCAAGGCCCGATCGAGGGCGGGTCTCAGGTCGGAAGCATCGGTCACCAATTCCCCATATCCACCGAGGCCCCGCACGACTTCGTGGTAGGGGCGGCGACCGAGATCGGCAGCGACGACTCTCTCTGGGTAGAGCATTGTGTGGAACGTCTTGATGTTGCCCCACACTCCGTCGTTGCCGATGACGCCGATGATGGGCAAGCCCAGCCTGACGAACGTGTCGAACTCGAAACCGTTGAACCCGAAGGCGCCATCGCCATAGACGATGCCGACCAACTTGTCGGGGAACGCCACCTTGGCCGCCAGGGCAAACGGAGCGCCGGTACCGAGGGTTCCGAACGGGCCTGGATCGAGGACGTGGCCTGGATGGGAGATCTGTAGCCAGCGAGCGGTGGTCGAGACGATATCCCCGCCATCGACGGCCACGATCGCATCGGCTCCGAAGAACTCTCCGACATCGCGGCCAAAACGCTGAGGATTGACCGGCGAGGGTGGAGCCGACTCCGCTTCTGCTTCCAACTCCTGGCGACGAGAACGTTCGACGTCACCGATCTCATTTGCCCAGGCGCGATCGGTGCCACCGTGAAAGTCCGCCAGATCGAGAAGTTGGTCGACGACCGTCATTGGGTCGGCGACGATCCCGACGTCGACCGATCGATTCCACCCGATCTTGTTCGAATCGAGATCGACATGGACCACGATGGCGCTGGGATTGACCCTTTCTCCGTAGTTCGTCCGAAAGTCCCAATCGACTCCGAGAGCGACGAGAAGGTCGCAGGCCGACATGGCCTGGGAACGAGCGTGGTTGCCGAGCAAAGGATGTCCGTTGGGCAATGACCCGCGGGCGCGGCTGTTGAGGAACGTCGGGGCATTGATCGCCTCCGCTAGTTCTGTGAGGCGATTGCCGGACCCGTCTCGCGATCCTGCCCCGGCGAAGATGACCGGACGTGACGAGTTCTTGATGGCGTCAACGATCAGACCGAGCCCGGTCTGGTCGACGCCCTGGCCCCCTCGAGATCGGTAGCCGGCAGGCCACACCACTGCATCCTCATCCACCATGTCGAACTGGACGTCCATCGGGACATCGAGGAAGACCGGTGCACCGCGACCCGCGAAGGCATGGCGCGCAGCTGTGGCGATGTAATCGGCGAGACGGCCTACCTCCCACGCCGTCGCGGCCCAGGCGGTGATGCCCTGGAAGAGGAGGGGATGGTTCATCTCCTGGAGGCCGCCCTTGAGTTCCTGGCGGATGAAATGACGCCCACCGATCAGGAGCATCGGCGTTCGGGCGAACCAGGCGGTCGCCACCCCGGTGATGGAGTCGGTAACTCCCGGCCCTGCCGTCACCACCGCGACGCCGAGCTTGCCGGTCAGGCGGGTGAAGGCCTCGGCGGCATGAGCCGCTGCCTGCTCGTGGCGAACATCGACGATCTTGATTCCCTCTTGGACGCAACCGTCGAGGATGGCGACGATGTGACCCCCCGACAGGGTGAAGATGGTGTCGACCCCCTCGGCCTTGAGCGCCCGGGCGATGATCTGGCCCCCGTGAATCTTCATAGATCAGACGGTAGACGGACTGCCTCTCGAGACGAACCGGCGGCGGTTTGAGGAACGGATGCGTCGGGAGTTCTCGCACCCCCTCGATCGCCCAGAGCGGCGATCGGTCCCCCCGCGGGGGACAGCCTCGACCGGACTGGGCCGCTCACAACTCGCGGGACATCCAGATTGAGTCGTCTTCTTTGAAGCCGTGGCGGGTGTAGAAGGTCCGGACTTTGGTGTTGGGGCGCTCGGTCTCGAGGAACATGCGGGTCAGGCCTCTTTGGCGAAGGTCGTCGAGGACTTCTTCGAAGGCGGCGCCTCCCAGGCCCTGGCCCCGCGGGCGGACGTAGATCTCATCGAGCAAAGCGTCGCGGCCGCCCGACTCGATCGAATAGCCCCACGTCACGACGGCGTATCCGCTGGCGAGCTCTCCGAAGACATAGACAACCCCGAGGGAGTCGTCAGCGAGGAGCGGGCTCAGCGCTGCCCGGACCCTGGTGTCGTCGTGGGGGTGGCCATCGATCTCGTTGAACTCTGCCGAGAGAGCGGCGAGCACATCCAGGTCTTCGAGGCGGGCCCGACTGATCATCGGTCGTTGCGGACCAGGTCTTCGTAGATCTCACGCGCGAACACCAACCGCGCTTCACCATCAGCGACAAAGACCACAGCCGGTCTCGGCACCTTGTTGTAGTTCGAACCCATCGAGTGGCCGTACGCCCCGGTCACCGGAGTGGCAAGAAGGTCACCGACCATGAGGTCGTCAGGGACCGTTCCCTCTCGCACGAGGACGTCTCCAGACTCGCAGTGTTTGCCGACGACTCGCACTCTGAGCGAGCGATCCGCTTTCACCGCTCTCGGCAGAAACGTCTCGTATCCGCTTCCGTAGAGCACGGGTCGCGGGTTGTCGCTCATGCCACCGTCGACAGCGACGTAGTTGCGGACCCCCGGAATCTCCTTGATGGTCCCCACGGTGTAGAGGGTCACAGCCGCCCCGGCCACGATTGCCCGCCCGGGTTCAACCGACAGGGCGGAATTGATCCCGGCCTCGTGGGCCGCGGACTTGAGGATGCGCGCATACTCCGCGATCGAGGGTGCTTCTTCACCTTCGACGTACGCGACACCGAGGCCGCCGCCCATCGACAGTTCGTCGAGGCTATGGGACTTCACGAAACCACCAACGGCGGCCAGGGCAGCAGCAAAAGAATCGACCAGAAACACCTGCGAGCCAATGTGGAAATGGATGCCACGGAGACGAATCCCTGGGTGGGAACGCGCAGCGATGATGGCCGCGGCCGCGGCGCCGGTCGACAAAGTGAAACCGAACTTGGAATCGTCCTGTCCGGTAGCCACATAGTGATGAGTGTGGGCTTCTATCCCAGGGGTAATCCGCAGGAGAACGTCGAAAACATGGCCAGTGCGATCGTGAACGCGTTTGATTCGAGCGAACTCATCGAAGCTGTCGATGACGAGGCGCCCTACCCCGGCAGCGGCAGCCTGTTCGATCTCGGCTTCGCTCTTGTTGTTGCCGTGCACAACAAGGCGATCTCCCGGGACCCCCGCCTGAAGAGCGACGAACATCTCACCACCCGTGGCCACGTCGATCTTCATCCGCTCCTCGTGGGCTAGCCGGGCCATCGCCAAACACAGAAACGCTTTGCTGGCGTAAACCGCCCCCTCCCCGAAGGCATCCCGGGCCTGGCGACAGCGCGCCCGCAGGTGAGCCTCGTCGTAAACGAAAAGGGGCGTCCCGAACTCTGCGGCAAGATCCAGGGTTGAGCAACCGCCGATCAGCAGCTCCCCCGCTGGTCCCTCCTCCGCTGTGTCAGGTAGAAGCGACCAGGGAATCGAAGACATGACGTATTTGTATCAGGTCTGAACTACACCGAAATCACGCGGTGGAAAGATCGTCGGCCTACCTGCCGGTCAACAGCTTCAAAGCACCGCCCAGGACGCGGGAAGGCCGACCCGATCTCGCCTCGCCCCGGTCGATCGCCGGCACCAGACGCGAAGCCGCGTTGACTCCGATCCACCTCAGCGGCTCCGGCTCCCACTTCTTCGATCGGTGTCCTACCCAGGGAAGCCGTGTGATATCGGTGTCGCGTTCGAGAACGAGGTCGGCCAATGTGCGACCGCCCAGGTTGGAGGCAGCGACACCATCGCCCACGTATCCGCCGGCATGGCCCATCCCGGTTTCCTTATCGAAGCGGACCGATGGTTGCCAGTCGCGGGGAACCGCCACGGCTCCACCCCAGCGATGGGTGACGGTTGCGTTCCCGAGTTCTGGGAATAGGTCCCAAAGAATCCTCTCAACGGCATCGTGAACCGACCGTTCCTGCTCGTAGGAGGGATCGAGCTTCGATCGGAAGTGATAGTGGGCGCCGCGGCCTCCAAAGGCGAGCCGCCCGTCAAGAGTCCGCTGTCCGTAGATAATCAGCCGTCGGGCATCGGCAAAAGTCGGTCGATCCTCGAAGCCGGCCTTGTCCCAGAAATCCGACGGGAGCGGTTCGGTGGCGATCATCAACGAGTAGACCGGGAGGTAGGTACGGCCCTGGCCCGGCAATTCCACGGTGAACGCCTCGGTGCACCTCAGCACCGTGTCAGCCTTGACGACTCCGCGGTTGGTCCTCACCATCTTCGATTCGATCGACTCTGCCCGGGTCTGCTCAAAGATGGCGACCCCCAGCCCTTCGGCAACCCTGGCGAGGCCACGTGCCAGCCGGGCCGGATGTAGGGCAGCGCCGTGCGGCGTGTACAGAGCCCCCTGAGATCCCGCCACACGAGCTTGCTCCGACACCTCGGCCGGACCTAGCCATCGAAAGTCGTCCTGGCCGAATCCCCATGACCTCTCGTGCTGAATCACGTTGTGAAGGGAAACGAACTGGGCCGTATTGGTGGCGAACGCGAGTATCCCGCCTTTGTGAAAGTGACAGTCGATCCCTTCGGCGGCCGCCACCTTCCCGACCTCATCAACGGTGGCGAACATCTCCCTCATGAGGGCCATCACCGGGCCTCGTCCGTGTCGCTTGGCCAAGCGGTCCTTATCACCTGCCATTTCCCCAAGGCACCACCCTCCGTTGCGTCCAGACGCACCGAAGCCGGCGATTTCCGACTCGACGATCACGACCCGCAGATCAGGTTGTTGTCGCTTCAGGTAATACGCGGCCCACAGCCCGGTGTAGCCAGCCCCGACGATGGCGACATCCGCAACCATGTCGCCGGGGAGACCGGGACGAGGATGGAGGTCCTCACCGACGGTGTCATGCCAGAACGAAAGGGATCCGTAGCTGCTCACGCGTTACTCGGCCTCGTCGAGATGTGATGGAAGGCTCCCGGCCCGGGCGAGTGCCTCGACCAGGGCATCGGACATCGCCTCGAGGATGACGGCGACATCCTCCATCGTGTGGGATGCACATGTGAACCACGGTTCCCGGCCGTCGATGCATGGCATTACCCCACGCCGGATCATGCCGTCGACCATCGCCGTGTAGAGGCGGGCGTCATGACCGGCCAGGTTGCGGTATTCGGTCGGACGGCCGTCACCGAAAAAGACTCCGAACATCGAAGGATGACCAAGAACCTGGCCTTCGACCCCGTACTCGACCAGGACCCGCTGGATGCCCTCCATCAAGGAACGACCGACCTTCTCGATTCGGTCATAGGCGTCGGTGGTCGATAGTCGATCGAGCGTTGCGATGGCCGCGGCGGTGGCGATTCCATTGCCGGAGAACGTGCCGGCCTGGGCGATCCCCCCCAGTTGCCATCCCTCCACCATGTCAGCGCCGAGGGCGATGGCCGCCACAGGAAAGCCATTGCCCAACGACTTGGCGTAGGTAGCGATGTCGGGCGTAACCCCGAAGGTCGCGGCTCCTCCTCCGAGACCAAACCGGAACCCCGTTTTGACCTCGTCGAGGATCATGACCGCCTCGTACTCACTGCAGAGACGGCGGATGGCATCGAGGAATCCTGGCTCGGGCAGGATTCCAAAGGCGTTTCCACAAGCCGGTTCGACGATCACGGCGGCGATCTCGTGGCCGTGGTCATCGAATAGATCCTGGAGAGCTTCGATGTCGTTGAAGGGCATAGTCCGGATAAATGAACGGATGGCGTCGGGGATACCGGACGACACCTGGTACGGGATCGGGCGCAGGCGAGAGCCCAAGTGGGCCGGAGGTGCCCCGGCGGTGGTGAAGAGGACGTAGTCATGGGTGCCGTGGTAGTGGCCTTCGAACTTCACGATCAGGTCCCGCCCACCCCAGCCGCGGGCCAAACGGATCGCATGCATCGTGGCTTCGGTGCCGGTGTTGGTGAAGCGGATCCGATCGGCCCACTTGATTGCCTTGAGGACAGCCTCGGCAGCCTCAACCTCGCGTCGCTGGGTCATGGCGAAAGTGGTTCCCTCTCGCGCCGCGGTGACTACGGCTTCGGTGACGAAGGGCTCGGCATGACCGAGGATGATCGGCCCCCAGGCACATTGCAGGTCGATGTAGCGCCTGTCGTCCATGTCCCAGACGTACCCGCCCTGGCCGCGATCGATGACGAGGGTGTCCTCATCACCGAGGTAGCGAAATCCGCTGGATACACCGTTGACAAGATTGGCCCGGGCGCGCTCAAACCACTCCGCCGTGCGGGGTCCTTGCATGCTCATGAGATGGGGTCCTCCGAGATATGTGACCGGCCAAGGTTGGTTGGGGCCGGTTTGGGTCGTCAGTTGCTGGGGGTCCGGACGGTCGTTGCGACCGTTGTGCCCATCCCGCTTCGTGACGCCGGACCGACCCGGGGGGTCGGAACGGGTGACTCAGTCCCGCCGGAGAATTAGTTCATCGACGGCAGGTTGGGACGGAAGATCCTTCCATCCATCACCCCTTCCGGATTCGGTGAGCCATCGCCGGAGACTAGCCAGCGATCTATGGCTGATACCGTCTGCGGCCACCAACAGGAGGACTTTCTGACCACCGACCTCAAGCTTTTCATCGCCGGAGACTGGACCGAAGGGACTGGCGACGGACACTACGAGCTGCGGTCGCCAGGCACCGGGGAGCATCTGGCAAATGTTCCCCTGGCATCGACCTACGACATCGATCGAGCGGTCGCCGCGGCTCGAGCCGCAACGGAGGAGATGCGGCACTGGTCGGCTTTCGAACGTGCCGAACTCTGCCTTCGTGCCTACGAGATCTGGCAGGACCGGGTCGAGGACATCGCCCGCATCCTCACCATGGAGCAAGGCAAGCCTTTCAAAGCCGAGGCGATCGAGGACATTGCTGAATCGGGCGAGTACCTCCATATCGCCGCCGAGGACGCCAAGCGCATGAAGGGCGAACTGATCCCTACCACCGAGCGCAACCGCCGCATGTTTACGGTCAGACGCCCGGTCGGGATCTGGGCAGCGATCACGCCCTGGAACTTCCCGGTGATGATCCCGATGGAGACCGTTGGCCCGGGTCTGGCCACCGGCAACGCGGTGATCGTCAAGCCTCCACTTAATACTTGCTGGGCGATGCTCGAAGCGGCCCGCGCCATCGAGGAGGCGGGCTTTCCGAAAGGCGCTCTGTCGGTCATCCCGGGCGACCGTGAGGTGGGTGAACACCTCGTTACCCATCCCGGAATCGACGGGATCAGCTTTACCGGATCGTCAGAGACCGGCAAACGGATCGTGGCGGCGATGGGTCTCAAGCGGACGATCATGGAAATGTCGGGCAACGGGCCTCTGATCGTGGCCGCTGATGCCGACGTCGAGGCTGCCGCCACCGCCGCGGTCTACGGCGCTTATTACAACGCCGGGCAAGTCTGTACCGCCACGGAGCGGGTGATCGTGGTCGACGAGCTCCACGACGCCTTCGTCGAGGCGACCTTGAAGGCGGCCCGACTTGTGAGGCTTGGAGACCCCTTCGCCGACGACACCACCATGGGGCCGCTCAACAACGAGCCCACCGCCGCCAAGATGGACCGGCACATCGAGGATGCCGTCAAGCATGGCGGCGAAGTCCTGATCGGTGGCGGCCGGGCGAGTGGATACCCGACCGACCTCTACTACGAGCTGACGGTGATCGATCGAGTCTCGGAAGAGGCCGCAGTGTCTCGTGAGGAGTCATTCGGACCGGTCGTCCCTATTCTCTCCGCCGCCAACGACGAGGCGGCGGTGGGCATCGCCAACCGGACGCACCTCGGCCTCCAAGCGGCGGTGTTCACGAATGACCTGAGCAAGGCGTTCTGGTACGCAGATCGGATCCGCAGCGGCACGGTCATCGTCAACGACTCCACCGACTTCTGGGAGACGTTCCAGCCGTTTGGCGGCGCGGCCGGCACTGAGACTGGATGGGGGCGCCAGCGAATCGAAGAGTTCACGGATCTTCAGACCGTCGTGTTCAACCTGCGGGAGGATTAGACGGAACCCCGGTCGCTCGGCGATCAGTTAGCGTCTGGACGGAATGGCTGACCCTCCGATCAACGTGCCCTACGAAAAGCGGGCTGCCGAAATCCCGTTCGCTTCGTCGGAGTATGTGTCGTTTGCCTCCCGCCAATCGTTTCTGGGAGTGCCCGCCCGGCGCCTCGATGATCTCGGAGATGGCGATGTCGTCATCCTGGGAGCCCCGTTCGATTGGGGCACAACCTTCCGGCCCGGAGCGCGGTTTGGACCGGCGGCGATCAGGGAAGCCGACTACGGCGCTATGGACGGCTACCGCCCGCACCTGCCCACCGGCATCGATGCCCTTGGCGCCCTTGGTGTGGTCGACATCGGCGACGTCTACGTGGTGCCGGGCCAGGTTGAGTTGTCGCTCGATCGGATCACCGACACGGTCGAGCAGGTAACCAAGGCCGGGAAGATCCCGATCGTTCTCGGTGGTGACCACACGATCACCTTCGCCAATGCCACCGGGGTAGCGCGGGTCCATGGCTTCGGAGACGTTGCCCTGGTCCACTTCGATGCCCACGCCGACACCGGCGAGATGCAGAACGGGCAGTTGTACGGCCACGGCACCCCGATGCGACGGCTGGTCGAGTCGGGGGCGGTACCGGGCCACCGATTCGTCCAGATCGGGCTGCGGGGCTACTGGCCCGAGCCTGACGTGATGGCCTGGATGCGCGAGCAGCGCATGCGTTCGTACCTGATGAACGAGATCGAGGATCGCGGCTTGAAGACTGTCGTCGACGAGGCCGTCACCTACTCCCTCGACGGCGGAGCCAAAGGAGTCTTCCTTTCGATCGACATTGACGTGGTCGATCCCGGTTTCGCCCCCGGAACGGGCACTCCCGAGCCCGGGGGTTTGACCTCACGGCAACTGCTAGACACGGTCCGGCGGTTGAGCAAGGAACTCAACATCATCGGGGCCGACGTTGTAGAGGTCTCCCCTCCCTACGACTCGGCCGAGATCACGTCTTATCTAGCCAACCGTGTCGTCCTAGAGATCCTCAACGGCCTGGCCGAACGCAAAGCCGGCGTCTAGCACCCGAGCTCGTCCCCCCATTCTTCCGGTTTTGGCGCGGAATTCTGCTCCCCTGGTGTCGATCCTCCGCGCCAAAACGCAAGGATCTGGAGGCGAACAGTCTCCGGATTCGACCATACGTCGTGGTCCCAGATGGTCAGGAGCCGGCGCCCCGAAGCTTCTAGTCGGGCAAACCGCTCAGCATCGGCCAAACGGTCGAGGTGAGAGGTGTGGTACCTCTCTGAAAGGACCTCGATGATGTCGGTAGTGCCGACGATCTCGAAGTCGACCCGGCCGATCCAGTTCTCACCGTCGCCTACATCCACCTGCCGCCTGAGTTCGACGTCGACATCTCGAGCTAAGCGCTCGACGCGGGACTCGAGCCCACTTTGTGGGGCGACGTAGTCCAGCGGCCGAGCGGCCGCGAGCCGCCGTGCAACTGTGATCCCGTTCCGACCGCTAGCGCGCAACTGACCGAGCAAGCTGTGAAAGGTCTGCGTTGTCAGAAGCCGCATCGACAGTCCGTTGTCGAGGGCGCGCTCGGTGCGTCCTGGCTTCTCGCTCCCCGCCAATAGGAACATGAGCAAAGCCGGTGACACCACAGGGATCCCACCCAGACTGGTCAGGTGTTCGGCCGGCAGAGCGCGGTGGTAGTGAACTTCGGCGAGACGGGTCCGGCGAGTGGTTCCCTGCCACGGGATCACTACGTGGATCGGGTGCTTCATCTTGAAACCGGGTATTCCCCACCATGCGGCAGCTGATCGATGTGACAGAAATGCCGAACTTGGAGCGTCGAGGACTCCAGACATCGCTTCTTGTGCTTCGGTCACTGGGCTGCCAGCAAGCTTGAGAACCTGGGGTGACAACGCCTCAATAAACCCCGAATCGACCTGATGACGCACGGCTCTTGAGGTCAGGCCCCCGTCGGCTAGTTGGCGGCGGTTGACCACGCCGTGCTGCTTCTCAGTGAAGTCCACGATCAGTCTGCGAGCCTCGTTCATCCCTCCACCGTGCCGCGTCGAAGGGCCTAAGGGAAGAGACCCGGTTTTGGCGCGGAAGATCGACGCCAGGGGAGCAGGACTCCGCGCCAAAACGAGGGAATCCTGGGGGAACTGGTTGGTCGGTGGGTCCGTCCAAGAGGTGTGGGCGGCGAACGCCGCCACCTAAATCGGAGGAGATCGTGAAAAAACGCATCGTGGCCCTTCTGGCGCTGTTGATGGTGCTCGGCGCCTGCAGCGGGACCTCAGCCGACGGGTTCCAGACCATCTCATCCAACCTGGGTGGGGAGGAGGCGTCACCGACCACAACGGCGGCCGGGTCGGAGACAACAGCTGATGGTGAGCGAGATGTGGCCGCGGACGAGGAGTCCGGCCCGACCGGGGTGCCGTCGGTGAACGACCGCAAGGTGATTTACGACGGGCAGATGCAACTCGAGGCTGCGGATACCCGCGAGGCCTTCGATCGCATCATCGCCCTGGTGCAGGGCTCGGGAGGCTTCGTCGCCGCCACCAGCATCGGCGAGACCAGCGAAGACGACGAACAACCGACCATCTCCATCACACTCCGGCTTCCGGCAGACAACCTGACCGCAACCCTCACCCAGATCAGGGCGGTTGCCGACAAAGTCGTCACCGAGTCACTGCAAAGCCAGGACGTCACCGACCAGTTCGTCGACATCGAAGCGCAACTCCGCAACCTGACCGCCCTGGAGACGGAACTTCTCGCACTGCTGGCCGAGTTGAGAGACAACAACAACGCCGATCCGTCCAAGTTGCTCCAGGTGTTCGATCAAATCAGAGCAACCCGCGGTGAGATCGAGCAGTTGGAGGGCCGTCGCCAGATGCTCGAGAACCTCGTCTCGCTGGCAACCCTGCAGATCGGGATCTCTCCCCTGCCCGCCTCTGCCCCCATCGTTCCCACTGATCCGGCCTGGGAGCCGGCCACCCAGGCCAAGGGCGCCTTGCGCGACCTGGTCGAAGCCCTGCAGGGACTTGGCGACGGTCTGATCCGCATCGGCCTCTACACGCTGCCGATACTCGTCATCGTCGTCGGCCCCCTCGCGTTGGTCGGCTGGTTCATCTGGAAGCGCGTCAAGCGGCGCACTCCCCAGACCCCCGCAGCGGTTTGATCTCTAGGAGGCGGGACGACCCTCCCGCCTCCTCTGAATCACCAGGAACAACAGCATCAGCGAAACGGTCAGAACGAAGATGCCGGTGCCGAAGACGTTTACCTGCCCCGGAATCCCACGGCGGGCGGCACCCCAGACGTAGGTCGGGAAGGTCTGCAAGCTTCCCGACGTGAAGTTCGTCACGATGAAGTCGTCGAGCGAGAGAGCGAACCCGAGCAAAAAGGCCGCGAAAACTCCGGGCATGATCATTGGGAGGGTGACCTTGCGGAAGGTCGACCACTCGTTGGCATAGAGATCCATCGCTGCTTCCTCGAGGTGCCGATCGAAGCCCACTATGCGGGCGCGCACCGTTGCCACGGCGTACGACATAATGAACACGATGTGGGCCAGCAATATCGTGACGAACCCGGGCCGGGTCTGAGTGACGACGAAGAGCCCCAGCAAGGAAGACCCCATCACAACTTCGGGTGTGGCCATCGGGAAGAAAAGCAGGATATTGGTGGCGGAGCGGCCCTTGAAGTTGTACCGGGCCAGGGCCAACGCGATGAGCGTCCCCAGGAACGTGGCCAGGGCAGAGGCCAGAAACGCAATCAGGAGGCTCACCGCCAGCGCCCTCGGTATCTCGGGAATTGCGAAGGCGTTGGCCCAGTGCTTGAAAGAGAATCCCTGCCACTGGACATTGAATCGACCCTGATTGTCGTTGAACGAAAACGCGATCACAACGAGGACCGGCAGAAACAGATACAAAAGGCCGAAGCCGAGATAAGCGGGGAGGAAAACTCGCTTCAGTCTCTTCATCACGCCACCAGGTCCTCGCTACCGACTCCCCGAACGTAGAAGATGATCCCGATCACGATTACCACCATCAGAGTGATGGAGATTGCCGCTGCCGCCGGATAGTCGATGCTCGAGAGGAACTTGTTCTCGATGACGTTGCCCATCATCGTCTGTTGAGGATTGCCAAGCAGTTGGACGTTGATGAAGTCGCCCGCGGCCGGGATGGCGGTGAGGAGGGTGCCCGAGATGACACCTGGCAAGGACAACGGCCATGTGACCTTCCAAAAGGCTGTGGCCGGTGTGGAATAGAGGTCGCCGGCGGCTTCCAGGAACGATTTGTCGATCTTCTCCAACGCCACATAAATGGGCAGGGTCATGAAAGGCAGGAAGCTGTAGACGAGGCCGGCCAGCACCGCCCAACCCGTGGCCAATAGTCGACCGTTGCCCGGCAGGAGACCAACAGTCTTGAGGGCGTCTACAACGACGCCCTGGTCGGCGAGGATGACCCGCCACGCCAGGGTCCGGAGTAGGAAGGGAATCAGGAAGGGCACCAGCAGCAGAACCAAAAACAGGTTCTTCCACCGTCCGGTCCGAAAGGCGATTGCGTAGGCGAGCGGATAGGCGAGGAGGAGCGTGACCACCGTGGCCACGACCGCATACATGAGTGATCGCAGGAGTTGGGGCCGGTAGGTGGTGAAGACCTGGCCGAAGTTGTCCCAAGCCCACGTGAATTGATAGCCGGCCTGGAGGTTTCCGGTTTGGAGCGCCATGCGCAGCAAGCCGAGCAGGGGGACCAGATAGAGCACAACGAGATAGGCCATGCCCGGCAGCAACAGGAAATAGGGAACCCGCCGGCGCCGTTTGACCGCTACGGCGGCGGCCGGATTACCCGGTGGCAGCGCGGGCGATTCAGCCGAGACGAGTGGGGCCGCTGCCGTCACGTCGTTACGCCGAAAGTGTGGTCGGGGTGCCAGGCGGCGACCACTTCCTCACCGAGCGCAAAACGGCGATCGTCCAGATTCTGGACCACGATGGCCAGCTCTCCCACCATCGGGGCGTCGACCAGATAGTGCGTGCTGACACCGATGAAACTGGCATCGGTGACCTTGGCCGGCAGGCGGTTGGCCGGAGCCGACTCATCCCCGGGGGCGTAGAGCTTGATCTTCTCCGGCCTCACTCCGACCTGAACGGTCCCGCCAGATGCCGGAAGCTTGGAGGGAGTGCCGTGGATCGTGATGCCGCCCGGTAGGGCAACTCTCCCGGTGGAACCGTCGAGGGTCCCGCCCATGAGATTGGACGCCCCGAGGAAACCGGCAACGAACGCCGTGAGGGGATCCTCGTAAATCTCGACCGGCGCCCCCATACGCTCGATGTGACCTTTGTGCATCACTGCAATCGTGTCGGCCATGGTCATGGCCTCTTCCTGGTCGTGGGTCACATGGATGAAAGTGATCCCCACTTCCCCCTGGATCCGCTTCAACTCGATCTGCATCTCCTTGCGCAGCTTGAGGTCGAGAGCACCGAGCGGCTCGTCGAGCAGGAGCACCCTGGGATGGTTGACGAGTGCCCGGGCCACGGCCACCCGCTGCTGCTGTCCACCCGACAATTGGCGAGGCTTGTGGTGTTCACGACCGCCGAGCTGGACAAGGTCGAGAACGTCGCCCACCCGGCGCTTCACCTCGCTGTGATCGATCCCCTGCCGCCGCAATCCAAAAGCAATGTTCTCGAAGATCGTCAGGTGGGGAAACAGGGCGTAGCTCTGAAATACCGTGTTGACCTTGCGTTTGTAGGGCTTGAGGCCGGTGACATCCTCTCCGTGCAGGCGAATGGTGCCCGAGGTCGGATCCTCGAAGCCGCCGATCATCCGAAGCGTCGTGGTCTTTCCGCACCCACTCGGCCCGAGCAAAGCGAAGAAGTGACCGTCATCAATGGAGAGGGTCAGATCGTCCACCGCGCTGAAGTCGGCGAACTCCTTGGTCACATTCGCTAGCTCGACCGCCGGAACATTCCCGGTCGCCTGGTTCTCCATCACACTCCCGTCGCTGCCGCCACTGCCTGATTGACGATGGCCTCTTCCTCCTCCGTGAAAGCCTTGACGATGTGAGCGTTGGCCAGGGTCGCATCGGTCGGGAAGATCAGCTCCGAATCGGCCAGCTCCGGGGCAAAGTCCATAACCGCCTCCTTGGCTCCAGTCACAGGAGACACGTACCAGATATAGGCGGCCAGTTCGGCGGCGTTGACCGGGTCGTAGTAGAAGTTCATGAAGGCCTCGGCATTCGCCTTGTTGGCCGATCCCTTGGGGACCATCATGTTGTCGTTCCACACCATGAAGCCTTCCTGAGGAAAACCGAACCGAAGGCTCGGCGCGCTTTCCTGGTTGGCGGCAATGTCACCCGACCATCCGAGGGAGACGGCGAGGTCGCCTGACAACAACGCATCCAGATAGTCGTTGCCGTAGACCTGGCGAACTTGTCCGGAGGCGATCGCTTCGGCAATCCTGTCGCACACCGCGACGTAGTCATCGACGCTCGCCGTCGCCGGATCCTTGCCCTCCATCAACAGGAAAAGCGGTACGGTGTCGTTGTAGCCCTCCAGAAGACCCACCTTCCCCTCGAAGGCCGGGTCGAGGATGTCCTGGAGTGACGTGAGTTCGCGACCGGTCTGGTCGAGGTCGTAGGCGATGCCGGTGAAGCCTGACTGCCAGGGCAGGGTGTAATCCCGGCTCGGGTCGAAGTCGGGGCTTTGCAGGGCCGCGGCCAGATTGGACATGTTGGGAATGTTGGCGTGGTCGAGGGTGTCGACGTAGCCGAGTCGGATCATCCGGGCAGCCATGTAGTCGGTGAGGACCACGACGTCGATCCCGGTCGCCTGACCCGCCGCCAATTGCGGCTGATACTTCCCGAACCAGTCCTCGTTGGAGTTGACGCCCTCGTTGTAGCTCACGTCGATGCCGGACTCCGCCTCGAAGCGGAGCAAGGTCGGGGACTCCCCTGCGTCGTCGACGTCGATGTATTCAATCCAGTTGTCGACAAACAATGCGTTGCCTTCTCCGGTCCCGGCGGTCTCACCCCCGCCACACGCCGCCAAAAGCGCCGGACCACCAAGCAACAGGACCCCGCCGGCCCCGACCCGCTTGAGGAACTGGCGCCGATCGATCCTGTTCGAGGCCAGGAGGGCCAGGAGCGCGTCCCGATTTCCCTGTCTTTGGTTACTTTGAGTCCGTCTCTGCTTTCTCTGAATCTGGTTCATTCTCCGCTGCCTTCCTCTGGATGCCCGCCGTCGGATACTAAGAACGGTTTTGTTTCAGGTCGGTTTGAAGTCGGGGTTATCCCAGACGATCAAGGCCGAATCGCCGTTGGTCACCTCGTCGCGTATGTAGTTGCGAAGGATGGTCACGATCCGGAACCCGTTGTCCATCTGGAAGCTGAGGGTGGAGTCATAGAGTTCACCCTCCCTCACCTTGTTCAGATAGGTCTGAGTGTCCATCTCGTCCTTGTGATTTGCGTAGCCGGGCATATGCCCACCGGCAATGATGCCTCTCTTGTTGTGCCTGCGAACCAGTTCCTTGCGAACCTCATAGAGGCGTTTTCCGATTCCCCGGCGCCGATAGTCGGGATGGACCACCATGTCGGTCCCGTAGTACCACTCCCCGGCAGGGTTGTGGTTGGCGCACTGGTGGTCGCCAGTGATCTCGGCGATCGTGTGCTGGGGGTGGTTGAAATCGAAGTCCAAGAAGATGCCGGCGCCCTGGCCGGCCACCCGGTCCCCGTCGAGGACAACAAAGAACCCCTCCGGAAACACCTGCGAGTAGACGTTGATGTCCTTCTCGTTGAGCAGGTCTTCCGGGTTGGCATGGGGAAAAGCCGCCAGTTCGAGCGCAGCGCATTGCGGGGCCAGGTCGGCGGTCAAGTTGACGATTCTGAGCCCGTCAGCCGACGGGGCGTCAGCCGTAGGGAGGCCGCTCATGAGCCCGCTCACACCCGGAAGGCTTCGAATTGGTTGTCGGCCGGGACTCCCCAGCAAGCCCAGAACTCGCCGGTGCCCGGTCTCATCACTGCCGCTCCCGACGACTCGTTGTGATAGGGAGGGGTGGAACGCCGGCAGATGACTTCGGGTTCACGGGTCATCTCGATCATGTGCTGTTCGGTCAGGGCGTCGCCGATCGCAGCCCATTTGGCCAGCAGATCCGAGGCGGTCGCCAGCCGATCGACCGATGACTTCATCAGATCCCCGGGACGGGGAGCTTCGAGCCCGCGGGCCTCGGAGTCGAGGCAATGATTGGTGTGGACCAGGGGCTCCCGATCCATTCGGGTTACTGCCCTATACCCGGGCATCGCTTCGATGTTGTATCCGGTGCCGCTCTCGTCGAAGAGGAGATAGTTGTGAGCCCCGGCCAGTTCGGCCTCGAGCACAACCACCAGGGCGTCGTCGATCGACGGCTGGGCCAGGACCTTGCGAACGACAAATGGCCAGGTGACACCGACCTGCCCATTGGTAGCTGTCAGATTGTTGATGCCGACGGCGACCCCGGCCTGGTTCATCCCGATTTGGCCAAGGCATCCAACCGTCGTGAAGACCAAAGCACCAGGGCCCGAGGGCGGCGCCACTCTGATGAGGGTGACGTGCTCGGTGGCCGAATCATGCATATCCCAGGTCTGAGCGAGGAAGCCGGCGCCCCCGGCGAGTTCATCGGGAACGATCACCGCCGTGCAATCATCCTCTTCGGCCAGACCAGTGGCACCCCCGGCCCGGAGGACGTCGACGAAATCCGTGAAGCCGCCGACGATTACCGCCTCGGCGGGGCTGATGCCGGCAGCCATTGCCATCGCTTCCATCTCTTCGTACAGATCGGGATCAAAAGAGCGATGGGCAGGCAACATCCCGGTGGCTAGCGCCACTGCCTCGTCGGCAGTGATTGCCCGCCCCGACCACGTGCCGTTGGCCGAGAGCCGGACCCTTTCTTCGGTATAGCGCCGGATCTCGTTGTGGAATGCAGCGCCGTGGACGCTGCCCCGATGACCGGAATCCCCCCCGACCATTAGTTCCCGGATGGGCCGGTCGTTCAAGAAACACCACCGAAGTGACGGGTCTTCGGCTCGAGGTACTCGTAGACGCCTTCCGGGCCTGATTCCCGCCCCAGCCCCGATTGCTTCATGCCACCGAACGGCGCTTCTGGCAGAGCCACACTCCACTCGTTGATGCCGACCATCCCATAGTCGAGTCGCTCGGACACCCGCAGGGCCGTATTGATGTCGGAGGTGTGGATGTAGGCGGCCAACCCGTACTCAGTCGAGTTGGCCATCTCAATCACTTCGTCGATCGACGAGAACTCGATCATCGGCATGACAGGCCCGAAGACTTCTTCCTCATGGAGAGGGCTCCCGGGTTTTACGTCGGTGACGACCGTCGGCTGGTAGAAGTAACCCCGCCGGTCTAGCCGCTGACCACCGGTACGGACCCGGCCGCCTTGATCGACGGTTTCCTGCACGATGCGCTCCACCCGATCGCGCTGGGTGGCGTTGATGAGGGGCCCGACCGTCGTGGTGGGGTCGTTGCCATCCCCGACGACCTGGCGGTCGGCCGTGGCCACAGCTACGTCGGCGAACTCGGCGGCAATTTCGTCGTGGACGTAGAAGCGCTGGGGGGCAACGCAAACCTGGCCGGCATTGCGAACCTTGGCCGTGACCCCGTCCGCAGCCACCTTGGCCAAATCGCCGGCATCGGGAAAGACGATCACCGGAGCGTTGCCGCCCATCTCCAGAGCCAGACGGGTCACGGTCCGAGAGGCGCCGTCCATCAACAGCTTCCCGACCCGGGTCGAACCGGTGAAACTGACTTTGCGGCAGCGGGGATCGTCGAGGAACACCTGGCCGATTGGATGGGGCTCCCCGTTGACGAGGTTCGCCACGCCCGCAGGCAGTCCCGCCTCCTCGAGGCAGGACATGATCAGCATCGCCGACCTGGGTGTGTACTCGCTCGGCCTTGAGACGATCGTGCATCCAGCCGCCAGCGCCGAACTGATCGCCCGGGTCTGGTTGTAGACGGGGAAGTTCCAAGCAGTTATCAACCCGACCACGCCGACGGGCCGATAGGTCACATCGATCCGACGGGTGGCCACGCGCGACGGGATGACCCGGCCGTAGACGCGCTTGGCCTCCTCGGCCGCCCAGAGGAAGTAGTTCGGCGCCGACAGCCACTCCCCCTTGGCTTGATCGAGAGGCTTGCCCGACTCGGCAGTGGTGATCTCGGCGAACTCGCCAGCCCGGCTCTTGATCAGCGCCGCGGTGCGTTCCAGAATTGCCGCCCTTTGATACGGAGTGGTATCGCTCCAGGCGGGGAAGGCGCCCGACGCCGCGTCCAACGCGGCAACGGCATCGGCTCCGTCGCCGTAGGGAAGCAGATCGATCACCTCTTCGGTGGCGGGATTGATCAACTCCCAACTGCCACCGTTGGAGGCGCCGGTCCACTCTCCGCCGATGAATTGACGAAAGTCCATGCTCATGACGCTCTCATGTTCCCAGATCCTCGGCGACCTGGTCCACCGAGGCAGCGACCACGTCAAGCGCCTCATCCAGCTGGGCGTCGGTGATATCGAGCGGCGGGAGGAATCGAACGCAGTTTGAGTACAAACCGGCCCTGATCGTGATGACGCCTCGCTTGACGGTCTCGGCCGTAACCGCGGCAGTAGCTTCCACCCACGGTTGCTTGGTTACGGGGTCCTTCACGAACTCCATCACGAGCATCGAACCGAGTCCACGGACGTCGCCAATCAGACTCGGATGTGCGGCCTGGATCTCGTCGAGAGCGATCCGAAGACGCTGGCCGACTGCGGCCGAGCGTTCCAGAAAAGCCGGCTGGTTGATCTGGTCCACGGCCTCGAGGGCGGCCACGCAGGCGAGCGGGTTACCCGAATATGTGCCTCCCAGTCCCCCCGGGTGGGGGGCATCCATCACGTTGGCAGGACCAACCACCGCCGAGAGCGGCATCCCCGCCGCCAGTGACTTGGCCGTGGTGATCATGTCGGGGATGACGCCCGAGTGATCGATGGCCCAAAGGGTTCCGGTCCTTCCCATCCCGGACTGGATCTCATCGGAGACCAGGAGGATGCCGTGCTCGTCGGCCAGCTCCCGCAACCGCTTGAGCCAGGCGAAGGGGGCGGGGACGAACCCGCCTTCACCCTGCACGGGTTCCACAAAGATCGCTGCGACGTGGGAAGGGTCGACCTGTGCGACGAAACTCTGGTCGAGAAGGCTGAGGTGCCAATCGACGAACGCGTCCTCGGACATGCCGAGCGGACGTCGGTAGACGTTGGGGAACGGGAAGCGGTAGACCTCGGGAGCGAAAGGCCCGAAGCCCTTCTTGAAGAGGTTGAACTTCGAGGTCATGGACATCGTGAGGTTGGTGCGACCGTGGAACGCGCCCTCGAAGACGACGATGCCCTGACGTTTCTGGTGAGCACGGGCGATGTGGACGGCGGTCTCCACAGCCTCCGCCCCGGTGTTCATCAGGACGGTCTTCTTGGAGAAGTCACCCGGTGCAAGCTGATTGAGGCGCTCGGCCACTGCTACGAATGGCTCGTAGGTTGAGACGATCGCGCACATGTGGATCAGCTTGGCTGCCTGCTCCTGCAGCGCCGCCACGACCCGCTCGGGAGTGTGGCCAACGGCCAGGACGCCGATGCCGCCGGCCAGGTCAATAAAATGATTCCCGTCGACATCGATCACCACCGAACCGTGGGCGGAGTCGATGCTGACCGGGGTCAATTTGGCGTTGCCCTGGGGAGTGGCAGCCTCTCGACGGGCCAGGATCGCACGACTCTTGGGGCCGGGAATGTCGGTGAGAAGGCGGATGCTGGTGGCAGTTGTAGTCATTTATCGGTTCACCCCGGTGCTAGAGGCAATCGAAACGCTCGTCTTGTGGTAAATCTACGGCAGTATCGCTTGCCGTTCGGGCAAGGGCAAATGAGAATGAGGCCAGGCAATGACCGTAACAGTTAGATCGCTTCGCAGGGCGAACGACAAGACCGTTCTCGCACTCGACGAGATCGACAAGTCGATCATCCGCCATCTTCAGGAGGACGGGCGGATGTCGTATGCCGACCTCGGCCCCGTCGTCGGGTTGTCACCGGCCGCCGCCCGCCAGCGAGTGCTGGCCCTACTGGAGGCGGGTGCAATGCAGATTGTGGCCGTGACCGACCCGACCAAGATGGGCTTCCCGGTCCAGGCGATGGTCGGTTTCCGGGTCAACGGTGACCTCGAGGCGATAGCCGCCGAGATCGGCCGCCTGCCCGAGGTCGATTACCTGGTGATCACAACGGGTCGCTTCGATCTCCTCGCCGAGATCGTGGCCGAAGACAACAACCACTTCCTCCAGGTCCTGAGTTCGATACGCAGCATGCCCGTAGTCGAGGCCAGCGAAGCCTTCACCTACCTGAGACTCGAAAAACAAAGCTACGACTGGGGCGCCCGGTAACAAAGTCACTGTTCCCCTGCTTGCGGGGGAACAGATCGAGGGGGTGCGCGAACTCCACCGGCAGGTGAATCGTCTGGAGCGAGCCGGTCCGTCTCGCAAGTCTTAAGAATCGAACGTAGTGGGTCATGTTGGGAGTCGGAAGCAGCAAAGGATCATCGAAAAAGGGGATTCGCCCGTCATCGGTCCCCTCGTAATTTGGCGGCTGGCTCCCGGCTAATCCGTAATTCGGTCTGAGAGTCCCGGAAACCGGGAGCGCGACGCCAGGTTTCGTCTGACCCGGGACTAGGACGCCAAATTTGTCCACGGGGCCGGGTGGCTCCGGTTCCCTTCGCTGACTGATCGGACAACCTCATGTCCTTTAGACCTCAACGCCTCCCTCGGGCCAAACTGACCCACTAGAGAATCGAGACGCACCGGCGGCGCCGTCAGGAGGGAATGCGTCTGGAGTTCCCGCACCCCCTCGCCCTCCTTCGTCAGGCGGTCCCCAGCACGCGGGAGGACAAAGTGCATGGGGCGCCTCAGGTTCCGGTTGCGACACGAGCCTCAACTTGCTTCGTAAACGACCTTCCCCTCCACAAGGGTCGCCACGACTGTTGCCTCACCGATCGGTCCGTCTCGGAATGGGTCACGGTCGAAAATCACCAGGTCGGCATCCTTGCCCGACTCGATCGAACCGGCGCGATCATCGACACGGTTGATCGTCGCCGAACCTAGCGTGAAGGCACCAAGGGCCACTGCCAGGGTCAGCGAATCCTCGGGAAGAAGCGGTGCTTCGTCGGGTTCTCCGGGGGACCTCCGCGTTACGGCAACCTCGATCTGAAGCATCGGATTCGGCGTCGACACGTACCAGTCCGACCCCATCGCCAGTGTCGCCCCCGAGCGTTGCAGACGACCGAACGGGTACAGGCGCTGGGCTTGCCCGGGACTGAGGAAGGGAAGGGTCAATTCATCCATCTGTGGTTCATGGCATGCCCAATAGGCCTGGGCGTTGGCGGCAACGCGCAACCTCCGGAAGCGTTCAATGTCGTCATCGTGGACAAACTGGATATGGGCGATGTGATGCATCAAGCCGACGTCGCCGTTTAGCTTCCTGGCCGACTCGACCGCGTCGAGAGCGCTGCGCACCGCCCGATCTCCAATCGCATGGAAGTGACATTGAAATCCGAGGCGATCGAGAACGGTGACAATCTCGGTCAATCTGGCCGGCTCGATGAAGTCGATGCCGGAGTTGGCGGTGGCCGTGCCGGTGCCGTCGCCAAATGGCTCGAGCATGGCCGCTGTGAAGTTCTCGGCCACACCATCGAGCATCAACTTGACGCTGGTCGGTCGGTAACGAGGGCCCATCAACGTCCGACGGCCGACCAACTCCTCGACCTGCTCAAGTCCGCGATAGCGGTCCCACCACAGGGCACCTACTACCGAGGCGAGCAACTCGCCCCGAGCGGCCAAAGAGAGGTAAGCGGCGTCCTGGGAAGGCTGCACATCGGCGTCCTGCCAACCGGTGATCCCGAATGCCAGCAGGTATTCCTGACCCGCCACCAGGGCACGCTCCATATCAGATGGAGCGGGCTCGGGGAGAACTGCCTCGGCGATTCCCATGGCTCCTTCGTGGAGGGTCCCCTGGGGAGAGCCATCGGGGAGTCGCTCGATCCGTCCGTCGAACGGATCGGGGGTGCCGGCAGTGATCCCGGCCCACTCCAGAGCCTTCGTGTTGAGCCAGGCGGCGTGACCGTCGCGGTTGTAGAGAAACACGGGTCTATCCGAGACAATTCGATCCAGGGCGGCGGCGCTGGGAAGTCCGCGCTCGAACCATGACATGGCCCATCCGCCGCCCCAGATCCACTCCCGATCGGGGTGCGTCGACGCGTAGGCGGCAACCATGCCGGTTGCCTCGCTCAGATTGGCCGCATCCTGAAGCGAGCAATTGAGGATCTTGAGGCCACCGGAAATTGGATGGACATGAGCATCGATGAACCCCGGTGTCACGAGTCCGCCACCGGCGTCCATCGACTCGGTGTGCTGGGAAGCGGTGCGGCGGATATCCGCCAACTTGCCAATCGACAGGACCCGTCCGGCCTCGATCGCAATTGCACCGTCGATCGGTTCGCGACCGGTGAAGATCCGGGCGTTGTGGATGATCAGCTCCGCCGGCATGGAGGTGGGAGGGTACCGCCATGGTCGCGACGGCCCGGTCGGCGCCATGTACATGGAGTGACGCCACGCAAATGGAGCGTCCTCGACAGGAATGACTGTCGATCTGAGCTCACAGCTCCTTGACCGGTTGGCGAAGAATGGTCTTGAGTTTCTCTGGCGCGGTCTTGCGAGGATCGCCCAGGTAGATCTCGTGGTGAGGGCCGTTGAATGTGAAGCCATGAGCCGGCATGTACTCGCTGTGGAGCCTTGCCAATGTCGGTCCTTCGGATTCGAAGGACCCGATGTGCATGATCTGAAGCGAGAGGCCCTCGAGCAGACCGTCGAACCGTAAACCCGGAAGGGCGGGAAGCTCCTTGTTGCGAGCACTCGTCTCGATGGCGGCCGTAGCCATCCCCTCGGTGATCCAGTTAGGTTGCATGATCATCATCGTCCAACGCCACTCGTTCTTCTCGCGTTTCACGAAGGCGGCCGGGTCGTCAGCCCACCAGAGTCCTTCCAGCGGGGGAACCACATAGTCGTGCTCGAGTTCCTTCTTGCTGGCGAACTTGAGTGCGTAGGACACGGAGTACAAGGCCTCGACTGCCTCCGCGTAACTCTGAGCAGTGTTGGGATCGCCCACTCCATCGACCATCAGAAAGGCGAGCTGAGGCACCCTCACGAGAACGAAGTCCTTGGTCGGAGGCCCGAAGAGCTCCCGCAACTCCTTCTTGAAATCTGTCTTGATCACCGGCTCCTCGGGGATCGTTTTGCGCGCTGTGGGCCCGGCAGGGCTCGAACCTGCAACCGACGCATTATGAGTGCGCTGCTCTGACCTTTGAGCTACGGGCCCCGGCTGATGAGTGTAAAGGGCGAGGACAACGGCGAACCGGCCCTCAGGGTCGGCGGAAGTCGCCCGGGACCCGGGCGACCATCACATCGCACGGCATCGCCTCAAGGACTGCATCGGCCACCGTCCCGAGCAGGATCATCTTGGTGGCGCCGGCTCCGCGGTTGGCAACAACCACGAGGTCGACTCCTCTACGCCGGACCACTTCGTCGATGGCCGTCTGTGGTGCCCCGTCGATAACGAGGGGCTTTACCCGACCCGGCCACTCCGCCACAAACTCCTCCATCCGCTCTGCGGCTCGGCGCAGTCGAGTGCCACGGGCAGCAACGACCTCAACGTCGAAAAGTCCTGCATCGGCCAGGGCCGGATCAAAGCGAGCAGGAAGCGAGAACGTCGCCGTCACTTCGGCGTCGGGGAACCACTCGATGGCCGCTTCGACCGCCTTCTTGGAATGGACCGAAAAGTCGACGGCCGCCAGTACTTTCCGGTATCCCGCTCTCGGCTGGCGACGCACGACAAGGACATCGCCGGTCGACATGATCGCCACCCGGCGGGCAATAGGCCCGCAGCGCTCGACGTCGACTGCTGACGTTCCTACCACAACGATGGAGGCTCTCTTGGCTTCCCGCACCAGCTCCCATCCGATCGAACCACGGAGTGTCTCGTGGGTGACCTCGACCAAGGTCCGACCCTGACACCACGCCGCCACCGCTTCGAGCTGCTGGCGATGCTGATCGAGCAACAGTTTGCCGAGGCCGTCGTCGAGAAATGCCTCGGCGGCCGACTCGTTGACCGAAACCAAATGCAGCGGCAACCCGCGTTGCTCAGCCAGCATGCGGCCGCGATCGGCCACCCGCCGGCCGATCGGAGTCAGGTCGATACCGGCCACGACCGGGCCGCTCACAGTTCCACCCTCCAAGGCATCGCGACTCTACCCGTAGCCTGGAACCCAACTTTCATCCCCTCAACCCCGGTTTTGGCGCGGGAGAACGACTTCCAGAGAGGAGCATTGCTACGCGCCAAAACGGGCAGGGTCCCAGGGGGTGGGTGCGGCCAGCGCCACAGGAAGCAGTTTGAGGTACTCCTCCCGGGAGATCCCGACCGCTCCCAGCGTCGCCAGATGCGGTGTCACCCACTGGACGTCGAGCAGGTAATGCTCGACTCGAGACAACTGACCGACCAGGTGGACTAGAGCGACCTTGGACGCGTCGCGTTGTCGGCTGAACATCGACTCGCCGGCGAAGAGAGCGCCGATCGAGACGCCGTACAAGCCTCCGGCGAGGTTGCCGTCATCGTCCCATGCCTCGACCGAGTGCAGCCACCCGAGTCCGAACAATTCCATGTAGGCGTCTTTGATCTCGGTGGTGATCCAACCGTGGGGCCGGGTGGGGTCGGCGCAGCCATCGATCACTCCCTCCGGGTCGAGATCGAAGCTGACATGGAATCGCCGCAGGGACCGGCGAAGAGACCTGCTGATCTGGAGGTGGCCGGGTGGTATCACTCCCCGCTCCTCTGGTGACCACCAGGCGAGTTCACCATCCGGCAGGTGCATCGGGAACATGCCCCTTCGATAGGCCGCGAGGATGGTTCCCGGTGCGAGATTGGCACCCACGGCGACCACGTCATCAGAACCGGCGGTCCGTGGGTCAGGAAGACGAAAGAGACTCGGAGTGGGTTCGACCGGCAGGCGCTCACCTTTCAACAGAACCCGACGCTACTTATACCTGGCATCTTCTGTCCCTGGGTAGCCTCATTGGAGATCAAGGAGCGACGGTCACCACTCACGAGGTCCTCAATCAGCCTCCCCCGCTCGACCAGTACGACCTGGCCGCAGCGGAGCCGACCCTGATCGACGCACTGGAGCGCGACGACGCGGGATGGGCCGTCGACAGGGTCAAGGAATTTGGGCGGCGGGTCGCATCCGCCGAGGTCTACGAGTGGGGGTTTCTCGCCAACCGCCACTCTCCTGAGCTCCGAACTCATGACCGTTATGGCAACAGGGTCGACCAGGTTGAATTCCATCCGGCCTGGCACCAGCTTCTCGACCTGTCGGTCGGACACGGTCTTCATTCCCTCCCGTGGGAACCGTCCCAACCCAAGGCTGGGCACCTCGTCAGAACTTCGCTGACTTTCTTAGCCAGCCAGATCGAGGCGGGGCACTTCTGCCCCATCTCGATGACCTACGCGGTGCTGCCCGCCTTGCGCCAACAACCGGACCTTGCCGCACGGTGGGAACCCATGGTCGTCTCCCGGGCTTATGACCCGAGCTTTCGACCGGCTTCTGAAAAGACCGGTCTGCTGATGGGAATGGGGATGACGGAGAAACAAGGCGGCTCCGACGTCAGGGCCGGTACGACGCAGGCCGTGCCGGCCGACGGTGAATACCTGATAACCGGCCACAAGTGGTTCATGTCGGCGCCGATGAACGACGCCTACTTGATCCTGGCCCAGGCCCCCGGGGGTCTCACCTGTTTTCTGCTCCCTCGCTTCCGACCCGACGGAACCGTCAACGACATCCGCATCCAGCGTCTCAAGGACAAGCTCGGCAATCGGTCCAACGCCTCGGCCGAGGTCGAGTTCGACCGCACGTTTGCCAGCAAGGTTGGAGATGAGGGACGGGGTGTGGCCACGATCATCGAGATGGTCAACGGCACCCGCCTCGATTGCGTCACCGGATCCGCTGCCCTCATGCGCCAGGCCGTCAGCCAGGCAATCCATCACTGCCGGTTTCGACGGGTGTTCGGTTCGGCTCTTATCGACCAACCAGCGATGCTCAACGTCCTGGCCGACCTCGAGGTGGAAACCGAGGCGGCGGCGATGCTCATGACCCGTCTGGCCACCTCATTCGATCGTTCCTCAGACGATCAGCACGAACGGGACCTACGGAGGATCGCCACTCCGCTCGCAAAGTTCTGGGTGACCAAGCGTTGCGCGGAGGTGGTGCACGAGGCGCTGGAGTGCCTGGGTGGCAACGGGTTCGTCGAAGAAACCATACTCCCAAGGCTCTTTCGAGAATCACCTCTCAACGCCATCTGGGAGGGTTCGGGGAATGTGATTGCTCTCGACGTGTTGAGAGCCGCCCAAGCCAACCCGGATTCGGTGGAGGCGCTGGCCGACGAAATGGCGCTTGGAGCAGGCTTCGATCCTCGCATTGATAAGGCTGCCGTGGCGGCGATCGAACTGCTTCGCAATCTCCCGTCGCCGCAGGCTCAGGCCCGCCTCGTCACCGAAAGACTCGCGATCGCATGGCAAGCGAGTCTGTTGGCGCGGTTCGGGCGTCCTGAGGTCGCGGCGGCCTTCGTTCGATCCCGACTCTCACCGGACGGTGGCCGGACCTACGGAACCCTTCCAGCGGACGCAGCCCACGGTCGGATCGTCGAACCCGCCATCCCCCATCTCGCTTTCGAGTGATGCCGAAGAAGGTCGTCGTCATCGGCGGCGGAATCGCCGGTGTGTCAGTGGCTTATCACCTCGCCCTCTCCGGTGCCGAAGTGACTCTTCTCGAACAGGAACCGACACTCGCCTTCCACTCGACGGGGCGCTCGGCGGCTCTGTACTTCGAGAACTACGGAGCCGAGCCCAATCGACCGCTGACCAGAGCCAGCCGGAGTTTCTTCGACAGTCCCCCCTCGGGCTTGGTGGATCATTTGTTACTGACCAGGCGAGGAGCACTCTGGGTTGGCAGGCCCGATCAGAGGGCTTCGCTCAATGTGCTTCTCGAGGAGGGATCTCGGGCCGGCGGTGCGGCCCGGTGGCTCGAGCCGGAAGAAGCAGTCGCTCTGGTGCCTGTCCTGCGACCGGAAATGGTGGGTGGTGGAGTCTGGGAGCCGGAGGCTCTCGACATGGACGTGGCGGCGATCCACCAGGGGTTCGTTCGAGGAATGCGGTCGGCCGGGGCCGCCATCATGACGTCGTTTCGGGTTTCGTCGCTCGAACACAGGGATGGTCGTTGGACGGTCGGGACGGACGGCCATGACCTCGAAGCGGATGTGATCGTGAACGCGGCCGGGTCATGGTGCGATCAGATCGGAGCCTTGGCCGGTGCAATGAGGATCGGGCTGCAGCCGATGCGGCGAACTGCGTTCACGGTGCCGGGCAATGAAGCCTGGGCCGGATGGCCGCTCATAAGCAACGCCGACAACGAGTTCTACTTTCGCCCCGACGGAACCCAGCTCCTGTGTTCGCTGGCAGAGGAGAACCCGACCGATCCGTGCGACGCCCGGCCCGAGCAGCTCGACATTGCCCTCGCCATCGATCGGATCAACGCTCACACCACTCTCGAAATCCGGGTCGTCCGGTCGTCGTGGACAGGTTTGCGATCATTTGTCGAGGACCGGGCGATGGTGATCGGCTTCGATCCAGTGGCTCCGCAGTTTTTCTGGCTGGCGGGACAGGGCGGGACCGGAATCCAAACCGCGCCGGCCGCCGGGGAGTTGGCTGCTGCGCTGATCACGAACGGAGAGCCGCCACGACGCCTTCTCGATTTTGGCGTGGATGT
>DATLEZ010000150.1:0-31129 GCA_035525055.1 Acidimicrobiia bacterium | reverse complement strand
TGAATGCCCGCGGGATCCGGGCCGACATGGTCTTTGCCTGGCCGTCGGCCGAGATCGCGGTGATGGGAGCCCAGGGAGCGGTCAACGTCATCTTCCGCCGTGAGATCGAGGAAGCGGCCAGCGAAGAGGAGAAGCGGTCGGAACTCATCGAGGATTACGAGGAGAAGTTCAACAATCCCTACCGGGCTGCTGAACTCGGTCTGGTTGATGAGGTGATCGAACCAAGGGAAACCAGGGTCAAATTGATCAGGGCCCTGGAAATGCTGCGAACCAAGCGCGAACACCTCCCCCAGAAGAAGCACGGAAACATTCCGCTGTGAGATCAGTAGGAAGTAGCCAGTGAGACGAACCACTCGATGAACAGCCTCCTTATCGCTAACCGGGGCGAAATCGCGGTTCGGGTCATTCGGACTGCTCAGGAGATGGGTTTGCGCACCATCGCGGTCTATTCGGAACTCGATCGTGACGCCTTGCACGTCGAGATTGCCGATGAGGCCTGGAACATCGGTCCACCGCCCGCCGCCGAGTCATATCTCAACTCGGCTCGAATTCTGCAGGTTGCCCGCGCGTCCAAGGCCGATGCCATCCACCCCGGCTACGGATTCCTGTCCGAGAACGCCAAGTTCGCCCGCGACGTGTTGGCGGCCGGCCTCATCTGGGTCGGTCCGCCCCCTGATGCCATCGTGGCAATGGGCGACAAGATCACCTCGCGACGCAGTGCCCAGGCCGCGGGAGTGCCAACAGTTCCCGGCACGACCGAACCGGTGACGAACGTGGCCCAGGTCGCGGCATTGGCCAAGGAATATGGATTCCCGATAGCGATCAAGGCGGCCCACGGCGGGGGCGGCAAGGGCCTGCGGGTCGTCGACAGCCAGGACGACATCGACGCCGCTTTCGAAGGAGCCAGACGGGAAGCCGACGCCTACTTCGGAAGCCCCGAGGTCTACGTCGAGAAGTACCTCCCTCGACCGCGTCACATCGAGGCGCAGATTCTCTTCGACTCACACGGCAACGGTGTGTTTCTCGGTGAGCGGGATTGCTCGGTGCAACGGCGCCATCAGAAGCTGATCGAAGAGACCCCCTCACCGGGCCTATCGGCTGCGAACCGCAAGGCGCTCGGCAAGGCTGCCCTGGCGGCGGCGGAGACGTGTGGTTACGTCAACGCCGGAACCGTCGAGTTCCTCTTCGAGCCCGACGAGGGACGCTTCTATTTCCTTGAAATGAACACCCGCCTCCAGGTCGAGCACACCGTCACGGAAATGGTGACCGGGCTCGATCTGGTCGAGTGGCAACTCCGGATCGCCGACGGTGAGAAGCTCACCTTCGACTCGGTCAAGACCACCGGGCATGCCATTGAGTTCAGGATCAATGCCGAAGACCCGCTGAGAGGGTTCCTTCCGTCACCGGGCCAGGTGGCGGACTACCGGGAGCCGGCCGGTCCCGGCATCCGGGTCGACAGTTGGATCCGTCCCGAGACGCGAGTGAGTCAGTACTACGACAACCTGATGGCCAAGCTGGTGGTGTGGGGCGCCGATCGTCCGGCCGCCATTCGCCGGGCCCGGCGAGCTCTCAAGGAGTATCAGATCACCGGCGTCGCCACGACCATCCCGGCCCACCTGGCAGTCCTCGACCATCCCGACTTCGAGGCCGGCACCCACTACACGAAGTGGATGGAAGACGTCGTCGTGCTTCAGGATCCGGTCCCGTCATCATCCCCTTCCCTCCCGAGCGACGAAGAAGTCAGCCGTCACGACATGACGGTTGAGATCGGAGGCCGGCGCTTCGCGGTGACCTATTGGGCTCCCGACTCCGGCCCCAGCGTCGGTGCCGGAGCGGCCCGACGGGTCAGGCCCAAACTCGACCGGGCGGCATCGGCCGCTGCCAGTGATGGAGTGGTGGCAGCCCCGATGCAGGGCACCATCGTCAAGGTTCACGTGCGGGCCGGTGACAAGGTCGAAGCCAACCAGGCGATCTGCGTCCTCGAGGCGATGAAGATGGAGAACGAGGTGCGTTCACCGAGCGCCGGCGAGGTCGTCGATCTTCGCGTACAACCGGGCGATACGGTGGCTGTCGGGGCCGTCCTGGCGATTGTGAAGTAGCGGAGAAGGCGGAAGGCGGAAGACGCCAGACGCCAGACCTTCCGTCCCTGGCACCGTACCCTGAACGGGGATGAGTTCGGGAAGAGTCGTGTTGCGGTTGTCCGTTGTTGCATTGGCAGCAGCAGCGCTCACCCTGGCATTCGCTCGATCGATCGACCCGATTCAAAACCCTTCGGGTTCAGGCGAGGTCGAAGTCACGACTACCACTTCGGCCCCCAGCTGCGAGCCCAAGACGATCGCCACGAACTCGGTCGTCGCCACCGACGCCTCCGGACTCTCACTCGCCACTTCGCAGATCGCCTTCGACTGCGCCGAAGTGGTTGTCGTTGCGAGCGGTGAAAGTGGCACGCTCCTGGTCGGCGCCCAACTGGCGGCAGCCGCCGGTGGTCCGCTACTCGTGCTTGGCGAGGAAAGCGGCTCGGTCACGTCCGAGGTCGAACGGCTGAGTGCGGGCTTGGTGTACGTAGTAGGAGACGACCTCCCCGAGCTGCCCACCGGCACCGAATCTCGATCCTTGAGCATCGAGGAGGCCCTCACCGAAACCTCCGACTTGCTTGGTGGGGCGCCTGTGCTCCAGGCCACCGGGTCTCTCAGCCTGGCAAGGGCTGTCGTGGGCACAGTGAACGGAACAGCCGTACTCGCAGGTGCTTTTGAGGCGAACGTCACGGCCGATGCGAGTTGGGTGGCTACGTACGCGCCGACGACCGACACGGTCTGGCTCGCCGACGGCAGCCGACCCGATCTCCTGGCTCCGGTGCTCGCCGCGGCTGCGACTCGAAACGAGACCCTCCTTCTAATCGATCCACTCGATCTCCGCACGCCTCACTCGACCGCGACGGCCCTGCGTTCCATAGATCCGAGTCAGACGGTTGTCGCCGGGGCCTTCGACCCCGGCCTGCTCGAATGGCAGTTGCCTGCCCTTCTCTCCGCTCCGGAACTGCCAGGAGGCGGACTGGTCTTCTACCCCGGCCGCCGCCTAGTTGCGCTGTACGGCAACCCGACCACGGGTGCCCTCGGCGTCCTCGGGGAGCAATCGGCCGAGGAATCGGTCCAGCGGGTCACAGAGATCGCTCAGGGATATGACGCCGACGAGGTACCGGTCCTGCCCAGCTTCGAGATCATCGCCACCGTCGCCTCGGCCTTCGCCGGTGCCGATAACGACTACTCCGAGGAGATGAGCCTCGATACCTTGCGACCGTGGATCGACGTGGCACAGGAGAACGGTATCTATGTGATCCTCGACCTCCAACCGGGTCGCACCGACTTCCTCACTCAGGCCAAGAGGTACGAGGAGTTCCTACGACTGCCACACGTCGGCCTCGCCCTCGACTCCGAGTGGAAGCTCGAGCCCCATCAGGTTCACCTCCGACAGATCGGATCGGTCGATGCGGCCGAGATCAACACCGTCGTCGATTGGCTGGCTGCCCTGGTCCGCGAGCAGAACCTGCCCCAGAAGTACTTGCTCCTCCACCAATTCCGCCTCGACATGATCACCAATCGGGACCAGGTGAGGACGCCGCCCGAACTGGCGGTAGTGATCCAGATGGACGGACAAGGCCCGCTTCCGACCAAGTACGACACGTGGAACGCGCTGACGGCCGGGACCGAGGACGCCGGCTTCACCTGGGGATGGAAGAACTTCTATGACGAAGACACCCCTAGGGGAGGGGCGACGCCGGAAGAGGTGCTGGAGCTTGACCCGGTGCCGGGTTACGTGTCTTTTCAGTAGGCAGTAAGCAGTAGGCAGAACGGAGGAGCTGTCAAGACCTGTGGATCGGCGTGCCATGCGGCGTGGGCGTGACGTTCTGACTCGTGATTGGGTTGGTCGCCGACGTTCGACCAGTTAGCCGTTCTCGAATCTGGCGCCGGCGCGGACGAGCGTGACGAAGTGGGTGGGCCGACCGTTGCGCGGCTCGGACTGGCCGGTCGTGGCTTGGCCGCCGATCCCTGGCGGGCCCCTATCCTGCTGGCCGCGGGTCAATGGCTGAGGCGGATTGGTCGCTTTGACCTAGTGGTTGAGGCCGGTGGGCATGAACTGGCCGCGGTGGGCCTTTAGATCAGACGTTCGGGTCGGGCATGAGCTCCCGGACCTCTTGTGCACACCGGCAGGCGACGGCGATCTTGGCAGCCCACTCCAGGGCCTCTTCGCGTGAGGGCACGTCGACGACCGAGAATCCGCCGATGACCTCCTTGGTCTCCGGGTACGGGCCATCGGTGACCGTCCCGTCGGTGGCCACGACGCTCGCGCTCTGACTTACCACCCCGCCGCCGAAAACCCACACGCCGGCGTTCTTGGCCTCCTGGACCACCTTGTGCGCGGCCTCGGCCACGTCGGCCGTCTCCTCCTCGGGGAAGGTCATCGCGCCGTCATCGAACGAGATCAGGTATCGCGTCATCTCATGGCTCCTTGTCCCGGCGGCCTCCTCCGGCTGCCCCTTACCCTGCTACGAACGCCTCGCTCCGGATCCGACAGCTGCCAGCAAGAATTCTCACCGGAGGACGGTGGCGCTAGAGGCCGACACCGATTCTACGTGTAGGTCAAGACCCGTTGATCGGCGTGCCACGCGCCTTGAGCGTCACCTCCTGATTCGTCGGCTCGTCCGACGAGCTGTCCGCCATCCGCCGGACTTTCGGATCGCGGATAGCGGATCGCGGGCCTTCATTCCGCTGCGTCGGAGATGCTCTCCGACAGGCTTGGGTGCACCATCAACGTCTCTACCAGGGTGTGGACCGGGACTCTTGCCTGCACCGCCAGGGCCAGGATCCCGATCAGTTCCGAGGCGCGATGGCCGACGATGGTGCCACCCAGCACCACTCCTGTTGCCGGGTCCGATATCACCTTCACGAACCCTCTCGGGTTTCCCTGCAGGACGGCCCTTGCATTGGCGGCGAACGGGACCTTGGTGGTGCGAACCTTGCGACCCTGACCCGCCGATTCGGAATCCTCCAGGCCCACCGAGGCGATCTCCGGTTCGGTGAACACCGCTTGTGACACTTTCGAGTAATCGATCGGCACCACCTGCAAGCCCATGGCGTGGCGGGCGATCTTCCGTCCCTGCATCGCCCCGACCGACGACAGCAGCATCTGACCGGTGCAGTCTCCTGCCGCGTAGATATGCGGGAGGTTGGTCCGTTGATATTCGTCCACCGTCACGAACCCGCCGTCGGTGGCGATGCCCAGTTCATCGAGGCCCAAATCGGTCGTGAGAGGGACTGCTCCGATCGCCAACAGAGCATGGGTACCGGTGACCTTGCGACCGTCGTCACAGGTCACGAGCACTTCGTCGTCGACTCGTTCGATCGCGGTGGCGCGGGCACCAATCAACAACTTCACTCCGCGCTCTAGGAAGTTGTCCTCGAGGACCGCCGCCACCTCCGGATCGCGATGAGGGAGGATCTGCTGGCGACTTACGACCAGGGTCACGTCCGATCCGAGGCTTTCGAAGATATGGACGAATTCGACCCCGGTTACTCCCGAGCCAATGACAACCAGGTGCTTGGGAATCTCGGGCAGACCGTAGGCATCGCGGGTGGTCAAGACCCTTTCGCCATCGACTTTGGCCCAAGACGGGACCCTCGGGGCCGATCCGGTCGAGATCAAGCAGCGGTCGAACCCGACCCGCCTGCTTCCGGTGTCACTGTCGACAATCGCCTCGTTGGGACTGACGAGCCGGCCGGTGCCGTCGATGATCTCAACGCCCTGCGAGCGAAGGAGCGAGACCCAGCGCCGATGGATGTCGCCGGTGATCGACTGGATCCGCTCGGACAATTGCTGGGGATCGACGTGGCCCGGGGCCGACAACACGCCAAGCTTGGCTGCGTTCCTCATCGAGTCGATGCGGACTGCCGTGGCGGTCATGGTCTTGGACGGGATGCAGTCCCGAAGGTGGGCCGCTCCGCCCACCACGTGCCTCTCGACGAGCGTGACCTTGGCTCCAAGAGCTGCCGCCGCAGTGGCGGCGGCGGTCCCGGCCGGCCCGGCGCCGATTATCAGGAATCGAACAGCGGACCCGGAAGTCGTCACGGCCGGTAGGACCCGAACACCCGGCGCAGTGCACCCGAAACTTCTCCAACAGTGGCTCCGACAACCAGAGCCTCCTTCATTGGATAGAGAAGATTGTCGACGGTGTTCGCTGCCTTGCTGATCTCCTCCAGGGCTGCGCTGACCAGGCCCTGGTCGCGGCTTCGCTTCCAATCGGCGAGTCGCTCGACCTGGCCCGCCTCGAGGTCGGGATCTATCACGAGAGCCGGCACCGGAGCTATCGCATCCACCGCGAACTTGTTCACACCTATGACCATCGACTCCCCTGATTCCTGGCGTCTGGCCTCCACATAGGCGGCCTCTTCGATTTGCGACTGCATCCAACCACTCTCGATCGAGGCAACGGAGCCACCGCGCTTCTCGATCGCATCGATCAGGGAACGCGCCGCCGATTCGACATCATCGGTGAGAGCCTCGATGAAGTACGACCCGGCCAGCGGATCGACGGTGTCGGTCAGTCCCGACTCGTAGGCGAGGATCTGTTGAGTTCGCAGGGCGAGTCGCGCCGACGCCTCCGTGGGCAAGCCGAGAGCCTCATCGAAGGAGTTGGTGTGGAGAGATTGTGTCCCGCCGAGGACGGCGGCCATCGCCTGGACGGTCGTTCTCACAACGTTGTTGTCCGGCTGCTGGGCAGTGAGGGTGGAGCCTGCCGTCTGGGTATGGAACCGCATCGCCCATGATCGGGGATCGACGGCCCCCATCTGGTTCTTCATCAGGTCGGCCCAGACCCGGCGAGCTGCCCTGAACTTGGCGATCTCCTCGAAGAAGTGATTGTGGCTGTTCCAAAAGAACGAGAGCCGCGGGGCGAACACATCGATATCCAGGCCCGCCGCCACGGCCGCCCGCACGTAGGAGAGGCCGTTGGCGATCGTGAACGCAATCTCCTGCGCTGCTGTGGAACCGGCTTCCCGGATGTGATAGCCCGAGATCGAGATGGTGTTGAACGCAGGCAACTCCGTTCCGGCGTAGGCAAAAAGATCGGTGACGAGGCGCATCGACGGCTGCGGCGGATAGATGTATGTGCCCCGGGCGGCGTACTCCTTGAGAATGTCGTTCTGGACAGTTCCCCTTATGCGATCGACTGCCACCCCTTGTTCCTCGGCGACGAGTTGATACATGAGCAACAGGATGGCGGCCGTGGCGTTGATGGTCATCGAAGTAGAGACCTCGTCGAGGGGAATCTGATCGAGCAGTCGGCGCATGTCGTCGAGGGTGTCGATGGCGACACCGACTTTTCCCACCTCGCCAGCCGACAAAGGGTCGTCGCTATCAAGGCCCATCTGGGTCGGGAGGTCGAAAGCCACCGAAAGCCCGGTTTGGCCTGCCCCGAGCAGGTCGCGAAAGCGAGCGTTCGTGTCTTCGGCGCTCCCGAATCCGGCGTACTGACGCATGGTCCAGGGCTTTCCCCGGTACATCGTGGGATGGGGACCGCGGGTGAACGGATACTCCCCGGGCGTACCGATTCGCGCCGGATCGGCCGGGGCGTCATAGACCGTCTTGATTTCGATGCCGCTCGAAGTGCGCACGTAATACCGGCTGCTCGGGGTTATTCTCCATGCTACCGAGGCACCTCACTCGGGTCTCCCTATGGCAAATCGCTCACTGATCCATCAAATGGAGGCGCGGGAACGGCGGGGACGCTGGTTCCCGGCCCTGGCCGGCCTCCTTTCCATAGCCCTCCTCGGTAGCACCTGGGTGGGCCTTTTCACGTTCCTGGGAGCCAACTCGGCCTACGGAACGATCGACAAGATAAGAGCCGAGTACATGCCTGACGTCGACTCCCTGACGCTTTCCCTACCCGACCTGTCGAGAGTGTCAAGGGTCTACGCCAAGAACGGCGAGTTGCTGGCCGAACTCCACGACGGTCGCAACTCCGAGCCCGTCCCTATAGATCAGGTCCCGGAACTCGTGATCCTGGCGATGCTGGCCGCCGAGGACAAGGGCTTCTACGACCATCAGGGAGTCTCCTTCCCCGCCATCGCCTCCGCCGCCCTCGACAACCTCCGCAGCGGCAGCAGCCGCGGCGGGTCGACCATCACCCAGCAAATCGTGAAGAACGTCTTCGTGGGAGACGAGGTCACGATCGAGCGCAAGATCAAAGAAGCTTTCATCGCAGCCGAACTCGAGCGCCGCCACACCAAGGACCAGCTGCTCGAGTTCTACATGAACTCGGTTTACTTCGGAGCAGGTGCCTACGGCGTCAACACTGCCGCTCAGGAGTTCTACGGCAAGGACCTGGACGAGCTGACGCTGGAGGAAGCGGCGACCATTACCGTCCTCGTTCGCAATCCGACCTTCTACGACCCTCGCCGACGCCCCGACAACGTGCTCGATCGCCGCAACGACGTGATCGACACGATGCTGGAAGAGGAATGGATCACGGCCGCTCAAGCCCAGCGAGCCAAAGCCCGACCTCTTGGTGTAATAGAGCACATCGAGCGGCCTCGCCAGGCCGAGCACATCAATGCTGAGGTCCTGCGTCAGCTTCTCGATCCGGCCAACGAGGAGTACAACATCCTCGGCACCACGCGTGAAGAGCGGACCATCGCGATCTTCGGTTGCCCGGCCGACGACACCTCCTGCACAGGCGGGGGCGGTCTCATAATCCAGACGACCATCGACTTGAGGCTCCAGCAAGCCGCCAACGAGTTGCTGCTCCAATGGTTGCCTTTTTACCCATACGACGAAAACCTCAATCTCTGCACGAGGATCTTCCCGACGACGCCCATCGAGCAGCTGACGACCTACGCCGAAGCCAACTCGTGCGCTCCGACCGGGGCCTTGACCATGGTCGACAACCACACCGGCGAAGTGGTCGTGATGGCCTCGGGGCTGCCCTACGAGCGGGAGCAGTTCGACCTGGCGGTTCAGGGACGCCGCAACCCCGGGTCGGCGTTCAAGCCTTTCGGCTTGGTCGCCGCTTTGGAGAACGGCCTCACCCTCGGCAACACCTTCAGCGGGGCAAGCCCGATGATTCTCACCTGTCCCTCGATCTGCTCGGATGACGGCAACACGTGGACGGTTTCCAACGCCGGATCTTCGGCCGGTCGAGTGACCCTCGAGCAGGCAACGTCATCATCGATCAACACCGTTTACGCGCAGCTTTCACTGCGGGTAGGGCCCGAGAAGATCGTGGAAGTCGCCCACCGCATGGGAATCAACTCCGCGCTGCCCGCGGTTCCTTCGGTCGTCCTCGGAACGGGGGCGGTCTCCACTCTCGAGATGGCCTCCGCCTATTCGTCGTTTGCGACCAACGGAGTGTGGGCGGAGCCACACGTGATCAGCCGGATCCTTGACGAGACCGGAGAGGTCCTTTACGAGCATCAAGTCGAGCACGAGCAGGTAATCCTCCCTGCCATTGCCGCGGCGGTCCGTCGCCCCCTGACTGTTGTTCCGACTGCCCAGGGAACTGCCCAGCGGGCCAACATCGGCCGTCCTCAGGGGGGCAAGACCGGCACGCATCAGGAATATCGCGATGCCTGGTTCGTGGGTTTCGTACCGCAGTACTCCACCGCGGTCTGGGTCGGTTATGAGCGTGATCAAATCCCCCTGCGCAACGTCACGATCAACGGCAATCGCTACGACCGCGTCTTCGGTGGCTCGGTGCCGGCGCCGATCTGGGCCGAGTTCATGGAGATGGTCCTCGAAGGAGTCGAACCCCTTGAGTTCCCCCAGGTGACCGAAGAGGAACTCGAGCTTTACGTCGTGCCACCGACCACGACGGTGCCCTCTCTGATCGGAGTGGCCGAGGCCGATGCCATCCTGCAGGCCACTGCAGCCAAGATGGTGCCCCGGATTCAACCGATACCTTCGTTGCAACCGGCCGGAACAGTTGTGTTCCAGTCCATCAGAGGTGGAGCGGTCGTGGAAGTCGGGTTGCCGCTCACCCTTTACATCTCCACGGGACAACAGCCCGTGGGAGCGATGCCAGCCGTCGCCGGGCTGACGTTGCGCGATGCCTACAACACGATCAACCGGTTCATCTACTCGACGGGCGTATGGCTCGACGTCTATGTGACGTACGTGCCGGTGACCGATGAGTCGCAGAGGGAGATCGTCTTCAGCCAGACCCCGGCCCCAGGCCAGGCAATGAACTACAAGGACCCGGTCAATCTGGTTGTCGGAGAACCGCTCCCGGTCGCGCCGCCTCCGACCGGATAGTCGGTGGTACGTGGTACGAGGTACGTTCCGAAGCCTGAAGTGTCTGCCGTTGCGTCGACGGTTATTGACCGCTAGCCAACTGTCGTGTGGGCGGGACTTGCCAGGTCTCGTGGGCGGATCGGAGCGACGGGGTTAGTCGTCGAATGAGGCTTCCCGGCACAGGTGGGATCAAATCGCCGATTTGGATCTCTCCCTCCACCACGGTCACCAAGCCCATTTCCATCAAATTCTGCAAATGAACCGGTCGACGAATCTGGGTTCCCTTTCGTGCGGCCTCGGCAATTCGCAATAGTTCTGTCGTGGCCGAGGCACCGAGTATCGCAGTCCAGAACCGACGGACATAGAGGTCATGAGCGGGATAGCCGGGACCCGACGCGGTTGTCGCCACGGACACCAGCGGGCGAGCCTGAGCGGTGGGTCGGAGTGCCCCGCCGGTCGACATTGCGGCTTGCGATGTGTTGGGAGGACGTACATCGGGTCTTCCGGACGGGGCACTCCTCATACGATGAGATATATCGAAGATCGTTAAATAACGTCAAGTACCACCTAGAGGAGTCTTTCGCGTTCCTGTAGGTGGTACGTGGTACGTGGTACGACCCTCAACCGACACTCCGGCGTCGCTCGACATTTGCCTGGAGTTGATCAGCATCCTTCGGACGTGGTCCGCGATGTCGGTGAGGTCTTGCCCCTCGATTACCGACATAAGTCCAAGTCGGCCCGCGACATCCAACTGACTAATCAGTTCGCACGCTGATGCGATCGAGATCTGGAGGAACCGGGACATCTCAGCCGGGCCATTTCGCCCACACCCCTCGGCGAGGTTCGATCCGACGGAGATGGCTGACCGCCGCATTTGCGCCGAGAGACCGAAATGCTCTCTCTTTGGAAAGTGCTCAGTCACCTCATAAACGCGGACGGCGAGCGTCTGAGCTTCGTGCCATACACGGAGCTTCTTGAAGTCCTGCACCAGCCAACTGTTAGTGGGTCCGTGACCTCATGCAAGACCCTCACGTACCACGTACCACGTACCACGCTTTACGAGCGAAGCGTTCGCCAGCACGCAAGGGCAAGCGCAACCAACTCGCCTACAGCAAAGCCAACCGCGACCCGGAAGTCGGGGGTTCCGCCCACGAGGAACATGGTGACCACTCCGGCGAGAAGGCCGCCGACCCAGGCGCTGGCCAGTTGACCGGTCGAGCCGTTGGCGACCAGGGCCTGTCCCATCAGTTGAGTCACGGAACCGGCAATGACACCGGTGGCGGCAAGGGCGGCGACCGTGGCGACCGGGCGGAACTCGGGCCCGAACAAGAGCCCAATGACTGCCGGTCCGACAAAGAAGCCCACCACTCCGGCCAGCCCGATGAGGACCGCTCCGAACCCGACCAGCTTCAAGAGGCCCTGCCGAAGGCTGGTCTTTCCGTCCATGCGGACCAGCAGCGAAAGAAGCCTGCCCTGCAAGTTGTAGATAAGCGTCAGCGGGGCCCGATAAAGCAGGAACGTAGTGAAGACGACGCTACGTAGCGCCTCATTCCCGCCAAGCGCTCCGACTCCGATCGGGGCGGCACCCAACAGGACTTGTGAGGCCGCGCTGCCGAGGACATAGCTCGACAGGAATCCGGAGGCCTTGGTAGGCGCAACACCCGACACCGTTTCACGGTCATAGCGGAACGGTCTCACCAGGAACACGCCGAACGGAGCGGCCACCATCGCCCATCCGAGTGCCGGCGCCGACGCCGAGTAGGCAATGAAAGCGACCGCGGCGCCGAGTCGCACGATGCCCTCCCAAGCCAGAACAACCCCGTACTCCGCAAAGCGTCGATGACCGGCCAGAAGGCCCTTACCGACCTGCATCACACCGTAGAAGGCGGTTACCGCGACCGCCTGGACGACGAAGATCGGCTCGCCGGCGAAGAAGGCATCGTTGGTCAGGTAGGCGAATCCACCGAGGAGAAGGGCCGCACCACCGATGACGAGGACGATGGTGAGCCGGTCATCTTTGAGAACCCGGCGCCCGCGGCTTGCTTCCCTGGTCACGAATTGTTCGAGGGGTATCAGGATCACGGTGGCGACGATGAAGTACGAAGTCCACAACAAGGCGATCGGAGCAAAGGCGTGGGCTCCCAGTGCCCTCGTTCCGTAAACTTGGAACAGATAGGCGAGGACGGCGCCGACCAGGCTGCCGGCGATCATCCGGGCAGTGCCCGGCGCCCGCAAGCCTCGTGGCGCGTCGATGTCCGGTTCGTCAGGAAGAAAACTCACAGAAGATTCCCGGTTTCCGGTTTGGGGATCCATAGCCATCCTGGCATCCATCGGCAGGCCCCGCTCTCGCCTTCAGCGGGTTTCCGCCACATCGAGCTCGCCGAGTCAGATCCTTATCAACCGTGCCAGGAACGAAGCCATCTGCTCGCGGGCAACCGGGTTCGACGGCGAATACAAACCAGGGGCAGTACCAAGGGTGATTCCCAGCTCGGCAAGCTGATTCACTGCCGTGATCGCCTCCGGCGAAAGCCCGGTCAGGTCCGTGAAACCTTGATCGGCTCCGGCGGGAAGGACACCACCAACCTGGGGATGCAGGCGAGTCAGGAACAAAGCCATCTGCCAGCGGCTAACGACCCCGTTGGGATCGAAGGTGGTTGCCGTCGTGCCGGTCGTAATTCCCAGTTGGCGGATCTGGTTTATCGCGGTGACAGCCTCAACGGACAGCCCGCCCAGGTCCTCGAATCCCTGGCTCGCACCTGGAGGAAGGGCGACCCCGAGCACCGCCGCGGTGCGGGCGAGGAAGATAGCCATCTGCCATCTGGTAACGGTGGCCGCCGGCGAATAGATGCCAGGGGCGGTACCGGTGGTGATTTCGAGGGCGGCGATGCAGTTGATGTCGTTGAGATGGGGATTGGTTGCTCCTACATCGGTGAACCCGGCCGAGGGGGCGACACCGTCGCACACCGCGGTTCCCACCCCGGAGCCCCCTGCAATGTTGTACATGGTCGATCGCATCCCCAGGGCCGATCGGAACGTGCGACCCCCCTGGGTGATCACCGTTTCCTGGCCGTTGAGGGTGCCGGCGATCGTCACCTGGCTAACGGTTCCGGAGAAGTTTCGACCGGTCACTTCGACGCCGGTCACGGTCGTCAACCCGACCGCAGCGGCGATCTGAGAACCGGTGAACGTCACCGTCCAACTGGCAAACGGATTCTGGGCAGCGGGATCTAACGACCACGGATCGGGGGTCGGTACCAGGTAGGGCAACGGCGTCGTGTGCCCGAGGCCCTCGACGTTGCTGTCGGTGTGGCCGCCGGTCGAACTGGCGTAGTAGGCGATGATGATCGAGTACTCGGGTGCCAGTGGATGGGTAACCACCTGTCCCGCCGTCGCCTGGACCGCCGCAACCCAGTTCGGACCGAACTGATCTGCTTCCTTCGCCCATCCGACGTAGGCCTGGTCGACCACGGTGCTGAACAGTTGGCACCAGCAAGCGGCCTTCCTGCTGGCGTCGAAAGACTCCTCAGGCCCATACCGGATCGCTTGGCGTACCCCATAGGTCCGGGCGGCGATCGCCTGGGCATGAAGGGCCTGGGAATGCCAGCTGGAGGGCATCTCTCCAAGGCCGTATAGGTACTCCTCGACACCGATTTCCAGAATCACGTGGAAGCCGTCGCCGACAGGTCTGATCCGTATCACACCGCGGGCATAGGAGAGCCCATTGTCGATGGCGAAGATCCTCGTCCCGACTGCGAAGTCCCATGTAATGGCGGCTTGACAGGTCCCCGGGTTCCCGACGGCGGTGCCAGCCTTAAAGAACTGGCAGGCGCCTCCTCCGAGGGCCCGGAACTCCCAGGTCTCACCGGCCGCGGCGAACTGGGTCGGACAGGCTCCCTCGCCGTCGTTGGCTTTACAGAGTCCGGCGGATCCGGCACCGTCGACCCTGAAGTTGAACGAAGTCCGGTTCTGGAGGAAACCGATCCACAGCGGATCGGAATCGGAGACGATGAAGTTCGCCGCCGGAACCACGGCGGGGATGCTCTGGACGGTTGTGTTGGCGTAGTAGTAGCCGGTGATCTGGCTGGCAGTGAATCCGCCCTCAGCCATGGCCCGGGCGCCGTATTGCGACATCCCGACCATGTGACCCCAACCCGAACCGTTGACAGTGAACGTCGGGTCGGTGGTCTGGGCGACGGCGGGTACCGCCGGTAGGAGGCTGACACCCAGTACGAATGCCAGCAGGACTTTGCGAAGACGCACGGCCACCTCCCCGATTCAACTCGCACAATCCGACTCACATTGGCCGACTCACATTGGCCGACTCACATTGGCCGACTCACATTGGGAACGATCTCTGGTCGGGCGCGAGCGAACAGGCTGTTTCTATTAATTAGCTGAGCGATTGTTCCCGGTGCCCAGCCGGGTCAACTCTAGAGGTGGCTCTCTGCCTAACCCAACCTTTCCGCCGAGGAAGAGCCCGGCCGCGAACCACCAGGTCGGTTCGAACAGGACGGTCTGCGTGAACGACGGCAGGAAGGCTGCCAGTAATGCCGCCCCACCAACCAGCCCGGCTCCAGTCCGGAGGATTACCACCAGCAGGAGAATGAAGGCGGCGACTCCGATGAGTCCGGTCTCGGCCCCGAGCTCGAGCCAGAGGCTGTGGGGCTCCTGGCCGACGGAGTTGGTCTCCCATCCCACCCCGAGGCCGACCCCCGTGATCGGATCGGACTGGAACATCTCCCAGTACTCGGGCCAGACATCGGCCCTTTGCTCGGACGGTTCAAAAACGTCCTCGAAAGCCTCGGAGCTTTCGAACAAACCGGTCAGGTCGGCGAGAAGATCCCAACCTTGCTGAAAACGAAAAGCGAATTGCACATCGAGGTCGCCGCCGACATCAGCCACATCGACCGCGAAGAGCACGACCAGGAGAGCGACGGTTGCGGCGAGAGCGGTCGACAATCGGACCGCGAGGCCCTTGGCTGTTACCAGGCCCCTACGGACCAGGATCCACCCGACGGAAATGATCGCGATCAAAAGACTCAGCCACCCGGTTCGGGCGAAGGCCATCACTACCGCCAACCACAGTCCGCCCAGCACGACGCCGTCCAGCCACGGCCTTCTCGTTCCTAGACCCTTGGCCGACGCGATCAGCGCCAGAGTCGACCACAACACCGACCAGGCGGCTCCGTAGCCCGGATCCTGGTGCCAGTTCGACAGTGCAAGGAAATGGGACAGCAGGTAGGCCGGCTTGCCGACCTTGTCGATCAAAGGAAGGTCATAGCCGTCGGCACCGGTGAGGTAATTGATCGGGGTGTTTCCTGCCATACCAACTAAGACCAGAGAGATCAGCAAGGCGGTGACGCCCATGACCGCGGAGGTGAAGAACACGACCCGGAGCACGGCGTCGAGCATTCCCGGGCGGCGCAGACTGCGCTCGGTGACAAGCATCACGAGTCCACCCACGATCAAGGCGAGGAAAAGACGAAGGAACCGCTCTCGAAACTCCGGCGCGGGAAAACCGGTCGCCACCACAACCAGAAAAACGGCCAGCACGGTCGAGACCTGGCGGTGCCAGGGCCAGGTCCTGAAACGTAGGCCGTCGACCAGGTCCCATATGCCGAGGACCCCGACCAGCGCAAGGTACGGCTTCCACGAGATCCAGGCACTCAGGAACACAGTGTGGAGCGGCAGCACCCCCACCATGACCAAGAACAACCGCTCCCGGAGACGCATAACAACGTTTTTATCACCTGGAGGACGCGCATTGGGCGTCCTCCAGGTCGCGAGAATGGGCTGGTGAACGAAAACCGCTCCCCATCGGTGGCGATCCTGCTCCCGGTTCTCAACGAGGGATCCAATATCGACGACTGTCTCCAGTCATTGGCCGACCAGTCCTACAACGGCCCCATCGAGATCCTCGCCGCCGACGGCGGTTCCACCGACGAGACCTTGGACCGACTCGGCTGGTGGTCGGATTTCGTCAACAACCTGAAGATTTACGAGAACCCCGACCAGGTCCAATCGGCTGGCCTCAACCTGCTGGCGGAGGTAGCCCACTCCGACATCCTCATCAGAGCCGACGCCCACACCTCCTATGCCCCCGACTACGTGTCGAAGTCGGTAGATGCCCTCGACGGCATCCCGAATGCGGCCGTCGGCGGGCCGATGGTGGTGGAAGGCAAATCCGACTTTGGCCGTGCCGTGGCGGCCGCTTTCAGGTCACCGCTCGCCATCGGCCCTGCCCGGTTTCATCACGCAACGCGACCTACCGAAGCCGACACGGTTTACCTGGGCGCGATGAGAAAGACCACCTGGGACTCTATCGGAGGCATGCGAGCCCTCCCATCACGCGTGGCCGAGGACGCCGACTTCTACTACCGCCTTCGTAAGGCGGGCGGGCGGGTGTTGGTCGACCCCGCCATTGTCAGCACCTACCGACCGAGGGAGACCATCACCGATCTCTGGCGGCAGTTCTATCGCTATGGCCTTGGCAAGGCCGACATGCTCTACGTGAATGGCGAGTTTCCTTCTTGGCGACCGCTGGCCCCACTGGCCCTGGTGCTCGGGCTGGCGACCGGCTCCGTCCTGCTGGCCTTCGGCGACCCCCGGCTCCTAACCGTTGCCCTGGTGGCCTGGCTCGTCACCCTAACCGTCGCCAGCCGCCTCAACCCCTTGGTGCTGGTCGCCACCGCCGTAATGCACATCTCGTACGGTCTCGGATTGAGCAGAGGGCTGATGCGCCGGCCAGGGTCTGTGCGGTCTCAAGTTCGTTGAGATCTCGGCCCTTCAGGGCCCCAGAGGCTCACATTCCGGACGGACAGACCTGGTTGTTTGGCCTCGCTTTAGCCCTAACAACGACAGAGGCGACGGTTGTGTGACCGCAGGAGATGAGGCTCTGCGGTGACCGGGTCAGAGTTCGAGAACGTCGTGATGCTGCCGAACCACGCTTCTCGGTGTTACCTGCTCTCCGCAGCCCCCGACTGCGTACGGCGAATCCCCCTGGATCCAACGACTTGCGGCGGCAAAGCCGACTTGTTCGACGTTCCTCAATTTGTTGACCGGGCGCTGCAGGATCTGCGACCATCCTGGCCGAGGCCTGGGTACGAAAGGGCTACACCCGCCTGATCGTCGGTGCCGGCGATTGCCTGACATCAGCTGCGTATGCTCTGAGTCTTGATGTGTGGCGCTATCCCCCTCCTCCTCGATCAACCGACCATCCAGGGCATGTACTCGAGCCTTCCCGAAATCCTGGAAGGCACAAATAGGCGGATCGTACTCCGAGTGTTCTTCTGCGCCGACTGATGGCCAACGAGCTTCTTGTCGGTGGCGCTTTCGGGATAGCGGGTCTGGCGATCGCCGCGGCTACCCGACGCTGGGTCTTCGATTGGGGCTTGATCTGGGGAGCAATGGCGTTTCTGGCACTGACCTTCGCGACGCGACGCTGGACTGGCAACTTCGGCGGCCTGCGCAATCCACTTTTCGTGGCAATGGCGATCATCGCGGTGGTCGCGGTCACGGTCACAGTCCATCGGGGAACGGGAGTCGCTCGGACGCCCCTGCCGTTTCTGATCTCGCTGCTCGGAATCTATGCGACGGTCCCGGACACCGAGTCCGTCCTGGCGTTGCTCGGGGTCACAGGTCCGATGGCGATCGTCTGGCGCCCGCTACTTTGGGCCCAGCCCCGGTGGGCCGGAGGGGCGATGATGGCAGTCGTTGTGACTCTCGCTGTCATGTCGGGAGGACGAGGCCGGGAAAGCTCGATAGTCGGCGCCCTGGCAGCGATGGCGGTCATGGGACTGGTGGCCTGTCGGGCGTGGCAGCAGCCGACCGTCTTCCCGCTGCTCGTACATCTGTTGCTGGTGGGGTGGTGGTCACGTGTCGCCGGACGGGCCGATGGCGCTGGCACCGCACTGCTTGTCGGCATGGGCCTGACGGTCCCTGTGGGGGCCCTCTGTTGGTGGTTGAGCCGCCCTAGCCCGGGGTTCACGAAACCGGAAGCTTCGCCCGGATAGCTTCGACGACCTGTTCGCGTTGAGCGCCGCTCAAAGAGGACCCGCTAGGCAGGCATAAACCCCTCTCGAACAGGTCCGCAGAGACCTCGCCACGAATGACCTGATTCTCTCGATACAGCGGCTGCATGTGCATCGGCTTCCAAACCGGCCGGGCCTCGATGTCGTGCTCTCCGAGGTGATTGATCAGAGTCGTGCGATCCACGCCGGCCATTACCGGGTCAACGGTCAAGGCAGTGAGCCAAAAAGTCGACTTCCCGTCACTGATCTCCGGCATGAACTCAATCCCGGGGATACCTTCGAGTGCTGCCCGGTACGCCTGGTTGTGGGCTCTCCGCCTTGCGACCCGGCGAGGCAGATCGGACAGCTGCGACCGGCCTAGAGCGGCCAGCAAGTTGCTCAGGCGATAGTTGTAACCAACTCGTGAATGTTCGTAATGGAGTGCCGGATCCCTAGCCTGAGTGGCGAGGAACCGAACCTCATCCGCCCACTTCTCGTTGTTGGTCACCAACGCTCCACCACCGCTGGTCGTGATGATCTTGTTGCCGTTGAACGACAAAATTCCGACCTCACCAAAGCTGCCGGCGGGCCGTTCCGAGAGCCGGGCTCCCAACGCTTCAGCGGCGTCGGAGATGACAGGGATTTCATGTTCGGCGCATATCTGCTCGATACGCCGATAGTCGGCGCACTGCCCGTACAGGTCGACGACTACGACCGCCGCATAACGCCGGTTGCGCTGGGCGGCGTCGTCGAGCTCGGAAGCCAGAAGATCGGGGTCCATGTTCCAGGTGGCCCGGTCGCTGTCGACGAACACCGGATTTGCCCCGACATAGCGAACGGCGTTGGCGCTCGCCGCAAAGGTGAGGGACGAGACAAGAACCCGATCTCCTTCCGACACGCCATTTACGATGAGCGCCAGGTGGAGCGCAGCGGTCCCGCTCGATAGAGCCACTGCTCGGGATCGGCCCGTGGCTACTGCCAGATCCAGCTCGAAGGCGTCGATCTGGGGTCCCACTGGAGCGATCCATCCCTCGTCGAAGGCTGCCACAACCAGGTCTACGTCCGATCTCTGGACGTCTGGAGGAGAGAGATAGATTCGCGTCATTGGACGGCCCGATTCTGCCGTCCAGGTGAGGGCAACCCCGTTAGCGGACGGATTTTCTTCGCGGCTGCACCTTCACCAGCACGGCTCCCGTCAATGACGATTTCGCCTCCGCACACCACCGGATCGGTTTCTGACCTTCCTGGTCCGATCATGCCAGCCGGCCAGGTCCCTTACACCTAGCCCGCAGAATTAAGAGCTTCCTTCTCCTATCTCGATTGGCTGGCGTCGGTTCAGTTGACCGCTCCTAGGTCGAGGGCTGGCTCGGGCAGGAAAATCTCGTCTCTCAGATCCACCACTTGATCGACCGGACCCGCGATTTCGGCCGAGTCGAATTGCCAGTCTCGGCGCGCTACCGAAAGCAGCGTCTCCCTTAACCCGTCGCGATCACCCTTGGCAGCTAGACCCACCAGCGACATCATCGTGTCCATCAATGTCACAGGGCCGGGGAATCCCGGATCGGCGATACTGATACGGGGATGAGTGCTCGGGGTCAAGGGAACCACCGAAAGCATCTCGTGCAACCGCTCCCCGGGCCGGCGTCCTGTGTAGCGAACTTCGATGTCGCGGCCCGGTACCAATCCAGCCATCCGAATGAGTCGGTGAGCAAGGTCGACAATCTTCACCGGCTCCCCCATGTCTAGCACCAACACCTGGCCATCGCCAGCGATGGCAGCGGCTTGTAGGACCAGCTCGACCGCCTCCCGCCCGGTCATGAAGTACCTGGTCATCTCGGAATCGGTAACCGTCACGGGTAGACCCTTTTCAATCTGCTCTACGAAGGTGGGCACCACGCTGCCGCGACTTCCCAAGACGTTGCCGAAACGAACCGCCGAGAAGTGCACATCCTCGGAAGCTGCGGCCTCCGACTGAACCAGCATCTCCGCTACCCGCTTCGAAGCACCCATGACTCCGACCGGGTCGGCGGCTTTGTCGGTGGAGATCAACACAAAGCGATCAGTCCCTGACCGTTTCGCGGCTTCGATGAGGACCATCGTCCCGAGCACATTGGTCTTGACCGCTTCCTCTGGAGAGGACTCGAGGATGGGTACATGCTTGTGGGCAGCCGCGTGGAAGACGATCTGTGGTCGATAGGTGGCAAACACCCGGAGCAACCGTGACCGATCGCGGATATCGCAGAGGATCGGTTCAATCTCAACTCCGCTTTCCTTCCAGTTCAGCATGGACACGTGGAGATGGGTTTCGTCGTGGTCGAGAGCCAACACTCGCGATGGACCGAAAGTGAGTATCTGACGAACCAACTCGGAGCCGATCGACCCACCCGCCCCGGTCACCATGACTGTGCTGCCCTCCAAAAGGGCCGCAACCTGTTGGAGGTCAGTATGTACGGATGCGCGATCGAGAAGGTCATCGGGCTCGAGATCGCGGACGTCTTGAATGACGCCGTTCCCTTCCAACACCGAGTCGATGTCAGGAACAATCCGGATTCGGACCTCAACGGATAGGCAGAGGTCAACCAGTCGGCGGACCACAGACGAACCGTGGCGGGTGGCCACAATCACCTCGTCGATTCCTCGGCTATTCACGAGCTGGGGAATGGAGTCCACCGAACCTAGTACGGGAAGACCCGCCAGGTGTCTCCCATTCCCGGCCGGGGGTTCGCCCACGAATCCGACCACATGCGACCCGCCGCCGTGAGCGCTCAAGTGCCGGGCCAGGTCGACGGCAGGCTTTCCGGTACCGACGATCACAATCCGCGATCGCGGCGCGGTTCCCTGGGCTCTTTCGAAACGGTTGAATGAGAACAGGCGAGAGCGGAACCGAACCGCCCCCATAAGTGTCAGGGTAAGAAGGGCTCCGAGGGCCAAGGACCCAACTGGCATGGGTCCAAGCTGATCAGAGACGGCCCGATACGCCATCATGCTGGCCAACAGCACCACCGCCGCACAGCCGTTGGCCAGGACGATCTTTACGGCTTCGGCGATACTCGCGAACTGCCAAACGTGGCCATACGCCCCGAAAACAATATTGGCGATCACATGGACCGCAACGATGATTGGCAAGACCACCAAGAAGTCCTGCCACCAATGGGGCGGAACTCCTTCGGGCAAATCGACGAACCGGAGCATGAGTGCTCCCGAGTACGCCACCACCACGAGCAATGCGTCGACGAGGGCGAAGGAGACATCGGCTCGGAACGAAGCCACCCCGCGTGCGATTCTCAGCCCTACCTTGCCGGTCTTTTCCACTCCGTCGTACACCCATGCCATTGAGGTGACTCCCACCCTTATCTGCCCCATCGACCTCGAAGCCGCCGGGATTACCACTTACGCTCCCCCCCGGGAGGTGGAGATCAACCTAGCCGCTAGGGACAGGGTTCCGCTATCGAAAAAGGGGGGACTATCGGACCTTTCCAGAGGAGATGCCGACGCCCGACATCTGGCCCGCTGGAATGCTGTTTTGACTCGCAGTTATGCGGAGAACCCGCCCAATTCCTCCGCGGTGATGGCCTCCAACCTCCGCTGGCGGGTCTCCACCCCGAATACGGCCACCGCCAAGGCGGCTAAGGCCATCGGGATTCCGCCCAGCAAGGCGGTCCCGACAATGGAAGGAGGCGCCACCGCTGCCACCACGAGGGCGATGATGACCACCCCGCCAAACTTGCTAGCCCCGGCGCTGAATCCGGTTCCGCGGGAGCGGATCCTTGTCGGGAACACCTCGGAGCTATACACAGACAGAACAGCCACCATCGAGCTTATCCCCCATATTGGAACCACGAGCAGCGTTTGGAGGAGCACCCGGTTGGCAGCCACCGTGTCGCCAAAAATGGCAAAGCCGAAGAGGGCGAGAGCGGTGAGGCCAGCGAGGATGATGATTGTCTTTTTGCTGCTCCAGAACCCGTAGGCCCACGCCACCAGGAAGTTGAGAGGAAATCCGATCAACGCCGAGTCTCTGAGCATGCGATCGGCGGTCACTTCACTGAAGCCCAGCCTTCGGAGATTGGATGGTATCCAGAGCTGGAATCCGAAGGACACCAGGCCCGCTCCGAGGCCGAGCAAACCGATCACCAGAGCGATACCTAGGAATGGAGGCCGGAAGAGCTGACGGAAACGGCTGTACAGGTGCTCTTCCACCACCAAGGCCGATTCCTCGTCCTTTATCAGAGCGACCCCGAAGCGCGCCATCACACTCCGGGCTTCCTCTTCCCGTCCGTGGGCGAGAAGGTAGCGAGGCGACTCCGGGATCCACCGATTGAGGAGGATGAGGGCGACTCCGGTGGGGGCTCCCAGCAGCCACAGGACTCTCCAGCCAAACGTTGGTAGCAGCTCGGCTGCCAACCAGCTGGTGATGATGTAGGCGCCGGCTATATCACCGCCGATCAGGACCATCAGCCACCCACGATGACGGGCGGGAATGGTCTCGGCCATAAGAGCGAACGTAATGGGGAGCATCCCGCCGACGCCCAGACCCATGATGAAGCACATCGCCAGATTCCAAGCAAAAGATGGCATCGATCCGCAGATGGCTGTGGCGATGAAAACGACCCCGGCGAGCAGGATTGACGCTCGTCGGCCGACCCGATCGCCCATCCATCCCCAGAGGAAGGATCCGATCACAGTCCCGACTATGCCCGATAGAGGTAGCAACGCCACAGGAACAGTTCCAGTCGGATTGACCGGCGAGCGCAGCCCATACTCCAAGGCCATCCCCGGAACGACGAAAGCCAGGGTGGTGGGTTTCATGACGTCGATTGTGACGGCTGCCGCCATGACGACGAGCAGACCGATATGGGCTGGCCTGATGCGGGCATCGTCGAGCGCCCGCACAGCAACGCGAGAAACGTATCCGTGGCTCACCTGCGACAGCCGGGGAAACAGTCCATAGACGGTGGCCGCCAATCCGACCACGATGAGGCCCATCCCGATGATCATGGTCGCGTCTATCGGCATATCCTTCAACACGTATGACATGTCGGCAGCACCGAAGTACGGGGGCAGATGCAACAGTACGCCGATCGACACTGCCATTACCCCGAACCAAAAGGCTCCTCGGTGGTGGTAGGTCAAGCCACCTCGTCTCGCTTGCGCCGCGTGCACTGCCATGAGCTTCTCCTACTCGGCCGTTGATGGGGCGGATTCGAACCCCACCGCGGTCTTGGTCAAAGACGCCTCTTCGCGCAGATCCACCACCAACAAGCTGTCAACGCGCTCTTGGTTGCACCACGTCGGCGCGCCTATCCTTGCGAGCCATTCCGCTGAGGTGACACCGCTCTTCTCCGCCCCATCCGCCACTCGAGACCTCCAGAGTTAACCACTCACCTGTGCCCTCCCCCCCGGGAGGTAGCGGGTCAAGCTAGTCGGTGCCGAAAGGGTTCCGCCATGGAAATCTGGGGGGCTCATCGGATCTCCCCAGAGGAGTTCGGGTGACTTCGAGCTCTCTGCTCAGAAGACCCGTCAGTTGCCACGATTCATCAGGCGAGCAGAGAGTCGAAACGTCGCGTGGCATACTTCGCCGGTGACGCTGGCTCACCGAATCCGGCACCGATTCGGCAACACCTTTGCCACGAGACATCCTGCTCCCATTTTCATCCTTGGCAACCAGAAGTCGGGAACGTCCGCTATTGCGCTTCTGTTGGGAGAGATATCGGGTTTGACAGCCACCAACGATCTCCGAAGAGAGATCGGGGATCAGCTGATCCTCCCCATTAGGGCGGGACAAGTCCCATTTTCCCGTCTGTTGCGCCGAAACCGACTCGATTTCTCCCGTGCCATCATCAAGCATCCCAACCTAACGTTGATTTACGAGGAGTTGCGACAGGCCTTCCCGAGGGCGAAGTTCGCTTTCGTGATACGAGAACCCAGCGACAATATCCGCAGCATTCTGGACCGCTTAGACCTTCCCGGCACGTTGGACCAGATCGACAGCGACCGGTGGTCCAATTTGCCTGCCGCCTGGCGGGCGATCCTTCAAGGGGACGGTCTCGAGTTGGCGTCGAGCCGACCAGCTGAAGTGCTGGCACACCGCTGGAACCTAATTGCCGACGTCTACCTGGACCGGACACAGCAGATGCAGCTCATTCGATACGAGGACTTCGTCGCCGACAAGGTTGGAACGTTAAGAGTTCTGGCCGAATCTCTCGGGCTTAGAGAGACCAAGGATATATCAGCCAGCGTCGACCGCCAGTACCAGCCGCGTGGGTCTCACCGGGGCATCGACCCATGGGAGTTTTTCGGCGACAACCTCGAATTCATCACTGGGATTTGCCGGGTCCGGATGGAGCGGTTCGGTTACCGCTAAACCTCAACATCAAGTGCCGCGTTGACGTCGCCGTGGCCCGCGAGGTACGAACCTATGTAGCGCTGGGATCCGGGGGAGCTCCGCGAACGCCCGATGGGTCGGGGTGGAGAGCACCGAACACCGCCTCCATGTGGGCTAGACCAACACGATCTCCGGTCACCTAGCCGGCCATGTCCCCGGGCGAGAGGAAATGATTCATGAAAAGCAATACCGATCGCGTCACAGACAGCAACCAGAGCGGTGGCGGGATCGGCGACCAGATCCTCATAGATGATCAAAGCATGAAGGCGATTGCCACGCCGTCGCCGGGGTCTCAGCAATATCGCGGTTCTCCTGGGCCGCACCGCTGCGTCAAAGAGATTCACCGTCAATGGGAGAGACGCCAGGTCCGCTTGGGCGCAGAGCTGGGATGAGCTGTGGAATCCAGCGTGTCGGATCTGTCTGGCACAGCGCAGGCATGGAGGTCACCGCATCGCGCCCATCGAGAACAATGTGCAGGCACACCGCGTCACATGCGTACCGCGTGATCTAGTCGATGTCGAGATGAAGGAGTGATTTCTTCACTCAGACAGAGTTGGCCGAACCCACCGCGGCCGCAACGACCAAACTGACGAAAGCGCGCCCATATGAACCGACGAAAGGGCCAACCCTCCGCCACCCTAGGCAGGCCATTTAACGCCTGGATCAGCTCGCCCAGTGCAGCACTTGGCAGCCCGTGGAAATACCAGCCCGAGCGATCAGGGGCGCCGAAGACGACCCCCGGAACTTTCGGAAGTAGTGCGTCTCCGGCAGCGTAGACCGAGGGGTGACTGGTGTAGACCGAGGGGTGACTCCGAGCATGGCCTGGAACAGGGTCGTACTGGAGCGAAGGTAGCCAAAATTGAACCCGCTGGGCCACCTATTTCTAACGGTAGACCGTCATTTCGTCGGATCGGCCGAGGTCCATTGTTTGATGCTGGGCCTAGGGAGCAGGCCCCTATTCATTCGAGACTTGGCTAGAGCAGTCGGAACGCTCGCTGATGTCGTCGAGGTCACTGTGAATCCCAACCTCCCCGTCGACTCAAGGCCGCTGTGGAGGGGGGCGGTCATCACGGAGGTTACGTCGTCCCGGTCGTATTGCTAAAGCGTCCCCACTCGCGAGCGCGACTTCGGTTGGTTGAGCAATCGGGTAGTCCGGACGAGGGTGGCTCCGTGGCTGGCAACCGAACATGGGCCAATCGACATCATCATCCATTCGCACTTCTTCTCCGGAGCGGCTGCCGTAGCCTTTTGTCACGCATGGCTCGGGATCCCGTTCCCCCACACCGACTCAAGCCTCCTAGCCAGAAAAGCCCCAAAGCGGTGTAAGCCACCGTTTTCTCCGCAAGCCGGGACAGCCGGCGCGCACCAATTTCCCTACTGAAGCAGTAGATGGTTGTTTCGGGAATCCTCGCCCTTGCCCCAGCGACTAGTCCTCTCTTACTTTCCGGGGTTCATAACCGAACCAACCTGCCGATACAAACACGTCCAAGGAAGGGGACATCATGCAGAGAATTGCTTATCTAGTTGCTTTGGTTGTCGTAATGGCCGTATCGGTGGTGGCTTTAACCCAATGGATTCCGGACGCCCCCGTCCACCATTCAGCGAGCGGCGACCCCATGTCCGCTACTTACGGCGACGAGGAGTCGCTTGTCCATGTCGAGGGGCTGACAGCTTCGAACACGACCGCGACCGCTGAGGCGAACACGACACTCGAGACGGCCACAAGTGCCGAGACGGCCACAACTCTTGCATCAACGTCCGATGCACGACACCAAGGCACACGACCACCGGACACACGACCACCGGACGCACCACCACCGGACACGACCACGACAGCGCCACCGACCACCACTACGACTCAGCCTCCCACGACCATCACCTTCCCGGAGACGATCATCAGTCCGACCGGCGCCCGGTTCGCCTTCCCCTTCTCGGTGATCCAGGCAGGCGTGAACATATGGTGGGCGCCTCCCTACCTGTTCGAGCTTCCCTACCAGACCGGCTACGGCTGGGGGATAGGCGACCGCATCTCCTACCTTTGCTCCTACGGGCATCTCATCGAAGGGGGAGTCAAGGTTGGTGAAGATGTGGAGGGCGGGCTGCCGGTCGGACGGTTCGCCGTCACCGTCCTCGAAGAATCGTCGGGGTACATGCTGATCAACGGGGCCGGACACGGCAACCGCTTCTTCGACGGCACCGAGAACACTGGCACTGCCGTCCAGTTGTACCCGAACCAGTTCTGTCACGACTTGGACGGCATCCATCAGGGCAGCTATGAGCCTTCTGACGGTGTTGCCGAGACTCCGCTGATCCTCTTCCGTAATGCCGACGGGCAGGTCGTCGAGATCAGGGACTATCGGAATACTGCGGTCGGGGTGCCCGGGGTTCATTTCCAACTGACCGACGCCGACGGCTCGGATGGGACGGTGGCGGTGGTCGCTTACGGCCCCGACAATATTCCCGGTGCGGTCGTCTACTACTCGGGGCTAAACGGCGGGACCGTGGAAGCGTTCCTCCCCTAAGCCGATGGGCGTCCGGCGAAGTGAGGTCTCGTGAGCAAGCTCTACCTTCGCGCCACCACTGACAACACCGGCGGCTATGTCGGGACGGAACTGTCGACCGCCCTTCCGGTCGGAACGTTCGACGATGCCGGGAACGGTGCGCGGGATTTGGAGACGACCAAAGGCACCAGCCAAACTTCGGTCACCAATACGTCGCTGGGCCAGGTCGAGCATCAGGACCAGTACATGGGGGAATGGATCTCGGATCCTTTAACCGTTTCGACGATCGACGCAGAAACCTGGACCCTGGCAATCGCGTCAACCGAACAACACGCCAACGGCAACGCCTTCACCGTTGCCTCGATCTACGTCCTCAAGTCGACGACACGGTTCAGGGCTACGTCTACGACTCCGACACTCCACTCGGGAGCGAGGATACGACCACCGAGCGGGGCTGGGTCTCGCTGACGGGGATCCAAGTCACCAGGGTGGTCTCCACCGGCGCCGGTCTTGGCGGCTGGTTTGCGGGGCATGGTCCGCCGCTAACGGGCCGCCGCTAATGGGCCTCTTCATCCCCAGCCGCGGAGAACGGCTATTCGAGGCCACCCCCTTCAACCCGACCGGCTTCGTCGACCCCGACGACCACCAATATCGCCAGGTCGGCGTCGGGCCACTAGCTGGACCGCTCGGGGCACGCCACCTACTCTCACCGGGTCCCTTTATCGATGAGCTGTCGACGGCGCAATCCAGCCCTTGAAGGATAGACAGCCGCCTAGCACCCAGCTAGTTTGGCGGGTTAAGTTCAAGATTATGGGAGACGGGAGGATTGTTAGGGGTGCCGCAGGCGCAACCTGCTCTTCAATACTCGAGGTTGGAAGCGTTGGCGGGAGCATGCTCAAGGAGGGTGAGTAGTGATTTTGCGACTTGAACTTCCGCGACTGGCCGCCGCCGTCGACCGCGGAGTAATCGCCAAGTGGCATAAGAAGGAAGGTGAAGTGATCAACTACGGCGATGACCTTTGCGAAGTCGACGTGGCCGAGGTAGCCCGGATGCGGCGCCGCCTTGGCGCCCAGGCGACGACCAGGTTGAGCAAACCCAGCAAACCCAAGTTCCGGACGAGATCGGATCTGTTGATCCGCTATCGGCTTACTTCGGTCGAGGTCGGCACCCTTTCTGAGATCATCGTTGCTGAGGGCAAAGAGGTGAGGACTGGAGACCTTCTGGCCTTGTTACTCGTTGGTCACGACGACTCCCAGTTTGCTCTCGGTCGGTCAAAGGAGCGCTCGCCAGCTCGAGTGGTGGTCAATCTCGCCAGGGAGAGTGTGCAATGAGCTCCTTGAAGATCCGCTCGGCCAAAGTGATACGGACCCTGGCGCGGTCCAACCCGTCTTTGGGCAGGCTCATCCATCGGGTGTATAGGAAACCGAAGGTCATCAACAGCCCCACTCACATACAGACTTCGGGGAAGTCCTATATTTTGATCCAGTCCCGTGAATCAGGAGAGCGGAGTGTGGGGATCTACTTGCGGGGCGCTTGCGACCTGCCTGCCATGTTCTCTATGGCACCAATGATCCGCAAGACCATCAAGGGCTCGTGTTGCATTGTGAGGGACCCGATCCAGATTGCCGGGTCGCGCTCTGATTTTATGCTAGAAGTTGCCTGTCATGATGAGGCGGCGACCGATGCTCAGGAGCATGCCAGGGAGCGCCTGTCGTTGAGGCAGGACTATTTCAAAGCCCGCCTTTTCGAACCCACGTTCGAGATCCCGAACCCCCGATTCAAGGGGGTCTTTCCCAAGACTGTTGTCGTTCTGTCCCTGGCACCCGATTTCTCGCGAACTTTGTATCGACACCGCCGACACGGGTTTTTGGTCGATCCAGGAGGGTTCTGGTTGAGCCAGTCCATGGACCGAGTGCTCACTGACATGTCGGCAGTCAAATGGTTCAATGAGAACTTCGAGAGCGTCGGCCGTCTGACTGTTGGGGAGTTTAGGGAATCATTCGCAAGCGTTGTTGAGCGGCTCCAATCAGGGATCGGCGCCCGCGTGCTGGTTTTCAACCTGCTCACAGTCGACCCAGGCGAACCGGTCCATAGCTACCGCTTGATAAAGCAGTCCGACACACAACGCCGGAGGGAGTTCAATATTGCCCTAGCGGAACTGTCGGCTCAGCTGGACTTCGACATTCTCGACGTCGATCGGATCCTCAAGCGTGGCGGAGTTCGTCAACAGGTGGACTTCGCCCATTTCTCTGAGCAGCAGTTCGCACCAGTCGCGCTGGAGGGCTACCGCATTCTCCGTGAGCGAGAAGTCCTCTGAATATCAGCCGTCCACGCCCTCATTCTGCTGAGGACGGGGAGCAAGAACGGCTTGACGGTGAAGAACAACCGCCGTGACTATTGCTGCAACCGCCGCACCGACCAAGGCCGCCACAAGCAGTGGCCACCACGACGTTGAGGAAGGTTGGTTTCTGTTTCCGTCCGTCGTGGCCTGCGGACCCACGTAGCCCTCGGACCGACTCGTGGCCGTCGTCAACGATGCTTCGTTAGAAGCTGTGGTTTCAGATGGGCTAACGGTGGTGGTGGTGGTCGCCGGCGAAACGGCAATAACCCCGTCACCGATGAACCAACCGGTGGATGTCGGATCCGACCTGAAATGCTCCATAAGGAGGCCGGCGACTTTGGTCTGACCGGATTCGCTTGGGTGAACTCCATCACTTGCGACATCGTCGCATTCCCACACCAAACCGTCCTCTCGCGGAACAAGGCCATCGGCCCATAGGTATGGACCCCAGGAGATCCAAGGCGCCATCGACGAGCCGTCCGACGAGTCCGGATCCAGCTCAGCCGACCCTTGTATCTGTTCCTCGATCACCCACTTCATCGCAAAGCCGTGCTGGTATGCATTCGGTTCGGAGTCCGCGTCGGGAATATAGCCCCCATAGATTCGACTCGACAGATAGGCGAGCCTCAGATTCGTGTACCTTCTCTTCGCTTCCTGCAACACCTCAACGTAGAGCGGAATCTCTTTTTCAGCGGCGTCCAAGGTAACTGGTCCGCGAGTCTTGGAGGGCAGCATTATCCAGGCAACTTGCACCTGTTCAGGTGTCACCCCAGAGTCGGCCAGGTTTCGGTCCAGGCGATTCCAGGTCGAGTCTGAGTTCGCCGACGCCCATTGCCCCAATGCCCTACCGACTTGAGCTCCGTTAACCAAGATCAGGGCTGGACTGATCTCGGAATCGTCGAGAACCGCGGCGTTGAACGCATTAAACTCCGCCAAGGTGTTCGAGACACCGATCGATATGAAAACGATACGTCCGCCTGGATCGGGCGCACCATCCGGGAGCCGCGGCACTACCTCAGAAGCAGACTCCATGCCTGTTTGAAGATGATCCGGAGGAATGTCGTTGCCGCCTCCGGGGTAGAGACCACCTACTTCCCCCTGGTAAGTGGCGGTGCCCAACTCCGTCAGTGGAACCAGACCTGTAGATGTGGCACCGCAATCCTTTTGAGCTGCGCCAGCCGGGGTAACAACCAGTCCTAGGAACAATGGGACGACCAGGCAGATAGCTAGCAGTGCGGGACGACCCCGGCGATAACCAACACCACTTCCCATTCCCATCTCCATCCCTCACTGGAGTAGGTTAATCGCAGTCTCTCAGTGGCGATACGACTTTTGAGCCTGGACAGCACAGAGGGGCGCGACTACTCTTTCATGTCGGGTGGGTTGGTCGAACAGTTAGGGAGTGCTGGTGCTTTGTCATGCCGAGCTTTGAGGTGTCTCGCATGGCTCGGTTAGGCGCACGACCTCCAGAGAAGGGCAGTTAACGAGGGTTTTATGTCAGATATCAGCGCAGCGATACGAGAGCGGATCATCGACGAGTTCATGGGTGGCCATGGCCAAATCGACGACGAGACCCGCCTGGTGGAAGAGGAGATAGTCGACTCGTTGGGGATTT